>VXOS01000036.1:0-12495 GCA_009839925.1 Chloroflexota bacterium
CTCGTCCGGGATGGGGGTGTGGGGGCCTGCGAGGTATCCTCGCGTCCGATCGAAACGGCGCCCCCCACAGCAGACACGCGCCTGCCCGCCGGCGACGGGGAGCACGCCCACCTCGCTCCGCCGCTGGGTTACGCTCCTCACAGGGACTTGAACCGTGGAGCGCTCGCTGCCGCGCCGCATCGCGCACTTCGACCTCGACACCTTCTTCGTGTCCGTCGAGCGGGCGCGCGACCCCTCGCTGCGAGGCAAGCCCGTGCTCGTCGGCGGGCGAGGCGGGCGCGGCGTCGTCGCCAGCGCCTCCTACGAGTCGCGCGAGTACGGCTGCCACTCGGCCCAGCCGATGTCGCAGGCGCTCCGGCTCTGTCCCGACGCGGTCGTCGTCCCGCCGGACTTCGAGCGCTACAGCGCCTGCTCGCGGGCCTTCCACGAGATCCTTCGTGACTGCGCCCCGATCGTCGAGCCCGGCGGCATCGACGAGGCCTACGCGGACCTGACGGGCCTCGGCGAGGGCGGCACGGGCGCGCGGGCTGCCGCCGAGCGCGTCCGCGATCGCACCCGCGACGAGCTGGACCTGCCGGTCTCCGCCTGCATCGCCGGCTCGCGCACCACCGCCAAGGTCGGCAGCGATCGCGCGAAGCCGGACGGGCTGCTCGTGGTGCCCCCGGGCGAAGATGCGGAGTTCCTCGCGCCGCTCCCGCTGCGCGATCTGCCGCTGGTCGGCCCGCGCCTCGGCGAGCAGCTCACGGCGCTCGAGGTGCGCACGATCGGCGACGCGGCGGCGCTCGACCCGCGCTGGCTGGAGCGCCGCTTCGGCAAGGCCGGACTGCTGCTCGCCGACCGCGCGCGAGGCGTCGACGCGACCCCGGTCGGCGACGGCCGCCGCGGCGCGCGCTCGATCTCGCGCGAAGTCACCTTCGAGGACGACGTCATCGACCTCGAGGAGCTGCGCCGCACGCTGCGCGCGCACGCCGAGCGGGTCGGCGCCGACCTGCGGCGGCAGAGCCGCCGCGCGCGCACGGTCACGCTCAAGCTACGCTGGTCGGACTTCACGACGCTGACGCGCAGCCGCACGGTCGCGCAGCCCGTGCAGCTGACCGACGAGCTCGCCGGCGTCGGCGTCGCGCTGCTCGACGAGCTGCTCGCGCGCGAGCGGCTGCGGCCCGTGCGGCTGATCGGCCTCGGCGCCACGAACCTCGTCGAGGACGCGGTGCAACTCGGCTTCGACGACGGGGAGACGCAACGCGCCGCCAGCGTCGATCGCACGATCGACGCGATCCGCGGGCGCTACGGCGGCGAGGCGGTGCGTCGCGGCCTGCGGCGAGGGCGCAAGGACCATCGCGAGTAGGCAGGACGGAACCGCCGAGGGCGCTCCGAACCTGCGCAAACCTTCCCGGCGCGGTGGGCAGGCGTTCGTACCTACCATGCATCGTTGCTACCCTACGGTCGCCGAAGCAAAAAACTCTCAGGTCTTCGCACTAGATGGGTAGATTTGCGTGGTATCGAACCAGGACGCAGCAGCGCGCTCCGGACAGCGATCCGGGCCGAACTGGGTCAACCTCGGCCGAGCCTGTGAAATCCTCGGTGTCAATCAGTCGACCGTGCGCCGCTGGGCGGACTCGGGCCAGATTCGCTGCTTCCGCACGCCCGGAGGTCACCGTCGTTTCGCCGAGGAGGATCTGCTTTCGCTGACACGCGAGGGCCCCGCGGGCGACCTCCGCAGCGCGGCCGTCACGCAGATCCGCCGCAAGCTGCACGCCGGACGCGGCGGGACGAGCTGGTACCAGGAGATCGAGGAGTCCGAGCGGGAGGCGCTGCGCCCCCTCGGGCGCCGCCTCGTCGAGCTGGTCGGCGAGTACATCGCTGGGCGGCGCCCGCGCGCCGAGATCGAGAACGAGGTCGACGAGATCGGCCGGCACTACGGCGAGCTGCTGGTCGAGCGCGACACGCCGCTGCTGCGGGCGATGGAAGCGTTCACGTTCTTCCGCCGCTCGCTCGACGAGACCGCGAAGCAGATGGCGGAGCGCAACCGCATGGACGCGCGCGAGGCCGCCGACGCCCGGGAACGCATCGGCGGGCTCGCCGACCGCGTGCTGCTCGGTGTCAGCGCCGCCTACGACGATGGGCAAGACTAGCGTGGGCTACTACCCGATCTTCGTGGAGATGGAAGGCCGGCGCGTGCTACTGGTGGGCGGTGGCCGCGTCGCTGACGAGAAGCTCGGCAAGCTCGTCGACGCCGGCGCGGACGTAACCATCGTCGCGCCCGAGCTGATCTCGGCCGTGCGCGAGGTCGTCGATCGCGGCTGCGCGACGTGGCGCCCCCGCGTCTACGAGGCGGGCGACGTGCGCGGTTTCGAGGTCGTGATGATCGCCACCGACGACGGCGCCGTGAATGCCGGCATCGCCGCCGAGGCGCGCGAGCTCGGCATCTGGGTCAACGCCGCCGATGACGCGGCCAACTGCGACTTCATCCTGCCCTCGCTCGCGAAGCGCGGGCGCATCGCCCTCGCCGCCTCGACGGGCGGCGCGAGCCCGGCGCTGGCGCGCTGGCTGCGCGAGCGCCTCGAGGAGTTCCTGAGCGACGAGGTGACGGCGCTCGGCGATCTGCTGGCCGAGGTGCGCGTGCGGGCGCGCGAGCGCGACCACGAGTGCGCCGCGAGCTGCGACCGCACGCGCCCGCCTCCCCCACTGCTCTGCGAGGCCTGCCCGAACCGCATCAGCAACGATGCCTGGCAGGCCGCCATCGACGACGAGCTGCGATCGCTGCTGCGCGCGGGCGACTACGAGGCAGCGCGCGCGCGCCTCGTCGCCTCGCTCGGCCTCGACCGGCCGCTCGCGATCCCGGAGTGGCAGGGGCAGCCTGCATGACGAACGAGCGGAGCGAGGGTCAGGCCGCGATGCTCACGATGGTCGGCGTCAGCCACCGCAACGCACCGCTCTCCGTGCGCGAGCGCTTCGCGATCAGCGGCGAGGCGCTGCCGGACGTCCGCCACGAGGTGGCCGAGCGCTTCGGCTCGGGCGCGATCGTCGCCACCTGCAACCGCCTCGAGCTCTACGTGCCCGGCGAGCACGAGCCCGGCGAGCTTGCGGGCTTCCTCTGCGAGGCCGCCGGGGCCGATCCGGAGCTCGCCGAGCGCTACCTGTTGCCGCGCCGTGACGCCGAGGCGGTCAGCCACCTCTACGCCGTCGCCGCGGGCATCGACTCGATGGTGATCGGCGAGTCCGAGATCCTCGGGCAGGTGAGGTCCTCGTTCGCGGCCACGGTCGCGGCGGGGGCCGACACGGCGCTGCTGTCGCGGCTCTTCCACACGGCGATCCGGCTCGGGCGCCGGGCTCGCACCGAAACCGCGATCGGACACGGCGCGCTCTCGATCTCCTCGATCGCCGCGCAGCAGGCGCGTGAGCTTACCGCCGACCCGGCCGGCGCGGCCGTGCTCGTCGTCGGGGCCGGCGAGGCGGGGAGGCTGGCCGCCGCTTCGCTTGTCGACCACGGCATCGGCTCGATTGCCGTCAGCAACCGCACCGAGTCGCGGGCGGAGGCGCTCGCCGAGGAGCTGGGCGGGCGCAGCGTGCCGTACGGGAGCCTCGGCGCCGAGCTATCCGCGGCGGACGTGGTGATCGCAGCCACCGATGCGCCGGAGCCCGTGCTCAATAGCGGCCGTGTCGCCGGCGCGCTCGTGCGCCGCGAGGGCGCGCCGCAGCTGATCATCGACATCGGCGTGCCGCGCGCCTGCGACCCCGGCATCGCCGCCATCCCCGGCGTGACCTATCGCGACATCGACGACCTGCAGGAGATCGCCGCCACGCACGCGCACGCCCGCGCCGCCGAGGTGCAAGCCGTCGAGCGGCTCGTCGAGGAGGAGACGGGGCGCTTCCTCGAGTGGTGGGAGCACCTCCAGGTCGCCCCCACGATCGCCGCGCTCAGCGAGCGCGCCGAGCAGCTGCGCCAAGGCGAGCTGGAGCGCACGCTGCGGCGGCTGGACCTCGACGAGGGCGAGCGCGAGCGCGTCGAGGCGATGACGAAGGCGCTCGTGCGGCGCATCCTGCACGACCCGATCGCCGCCCTGCGCGAGCGCGGCGACCGCGATGTCTACGTGGACGCGGTCCGGCATCTCTTCCGCCTCGACGAGCCGGCGGACCCGCCAGCGGCGCCTTGACCCGGCTGCGCCTCGCCACGCGCGGCTCGCGCCTGGCGCTCGCGCAGAGCGAGCTCGTCGCCGCCGCCCTCCGCGACCGCCACCCCGGTATCGAGATCGAGCTCGTGCGCGTCCGCACCGAGGGCGACATCGACCGCAGCTCACCGCTCACGGAGATCGGCGGGCGCGGCGTCTTCGTGCGCGCGGTCGAGCAGGCGCTGCTCGACGGGCGGGCGGAGATCGCAGTGCACTCGCTCAAGGACGTGCCCACCGCCGCCATCGAGGAGCTGACGCTGGCCGCGATCCTGCCGCGCGGCGACGCGCGCGACGTGCTCGTCGCCTCGGGCGGGCGGCGGCTCGCCGATCTGCCTTCGGGGGCGCGCGTCGGCAGCGGCTCGCGGCGGCGGGCGCTGCTGCTACGCGCGCTGCGCCCGGATATCGAGGTCGCCCCGATCCGCGGCAACGTCGACACGCGCCTCGGCAAGGTGGAGAGCGGCGAGTACGACGCCGTCGTGCTCGCGGCGGCCGGCCTCGCGCGCCTCGGGCGGCTCGGGGAGGCGACGCAGCTGTTCGAGCCGATGGAGTTCCTCCCCTCGCCCGGCCAGGGCGCGCTCGCCGTGCAGTGCCGCAGCGACGACGCGGCCACGCGCGACCTGCTGGCGGGCATCGACGACACGGCCACGCGCGCGGCTGTCGAGGCCGAGCGCGGCGTCCTCGCCGAGCTGGGCAGCGGCTGCAGCGTGCCCGTCGGGGCCTACGCGCAGATCACGGACGGCCTGCTCGCGCTGCGCGCGATGATCGGCGACGAAACGGGCGAGCAGGCCAGCTTCGGCGATGCCGCCGGACCGGCGGACGAGGCCGAGGCGCTCGGCCGTGGCCTCGCGGCGCAGCTCGGCGTAGGCGCGCCCGAGGGCGGCGCGCAATGAGCGCGCGTGGCGAGGCCGGCCACGTCTGGCTCATCGGCGCGGGGCCCGGCGACCCGGGTCTTGTGACCCAGGGCGGCCTCGAGGCGCTGCGAGGGGCCGAGGTCGTGCTCTACGACCGCCTCGCCCCGGTCGAGCTGCTCGCGGAGTGCGCGCCCGAGGCGGAGCTGATCAACGCGGGCAAGGCGCCGGGCGGCTCGGCGATGACGCAGGACGAGATCAACGCCGCGCTCGTCGCCCAGGCCCGCGCCGGCAGGCGCGTCGTGCGCCTCAAGGGCGGCGACCCCTTCGTCTTCGGTCGCGGCGGTGAGGAGCTGGAGGCGCTTGCCGACGCGGGCCTCGAGGCGACCGTCGTGCCGGGCGTGACCTCGGCGATCGGCGGGGTGGCGGCGGCCGGCATCCCGGTCACCCACCGCGGCGTCGCGGCCAGCTTCGCGGTCGTCACCGGCCACGAGGACCCCACCAAGCCCGCCGCGCAGGTGCGCTGGGCCGAGCTGGCGACGGCGGTCGACACGCTCGTCGTGCTGATGGGCGTCGGCCGCCTCGACGGCATCGCCCGCGCGCTGATCGAGGGCGGTCGCCCGCCTCGGACGCCGAGCGCGCTGATCGTCGAGGCGACGACGCCGCGCCAGCGCGTGGTTGAGGCGCCGCTGGACTGCATTGCCGAGGCGGCGCGCGAGGCCGGGGTGCAGCCTCCGGCGCTGCTCGTCGTCGGCGAGGTCGTCGCGCTCCACGACCGCCTCGCGCCGGTGCTGCGCCGCCCGCTGGCGGGCTGGCGCGTGCTGGTCACGCGCACGCGCCGGCAGGCCTCGAGCCTCGCCGAGGCGCTGCGCGCCGAGGGCGCCGAGCCCGTACTCCTGCCCGCGATCGAGATCGCCCGCCGCGCCGACCCGGAGGCCGTACGCGCCGCCATCGAGGCCCTGCGCGCGGGCGACTACGACTGGGTCGCCTTCACCTCCGGCAACGCCGTCGAGGCCTGGTTTGACCTCGTGCGCGAGGCGGGCGGGGATGCGCGACTCTTCGCGGGCTCGAGCATCGCCGCCGTCGGCGTGGCGACGGCGCGCGCCCTCGAGGCGCGCGGGCTGTCCGCCGACCTGCTGCCGTCGCGTGCAAGCGGCACGGGCGTCGCGGACGCGCTGCTGGAGCGGGGCGTCGAGGGTGCGCGCGTGCTGGCGCCGCGCGCCGAGCGGGCCGACCCGGCGCTGGTCGAGCGCCTGCGCGAAGCGGGCGCCTCGGTGGACGAGGTCACGCTCTACCTCGCGGCCCCGCCCGCCGACCCGCCGCCCGAGGTGCTGGCCGCCCTCCGCGCCGGCGAGATCGAGGCGGTGACGTTCACCTCCTCCTCGACGGTGCGCAACCTCGCCACGCTGCTCGGCGGCGACCTCGAGGCGCTGCGCGGCGCCATCATCGCCTGCATCGGCCCGCAAACCGCCGAGGCCGCGTCCGAGGCCGGCCTGCCGCCCCAGGTCGTCGCCAGCCACGCCTCGGTCGACGCCCTCGTGGCTGCGCTGCGAGGATATGCGGCGGGGGAGGCGTGATGGCTACGGAACCCGACTTCGGAACGCTCAGCGCGAAGGATCCACGGACGTTCTGGCCCGATGAGGCGAAGAACTTCACCCCGTGGCTCCAGAAGCACATCAGCGTGCTCGAGAAGGCGCTTGGCCTGAAGGTAGAGATCACGGAGCGCGAGAAGCCTGTCGGAAATCTAGCGGTAGACCTCTATGGCAGGGAAGAGCGGTCCGGGCGCACACTAATCATCGAGAACCAACTCGGAGACTCCGACCCCGATCATCTGGGTCGACTCCTGATCTACACCGCGGGACTCGAAGCCAGCATTGTCATCTGGGTCGCGCGGAGGATTAGGGATGAGCACCGTAAGGCCATCGAGTTGCTGAACAGCCAGACCCCAGAGGAAGTCGGGTTCTTTGGCGTTGAGCTCGAAGTCCTGCAGATCGACCAATCCCGTGCCTCACCACGCTTCAACGTAGTCGTGAGGCCGAGAGACTTTCAGTCATCTGGCGGCGAAGGCTGGTCTCAGTGGAAGGCCGACCTCCTCGACCCGAAGAAGCACGAGTGGGAGTGGATCCGGGAAGGCTATGACCCTGTTGGTGTGAAGTCAGTAACGAATTGGACGCTGAAGGAGTTCCATGTCATTCGCGACAAGGCGACGGGCAACGAGCTTATGGTTGGGCGTGGCGAGATGATCAAGTATGCAGGTGTCACCCCGCCGAAGAAGCCGCAAGCGATCTGGTCCGACGAGAGTTCTGAGCCGACCGAGGAGTCGGCATACCCTCGGAGTTAGACCTAGTCGGTGCCCGGTGGCGAACGGCGAAGACCGTGAGGAGGCAAGATGTCAGAAGACGGCGAGACCGGAATTGACGGGGAGGAGAGCCAGCAAAAGAAGGGTTTTCCGCTAGGCCTGCTGAGGGCCGTGATCGGCGGGATCGCCATCATCGCCCTGTTCGTGCAGTGGACAAATGCACAGGGTGTGCTGGAGTCCGCCCGCAGCCCAAGCGCGGTCCAAGTCATCCAGCTCCAGGTGGACTACTTCATAGCCCCAGCAATCCTGACTATCGGCATCACCATGGCGGCCTACATCGCTACGCGGTGGGAGTAGCTTCGCTTGCGCGCCCCCACCGCCACCTCAGAGGAGGCTGCCCCATGACCATCGCGACACGCACGCGGGACTTCGCGCGCACGAGGCGGCTGCGCAGCTCCGAGGCGCTGCGCGGGCTCGTGCGCGAGACGCGACTCGACCCCGCCTCCTTCGTCTACCCGCTCTTCGTCACCGAGGGCCACGGCTTGCGCGAGCCGATCGAGTCGATGCCCGGGCAGGCGCGGCTCTCGACCGACATGCTCGCCGCCGAGGCCGCCGAGCTGCACGAGCTCGGCGTGCGCGCCGTGCTCCTCTTCGGCGTGCCCGACTACAAGGATGCCGAGGGCAGCGGCGCCTGGGCCGGCGACGGCATCACGCAGCGAGCCATCGCGGCGCTCAAGCAGGCCGACCCCTCGCTGGCCGTGATCGCCGACGTCTGCCTCTGCGAGTACACCGACCACGGTCACTGCGGCCCGATCAGCGCACGCGGCGAGGTGGAGAACGACGCCGCGATCGAACTCCTCGCCCAGACCTCGGTCTCGCTCGCCGAGGCGGGCGTGGACATGGTCGCGCCCTCGGACATGATGGACGGGCGCGTCGCCGCGATCCGCGGGGCGCTCGACGAGTCCGGCTTCGCGGAGCTGCCGATCATGGCCTACAGCGCGAAGTACGCGTCCGCCTTCTACGGCCCCTTCCGCGAGGCCGCCGACTCCGCCCCGCAGTTCGGCGACCGCCGCGGCTACCAGATGGACCCGCCCAACGTGCGCGAGGCCGTCCGCGAGGTCGCGATCGACATCGCGGAGCAGGCCGACATCGTGATGGTCAAGCCCGCGCTCGCCTACCTCGACGTGGTCCGCGCGGTGCGGGACTCGACCGAACTGCCGCTCGCGGCGTACAACGTCTCCGGCGAGTACGCGATGCTGAAGGCGGCAGCGGCCAATGGCTGGATCGACGAGCGCGGCGCCATCCTCGAGGCGCTGACCTCGATCCGCCGCGCCGGCGCCGACATCCTGCTCACGTACCACGCGAAGGAGGCGGCGCGCTGGCTACGCGAGACGCGGTGACGAGCGACGACGGCGCCTTCGCTGCGCCTGCCCTCGACCCCGGGGCGATCCGCGCCGTGGCCTTCGACGGCTACGGCACGCTCTTCGACTGGGACTTCCGCGCGGCGCTGCGCGAGGCGCTGGACCGGCAGGGCCTCGCCGTCGAGGACTTCGAGGAGACCGCGAAGGGCTTCGAGAAGGCCTGGAACAGCGTCAGCCCCTGGGGCGACCGCGTCGACGACGAGGGCAAGCCGGACCGCGCGTACATGCTCGACGGCCCCGTGCCCGAGTTCATCACCACCTGGGAGATCTGGCGGCGGCAGTTCGCCTGGGTCTTCGAGGACCAGGGCCTCGAGGGCGACCCGGCCGCCGGCGCGGACCACTTCCGCGAGGTGCTGAGCCATGCGCCCGCCTACCCCGGTACGCGCGACGTGCTCGACGCCCTCGATGCCGCGGGCTACCGCCTCGCCCTGCTCTCGAACGCCGACGAGGACTTTCTGCAGAGCGCGGTTTCGCACAACCGCCTGCGCCTCTCCGTGATCCAGACCTCCGAGTCGCTGCGCACCTACAAGCCGCATCGCGAGGTCTTCGACGAGACCTGCCGCCGCCTCGGCTGCGGCCCCGCGGAGGTGCTCTACGTCGGCGACTCCCCGCAGGCCGACGTGCTGGGCGCCGACAACGCCGGGCTCCCCGTCGCCTGGGTGCGCCGCAGCGAGGACGCCGAGCTGGCCGAGGACTACCCGACGCCCGCCCTCGCGATTGACACGCTGCACGAGCTGGCCGAGGCGCTTGGCGTCCCGCTGCCAAGCGCGGTCGCCTCGTGAGCGCCGAGGCGGGCGGCCGCTCGCTGGAACGCTCGCGCGCGCTGATGCAGCGGGCGCGGGCGGTGCTTCCAGGCGGCGTCAACTCGCCGGCCCGCGCCTACCGCGCCGTCGGCGGCGACCCCGTCGTGCTCGACCGCGGCGCGGGCGCGATTGTCACGGACGCCGACGGCAACGAGTACATCGACTACCTCGGCTCGTTCGGGCCGCTGATCCTCGGCCACGCCCACCCGTCCGTCGTCGAGGCGGTGGGGCAGGCGGCGGCGCGCGGCACCTCGTTCGGCGCGCCGACCGAGGCCGAGCTGGAGCTGGCCGAGCTGATCGTCGAGGCGCTGCCCTCGGTGGAGATGGTGCGCTTCGTCAACTCCGGGACCGAGGCGGTGATGAGCGCGCTGCGGCTCGCCCGCGCGGCTACCGGGCGGGACCTGATCGTGAAGTTCGAGGGCGGCTATCACGGCCACTCGGACGGTCTGCTCGCCGCCGCCGGCTCGGGCGTCGCGACCCTCGGGCTGCCGGACTCGCCCGGCGTGCCCGCCGCCTTCGCCGCGCAGACCCTGCTCGCCCCCTACAACGACGCCTCCGTAGTCGAGGCGATCTTCGAGGCGCACCCGGACGCCGTCGCCGCCGTCATCGTCGAGCCCGTCGCCGGCAACATGGGCGTCGTCCCGCCGCGCGCCGGCTTCCTCGAGGGCCTGCGCAGCCTCTGCGACGCGCACGGCGCGCTGCTCGTCTTCGACGAGGTGATCACCGGCTTCCGCGTCGGCTGGTCCGGCGCGCAGGGCCGCTACGGCGTGCGGCCGGACCTCACCACGCTCGGCAAGGTGATCGGCGGCGGCCTGCCCGTCGGCGCCTACGGCGGACCGCGCGAGCTGCTCGAGCAGATGGCCCCGGCCGGCGGCGTCTACCAGGCCGGCACGCTCTCTGGCAACCCGCTGGCGACGGCCGCCGGCCTCGCGACGTTGCGCACTGTGCAACAGGATGAGGCCGCCTACGCGCGCCTCGAGGCGCTCGGCGCGCAGCTCGAGGACGGCGTCGCCGAGGCGGCGAGGGCGTCCGGCGTGCCGTTCGCCGTCGCCCGCGTCGGATCGGCGCTGACCGGCTTCTTCCGCCCCGAGGCGCCCCGCGACTACGCGGAAGCTGCGGAGAGCGACACGGAGCGCTTCGCGCGCTTCCACCGCGCGCTGCTCGACCGTGGCGTCATGCTCCCGCCCTCGCAGTTCGAGGCCTGGTTCGTCTCCCTCGCCCACGACGAGGCGCTGATCGAGCGCACCGTCGAGGCCGTCGCCGCCGCCCTCCCCGAGGCCGCCTCCGAGGCGTAGCGCCGCCCCTCGGAACCTCCGGGGGCGCCCCTCCGATCCCCTCTCCCCGGCGGGAGAGGGTTAGGGTGAGGGGGGACTCCGAGGGAGCCGGACTCCGCCTCTTCCGTCATTCCGGCGTTCCTTTTCGTCATTCCGGCGAAAGCCGGAATCCAGGCTCGTCAGCGGTACTGCCGCCTCGATGGGTCGTTGCGCCCTCGCTGGCCGCGCTGGCGCGCGGCGCCCCCTCACCCCCGCCCTCTCCCTCGGCGGGGAGAGGGGGCCGGATCCGCCTTCGGGTGTTCCGGCGGCTCGCCTGCGCGGGCGTCGGGAACAAATCGCCGCCCCCGGACGTACGTACCGATAAGCGCGGCTTCGGCGGGCGGGTGCTCCGCACTGGTCCGCTCGGGATCCGCACCCCGGGAGGCGCCAGATGAGAGCACTGATCCTCGCAGTCGGCATCGTCCTGTCCCTCGCAGCCCTCGTCGCGTCGACGGTCGCGAGGCTCGCGACGACCGGGCGCACCGCGGGGCGTGTCGTGTCCGGGGCGCTCGCCGCGGCAGCGCTCGCGGCCGGCCTCGCGCTGATCGCCTGCGGCGAGGACGAGTTCGAGGCGGCCCCGGCGGCCAGTAGCGAGGGCCACACGGCGCCGGCTGCGGCCCCAGCGGCCGATCAGGCGTCGATCGCGATCCCGCCCGAGGCCGGCGGTTCGGCCAACCCCAACGATCGTCCGCTGCCCCTGATGTACTTCCAGGGCCACGGCGTCAACCCGTTCATCGACGCCGACGAAGATCCGCTCTCGACGTTCGCCCTCGACGGCGACACCGCCTCCTACGAGATCCTCGCGCTCTACCTCGGCCAGCACGCGCTGCCGCCGCCCGAGGCGGTGCGGGTCGAGGAGTTCGTGAACAGCCTCCCGCAGGACTACCCCGCCGCCGAGGGCGCCCTCGGGCTACACCTCGACGCCGCGCCCTCGCCCTTCGGGCCGGATGGCTACGTGCTGCTGCGCGTCGGCGTCAGCAACCCCGCGCCCCCGGAGGAGCGCGCCCCCGTCTCGCTGATCTTCGTCGTCGACGTCTCCGGCTCGATGGGGGCGGACAACCGGATCGGCGTGGCCGCCGAGGTCATCGTCGGCCTCGCCGGGATGATGACCACGGCGGATCGCGCGGCCCTCGTCAGCTACGGATCGCGCGCCAGCGTGGTCAGCGATTTCGCCGACGGAGCTGGTGGGGTGGAGATCGTGAGCGCCGCGCGGGCGCTCACGGCGGGCGGCAGCACCTACGCCGAAGAGGGTCTGCGCCTCGCCTACCGGCTCGCCGCGGCAGAGCTCGAGCGCGGCCGGCAGGTCCGCATCGTCCTGCTCTCGGACGGTGTCGCCAACGTCGGCGCCACCGGCCCCGGGTCGATCCTGAAGCTGGTTGACGTGCAGGCGCAGCGCAACGCCACCCTCACCGCGATCGGCGTCGGCATCAGCGGCAACTACAACGATGTGCTGCTGGAGGCGCTCGCCAACCGCGGCAACGGCACCTACCACTACCTCGCCGACCTCGTGGCCGCCGACCGGTTCCTGGGGGAGAGCGCCGCGGGGGGGGGGGGGGACACCACCCCCCCCCCCCCCCCCCCCCCTCAGAAAAAAAAAAAAAAAACAACCCCACCACACAACACACGCGAGGACCACAACACC
>VXOS01000036.1:12505-13290 GCA_009839925.1 Chloroflexota bacterium
ACTGCCAATCAACCCCCTTTTTTCGGTGTGTTGGGTTGTTTTTTTTTATTATTTTTTTGGGGGCGCGGTGGGGGGGGGGGGGGGGGTCTCCCCCGCCCCGCCCCCCCACGCCCGCATCCAGCTGGAGTTCAATCCGGACACGGTCCGCAAGTACCGGCTGATCGGCTACGAGAACCGCGCCGTCTCCGATGAGGACTTCCGCGACGACTCGCTCGACTTCGGCGAGCCCGGCTTCGCGCGCGACGTCACCGCCCTCTACGAGCTGCGCCTGGAGGAGGGCGCCGCCCCGGACTCCGCGCTGGCGACCGCCCGGCTGCGCTGGCTCAACCCCTCGAGCGGCCGCCCGGTCGAGGTCGAGGCCGCGATCACGGTGGCCGCGATCGCCGCCGACATCACGGCGGCCACCCCGCACTTCCGCCAGACCGCCGCAGCGGCGGAGTTCGCCGAGCTGCTGCGCACGTCCTACTGGGCGCAGTGCGGCAGCCTCGAGGCCGTGTCCGAGCTGCTGGCCGGCGTCGGTCCCGAGCTCGCCGAGCACGCAAGCCACGCGACGCTCGTACGCCGCGTGCGTGCGGCCTCGGAGCTGTTCACGCCCTACTGCTCGTAGCGGGTCGCTTGAGGCCCGCCGCCCGCCCTGCCTGATCCGCGCCGGCGCGGCGCGTCCCCCACACCCCCACCCTCTCCCGCCAGGGGGGGTCTCTTTTACCCATCTGCCGCTGCCGAGGATCTTACGCGGGTAGATGTGGGGGGGCGCCGGATAATTAAAAAAATTGGTGGGGGGGGGG
>VXOS01000139.1 GCA_009839925.1 Chloroflexota bacterium
GCCGGGGGCGGTAGCCGAGCATGCGCTTCGCCTTCGCGCAGCTGATCGGGCCCTCGGTCCCGGTGAGGCCGGCGCAGGCGGCCTCGCTCCCGGGGAAGCGGCGCGGGAAGGCCACGGCGAGTGGCTCGCGGCTCATCGCGTCGTCGGCGGTGATGAAGAAGCGGTCGTGCTCGATCTCGGTGTCCTCGAGGGCGGCCCGCACGGCGCGGGCGAAGTCGCGCGCGTCGACGTAGGCGAAGATGCCCGCGCCCGCGGCGTGGTCGAGCATGCGCGGCACGCGCTCGGCGTAGTCCCCGGGACCGACCACGCTGGTCGGCCGCAGCACGATGGTGCGTATGCCCGTGCGGCGCGTTGCCGCCTCGAGGATCTCCTCGCCGAGCCACTTGGAGAGCCCGTAGGCGTCCTGCGGCCGCAGCGGGTGCTCCTCGTCCATCGGCATGTAGTCCGGGACCATCTCGCGGAAGCGGAAAGCGAAACCGAGCGCGGAGCCGCTGCTGCTGTAGATCACCTTCCGCGCGTCCCGGCGGATCGCCGCCTCGACGACGTTGAAGGTGCTGATCATGTTGTTGGCGAAGACATGCTCCGGCTCGCGCCCGATCGGCGAGGGGATGGCCGCGAGGTGCACGATCGCCTCGACGCCCTCGGCCACGCGCGCGACCGCATCGGCGTCGTTGAGGTCGGCCTGCTCGTAGCGCACGCCGGGGCGCAGGGCGTCCGGGGGCGGCGTCTCCTCGAGGCCGGCGACGACGACCTCATGGTCGCCGCGCAGCTCCTCGACGACCCAGCGTCCGAGGCGGCCGCTGCCGCCGGTGACGAGCAGTCTCACCGTGCGCTCAGCGATCGAAGTGGAAGCAGATCTTGCCGCTCGCGGCGTCGTCGGCGAGCTGGAAGCCGCGCGCACCCTCCTCGAGGCTCAGGTCCTCGCTGACCACGGCATCGAGGTCGATCTGCTTGCGGCGGACGAAGTCGCAGAGGGTGTCCCACTGGCTCATCGGGTAGATGGTGGAGCCGAAGACGGTGATCTCCCAGCGCGTGATCTCGTTGAGCGAGGTCTGGAAGATCGGGTTGCCGAGCCCGACCAGCGCCACCGTGCCCAGCGGCCGCACGATGCTGCTGATCGCCTCGTGGGCCGGTGTCGCCCCCGAGGTCTCGACGAGCTTGTCGGCGCCGTCCGGCCAGCGCGCCTTGATCGCAGCGCCGATCTCGCCCGCGGTCGGGTCGAGCGTGGCGAAGGCGCCGAGCTCGGAGGCGAGGTTGCGGCGGCTCTCGACGGGGTCGATGCCGATCACCTCGGCGCCCATCGCGATCGCGAACTGCGTGGCCAGCAGGCCTACGGGACCGAGGCCGGAGACGGCGATGCGGTCGAGGCCGCCCGCGCCGAGCCGCACGAGCGGCGCGAAGGCGGTGCCGCCCTGGCAGGCGAGGATGCTGCCCTCCCGGTAGTTGAGGTCGTCCGGCAGGCGCATGGTTGCGCTCGCGTCGGAGGTCATGAACTCGGCGTCGGAGCCGCCGGCGGCGAAGCCGTAGCCGGGCCGGATGTTCGGGCAGACGTGGTTGTTGCCCGTGATGCAGTAGCGACACTTGCCGCAGGTGCGGCGGAAGTAGACGACGGCCCGGTCGCCGACCGCCCAGCCCTCGACGCCCTCGCCGACGGCGGCGACGACCCCGCAGCCCTCGTGGCCGGGGGTGATCGCGTTGTCGATGAAGGCGGGGCGCGGGTTGCGGTAGATGTGCAGGTCGCTGCCGCAGATCGCCGAGGCCTGCATTGCGATCAGCAGTTCGCCGGGCCCCGGCTCCGGATCCGGCTTGTCGACGACCTCGATCGCTCGTTCCCCGACGATGCTCAGTGCGCGCACGGCGGTTCCTTCCTGCGCTCGGTGCGCTGGTGCGATTGCGTCCGGCGCGCGGTCAACCGGTGCGGATGCGCGGGTCGATGAAGACGTAGGAGATGTCGATGATGATGTTCACGACGATGAACGAGACGCCGTAGAGGAAGACCAGGCTCTGGATCAGCGGCCAGTCGCTGGACTGCACGGCGACGATCAGCGAGAGGCCGATGCCCGGCACCGAGAAGGCTTGCTCGACCGCGACGGCGCCGCCGATCAACCCGCCGAGCGCGAGCCCGGAGATCGTCACGACCGGGATCACGGAGTTGCGCAGCACGTGCCCCATCAGCACGCGTTGCTCGGTCAGCCCCTTCGCGCGCGCCGTGCGCACGTACTCGCTCGAGAGGATGTCGAGCACGGAGGAGCGGGTCACGCGTGCGAAGACCGCGCCGAGGTTCACCCCCATGACGAGGGCGGGACCGATCGTCATCTGGAAGTTCGACCACGGATCCGTCCAGAGATGCGTGTAGATCAGCGGCGGCCGCCACGCGAACCAGATCACCGCGATGATGATGATCAACAGCCCCATCAGGAACGCGGGCATGGCGAGCAGCAGCACCGCGAAGAACCTCGATATGTAGTCGCCTATCGAGTTCTGTCTGACCGCGCCGTAGATCCCTAAGGGGACGCCCATCAGCCAGCCGACGGCGATCGCCATGATGCCGATCTGGGCGCTGACCGGGCCGCGGTGGCGGATGATCTCGATCACCGGCGTCTTGGCGACGAACGAGGTTCCGAGGTCGCCGCGCGCCAATCCGCCCATCCAGGTGAGGTACTGGATATGCAGGGGGCGGTCGATGCCCAGGATCTCACGCAGCCGCTGGCGCTCCTCCTCGGTGAAGACGAACCCGGCTGTCTCGTCCTCGATCTGGGTGGGGTCGCCGGGGATGATGCGGATCGAGGCGAAGATGATGAGCGAGATCCCGATCAGGGTCGGGATCCCGAGCAGCAGCCTGCGGGCGACGTATTTCCACATCGTTGCCCCGCAGGCTGCTGTCGGTTTTCAGCGCTCCTACACCCGTCTGGCGGACTACTTGTCCAGCCAGAAGAGGTCCCAGGTGCCCTCCTCGGTGAACCCGCGCACCTCCTCCATGTGACCCATCAGCTCGTTCGCGGCCATCGCGTTGTGCTTCGTGAAGGCCACGACGTAGAAGGGCGGGTTCTGGTCCATGATGTTCATGGCATTCGCGTACATCTCGAGCTTGGCGTCGACATCGCCCTCCTCGTCGATAGCGTCGATGAGGCCGTCGATCTCCGGGTTGCTGTAGTTCCCGAAGTTCCAGTCGGCGCCGGTCCGGATGTTCTGCTTCCAGGCGGTGACGAACTCGCTGATCACCGGTGCGCGGAAGTGCACGGTGAGCACGATGTCGAAGCCATCGGGCCCCTGGTTGTTGAGCTGGTCGGTGCGGCCGGAGCCGGCCCGCGGGTCAACGGTGACCTCGATGTTGAGCTTCTTCTTGAGCTCGGCCTGCATCGCCGGAGCGAGAATCTCCGAGTGCGCCTGGTTGGTGTTGGTGACGATCAGGCCGCCGTTGAAGCCGTCCGGGAAGCCGGCGGCCGCCAGCAGCTGGTTGGCCTCGGTGATCGCCTCCTCGTCCTCGCCGCGGTAGCCCTTGATCTGCTGCAGCTGGTCGAACGGCGTCGCCGAGTACGTCGAGTCGGAGACCCAGCGCGAGCCGGCGAGGCTCATCGACTCGGAGTAGACCTCGATCAGGGCCGGGCGGTTTGGCGCGAGGAAGATCGCGCGCCGCACGCGCTCGTCGTTGTAGGGCGCCTTCTCGTTGTTCAGGAAGAACGTCAGCGAGGCGCCCGTGCCGTCGTGCTGGAAGACGCCGGCCTTGTCCGCGAAGGACTCGCGGTCCTCGTAGAAGTCCTTCGGCACGATGTTGGCGTAGTGCGCCTGGCCGCCGAGGATGAAGTTCGCGCGGTCGGCCCACTGCGTGGTGTGCAGCATCGTGAGCTCGTCGATGTACGGCAGCTCGGGGTTCCAGTAGTTCGGGTTCGCCGTGAAGATCGTGAGCTCTTCGGTGCGGTGCTCCTGGAAGATGAAGGGGCCGGTGCCGGGCGCCGGCGTGGCGGCCATGTCGACCGGGTTCACCTTGATGTGCTGCTCCGAGTAGACCCCAACCTGCGGCGCCGAAAGCATCTGCAGGAAGTAGCCGCGCGGCGACTTCATGCCAACACGCACGGTCGACTCGTCCGCGGCGTTCGCGCTACCGACGTAGTTGAACCCGCCGGAGTAGCGGCTCGCCGGCGTGCCGTTGGCGAGGCCCGGGGAGCCCTCGTCGCCCGAGGCGAACTCGCCCAGCCTCATGTGGCGGCGGATCGACATCGCGACGTCCTCGGACGTCATCGGCGTGCCGTCGTGGAACTGGACGCCGTCGCGGGTGGTGAAGGTGTAGAGCAGGCCGTCCGGCGAGCTCTCCCAGGTGGTGGCCAGCGCCGGGATGACCGTCCTCAGGCCGTCCAGCGGGCTCAGGCGCGTCACGGTGTCGTAGGCCTGCGACATGATGCCGCGGTGCCCGCCGTGGAAGAGGTCGAAGTTCGGCAGGCGCGCCCAGAACGAGGTGACTACCGAGCCACCGCGCTTCGGCTCACCCGGCGCTGCCAGCATGCCGGCGTCCGGCTCCGGCGGCGGGGTCGGCGCCTCGGTCGGCGCCGGGGTGATGCGTGTCGGCGCTCCCCGCGGAGTCGCAGTCGGCGTCGGGGCCTCGGTCGCCGCTGCCGTGGGCGCCTCGGTCGCCGCTGCCGTCGGCGCGGCCGTCGGGGCCGCGGTCGGCGCCGGCGTCTCGTCGTCGTCGTCACCGCAGCCGATCAGCGCCGCGGCAGCGAGGCCGGCGCCTCCGATCAGACCGCCGCGCAGGACGTTGCGACGGCTAACCGAGGTCGTCCACCAGCGGCCGTTCTTGTGCTCTTCGCTCATCTGTGAAGCCCCCTCCCGTGTGGCTGCGCCACTACGGCTATGACCCAGATTCGGGTTTCGTCCCTTACTGTACGCTCCCCGTAGCGCAGCAGATTACCTGCGCCACTCGGTAAGCGTCTACCCTCTCGCGACTCCTCGGCGCTCCGCCCCAGGCGTCCGCTGAAGCGCGGATCAACGCTCAGGCCGTGATCTCCTCGCGCTCCTCGACCCGCGACTCGTCGATCGCCATGCCGACACCGGGGGTGTCCGGGACCAGCAGGTGGCCGTTCTCGCGGCGGATCGGGTCGGCGAGGAAGAACTCGTGGATCTGGTTCCACTTGATCAGATCCTCGGCCAGCGGGCAGACGTTCGGCGGCTGCGAGGCCTGCAGCTGGATGTTCGCCGAGACGGAGTGCCCGTGCGGGATCACGGGGATGTCGGCGACCGAGGCGAGCGTGCAGATCTTCTCCAGCTCGGAGAGCCCGCCGGCCCAGTAGGTGTCCGGCTGCAGCACGTCGCAGGCCTCCGCCTCGATCAGCAGCTGGATGCCCCAGCGCGTGTACTCGTGCTCGCCGGTCGAGATCGGCACGGGCGAGTTGCGTCGGATCCGGGCGTGGCTGGCGATGCGGTCCGGCAGCACGGGCTCCTCGATCCAGCGCGGGCGGTACTGCTCGAGGCGCTTCGCCATCGCGATCGCGTAGTCCGGGTTCCAGCTCATCCAGGCGTCGAGCATGATCTCGGTGTCGTCGCCGGCGGCCTCGCGGATCGTGCGCACCAGCAACTCGTTCTGCTCCATGCCCCAGCGCCCGTCGGCGGGGCCGCGCTTGAAGAACCACTTTTGCGCCGTGTAGCCCGCCTCGGCGAACTCGCGGGCGCGCTGCGCCACCAGCTCCGGCTCGACCGAGAAGCCGAGCGTGCTCGCGTAGGCGGGGATGGAGTCGCGCGTGGGGCCGCCCATCAGCCGGTAGGCAGGCTGCCCGAGCGCGCTGCCCTTGAGGTCCCAGAGCGCGCAGTCGATGGCGCTGATCGCCATCATCGTGTTGCCCTTGCGGCCGTGTACGGCGCTGCGGTGCATGAGATCCCAGATGCGCTGCGTGGCCAGTGGATCCTCGTCGCGCAGCAGCCCGCCGAAGGTCTGGAGGATCGACTGCGCCATGCCGTTCCCGACCGGCCCGGCTCGCCCGACCGAGCCGTCGTCGGCCTCGATCTCGATGAAGGCGCTCTCGATCACGTACTGGCCCTCGGCCTTGCGGGGCAGCACGCGCGGGCCGCCCTGGCGATACGGCTCGTAGATGTCGGTGGGGCGGACGAGGCGGTCTTCCCAGAACTCGCCGGGGTGCTCCATCGTGCCGGTCAGCTGGAAGGCGCGGACGTCGACGATCTTCGAGGGCGTCACACGCAGACCTCTTCCGCGAGCTGGATGGTGGCGGCGGGGAAGACGGCGACGCTCGCCGCCGCGCCGTGCTTGTCGCGCAGCCAGCGCTCCACCTCGCTCCACTCGTGGAGGAGCACGATGCGGTCGCGCGCCCCGGGCGGCAGTCCGTTGCGGTGCAGGCCGGGCATGAAGTAGACGAGGTCCGGCTCGCCGTCGAAGCTGCGCCCGCCGCCGCCGCCGTAGAACGCCATGCCGCGCCCGTAGAGCGAGTGGAAGCCGGCGCCCTCGACCGTGGAGCCGGCGAGGATGATCGTGCCGCCCGGGCGCACGATCGGCTCGGCGGCGGTCAGGATCGGGTGGAACCCGCGGCCGGTCTGCTGGTACTCGGCGTCCTTCGGGTACGAGGAGAGCACGCACACGTCGACGCCCGCCGGCAGCTTCGTCGTGTAGGTGCGCCTCGCGATCTCCACGCCCGCGCGGTGTGCCTCGACCAGGTCGCCGACGACGAGCCCGGCGATCCCGCGCTGGATGTTGGGGATCACGTTGACGATGCAGTCGACGCCCGCCAGCCGCGCGGCCTCCTCGGCGTCGAGGCGCGACTCGCTGGCGGTCTCCACCAGCCCCGTCGTCGGGCCCTCCGGGCCGTGCCAGGCGGCGGCCGTGTCGATGTGCGCGACGCCCGGCAGCACCAGCTTGGCGCCGCCCGAGAAGCCGGTCTTGTTGTGCGGCACGATGCTGCCGATCAGGATGCGCACCTCGGCGGCGAGGAACTCGCTGTTGAGGTGAATCGGCGTGCCCCGGCTGGTCTCGCCGACGAAGTCGCAGTTGGCCCAGGAGAAGTGCGAGCGCAGCTCGTAGTTGCTCGCGACCTCCTCGCCGACCTTGAGCACGAAGTCCTCGCGCGTCATCTGGCGGTGATTGGCGACGCCCGCGAGGATCAGGATCGAGTTCGCCTCGATGCCCGCCTCGAGCAGCTCCTCGATCACGCGAGGCGCGAGGCGCGAGGCTGGGGTGGGGCGGGTGAGGTCGTCGACGACGATGCAGGCGCTGCGCTTGCCGCGCGCCAGCTCGCGGATTGGGGGGCTGCCGATCGGGTTGTCGAAGGCGGCGGCGATGCCGTCCTCGCCGATGTCGTCGCCGCCGGCGGGCTCGTGCACGTTCACGTCCCAGCCGGCGGGGAAGGTCAGTTCGAAGTCGCTGTCGCCGTAGAAGGAGCCCCAGCGGATCAGCGCGGTGTTGGCGTCCGCGGGCGCGGCGGTCGTCACTACTGGTTCTCCTCCCTGCGCTCGGCGGCGCGCGGGTCGGCAAAGTCGCGAATCGCGTCGCCGAGGAGGTTCATCGAGAGCACCGTGACGACGATCGCCAGGCCGGGGAAGAAGAACATCCACCACAGCGGCTTGAAGACATGCGAGGTCTCCGCGCCGAGCATGTTTCCCCAGGTGGGCGTCGGCGGGCGCACGCCCACGCCGAGATAGGAGAGCGCGGCCTCGGCGAAGACGGCGAAGCCGAGGTTGATGCTGAAGATCACGAGGAAGAGGCTGAGCGTCTGTGGCGCGACGTGCCGCACCGCAACGCGCAGCGGCGTGCTGCCGATCACGCGCGCGGCCTCGACGTAGGGCTCCTCCTTGATCGAGAGCACGCGTGAGCGCACGACACGGGCGGAGTCGGGAACGCGCGTCACCGCGATGGCGATGATGATGCTGTCCAGGCCCTTGCCGATCGCGACGCCGAGCAGCAGCGCGAGGATCAGCGCCGGGAGTGCGAGAAACACCTCGAGCACGCGCTGACTGATCAGGTCGAAGCGACCGCCGGCGTAGGCGCTCACGATACCGATCGCGAAGCCGAAGCCGTCGCCGATCGCCACCGCGATGAACGCGATGACCAGCGTGGAGCGCGCGCCGTAGATCACGCGCGAAAAGACATCGCGGCCGATCCGGTCCGTACCGAACCAGTGATCGCCGGACGGAGCGGCCCGCAGCGCCGAGAAGTCGGCCTCCAGCGGGTCGCTGGGAACGTACAAGGGCGCAAGCGCCGCGCCGGCGACGATGATGATGAGCACGCACAGCGCGCCCGCACCGAGGGTGTAGTGGACGAAGAACCTCTTCAGGTTGGCGAAGATGCCGTGCTGCTGCTCGGGCGGCACGTCGCTCAGGAGTCGCTCCGTGCTCGCATCCGCCATAAGGTTCCTCGCCCCGCTCGCCGCTGATCAGCGGCGGGAGTGTATCAACCTCCGCGCCAACGCGCGCTCCGCTGCGTCCCGACGCTCCCGAGGGCGGGGCTCAGCCCTCGCCTCGCAGCGCGCGGCTCACGTTCTGCGCCGTCACCAGCGAGACGCGGCGGTTCGATTCCTCCGTGATGCCGGCGATGTGCGGCGTCAGCAGCAGGTTCGGTGCGCCCTCGAAGCGCGCGCCCCCCGCTGCGTCGAGCGGCTCGTCGGCGAAGACGTCGAGCGCCGCGCCGCCGAGGCGTCCCGCGCGCAGTGCGGCGACGAGCGCCTGCTCGTCGACGATCCCGCCGCGCGAGGTGTTGATTAGCAGCGCGTGCGGCGGCAGCAACGCCAGCGCTTCGCCGTCGATGAGCCCGCGCGTCGAGTCCGTCAGCGGGACGTGGATGCTGACCGCGTCGCTCGACCGGAGCAGCTCGGGAAGCGCCTCGAAGCGTTCGGCCCGCTCCCAGGCCGGGTCGTCGGGCGTGATGTACGGGTCGTACGCGGCAATGCTCATGCCGAGGGCGCTCGCACGCTCGGCGACCGTCCGCGCGACGGAGCCGAGGCCGATCAGGCCGAGCCGCGATCCCGCCAGCTCGCGCCCGCCGAGCTCCTGTCGTGGCCACTCGCCGGCCGCGACGCGCGCCGTCGCGCCGTAGACAGGCCGCCACAGCTGCAGCATCGCCGCCAGCACGTACTCGGCGACCGAGACCGCGTTCGCCCCCGTGGCGGGAAAGACGGCGACGCCGCGCTCCGCGCAGGCTTCGAGGTCGATGTTGTCGAGGCCCACGCCAAGCCGCCCGACAACCTCAAGGGCTGGCGCGGCGTCGAGCAGCTCGCGATCGACCTGCGTGACGTTGCGCACGATCAGCGCGCGCACGGCGCCGACGGCGGTCAGCAGATCGCCGCGCGCCTGCGCGAGCCCGGGCTCGTAGCGCACGGCGAAGTCGCTGCGCAGGGCCTCGACGGCTTCCTCGTCCATGAACTCGCTGATTAGGATGTCAGCGGCGGCGGCGCACACGGCGTGGGGTATCCCTTCGCATCTGAGGTTGCCGGGGTGCAGCCTAGCGCACCGCCCGGACACGGTCGCCGGCCCGCCGGCAGGAGGTGGAGACGTTGACGAAGCTGCCCGCATCCACGCTCACGCATCTGGAATGTTCGATCTGCGACGCGCGCCACGAGAGCGACGAGCTGCAGACGATCTGCCGCGGGTGCGGGCGCGCGCTCTTCGCGCGCTACGACCTCGACGCCGCGAAGCAGACGCTGACGCGCGAGGGGCTCGGCGGGCGCGAGGCCTCGATGTGGCGCTACGCCGAGGTGATGCCGGCGAGCGAGCTGGCCGGCTCGGTCTCGCTCGGCGAGGGCATGACGCCGCTGCTGGCCGCGCCGCGGCTGGGCGCGGAACTCGGTTGCGACGACCTGCTGGTGAAGGACGAGGGCGGCAACCCGACCGGCTCGTTCAAGGCGCGGGGCATCGCCGCCGCGATGGCGATGGCGAAGCGCCTCGGCGTCACGGACGTTGGCATGCCGACGGCCGGCAACGCCGGCTCAGCCGCCGCCGCCTACTGCGCGCACAGCGGTATCACCGCCCACGTCGCGATGCCGGCCGACACCCCGCCGGCGATCATCCAGGAGGTGCTCAACCTCGGCGCCGACCTCCAGCTGATCGACGGGCTGATCAACGACGCCGGGCGGATCATCGCCGAGGGCTGCCGCGAGCACGGCTGGTTCGAGATGTCGACGCTCAAGGAGCCGTATCGCGTCGAGGGCAAGAAGACGATGGGCTACGAACTCTGGGAGCAGCTCGATGGCGTGTTGCCGGACGTCGTGCTCTACCCGACGGGCGGCGGCACCGGGCTGATCGGGATGTGGAAGGCGTTCGGCGAACTGGAGGCGATGGGCCTGATCGGCAGCGAGCGGCCTCGGATGTACGTGGTGCAATCCGACGGCTGCGCGCCGATCGTGCGCGCCTGGAGCGAGGGCGCGGAGCGCGCCGAGCCGTGGCAGGACGCGGCGACGGTCGCGCCCGGCATCCGCGTGCCCGCCCCCTTCGCCGACGACCTGATCCTGCAAACCCTGCGCGAGAGCGGCGGCACGGCAGTCGCCGTCCCCGACGAGGCGATCGTCCCGGCAATGCGCCGCTTCGGCCGCCTCGAGGGCATCGACGCCTGCCCCGAGGGCGCATCGACGCTGATCGGGCTCGAGTTGCTGCTGGCGGATGGAACGATCCAGCCCGACGAGCGGATCGTGCTGTTCAATACGGGTACGGGTCTCAAGCACCCGGAACTGCGTCCGGAGGTCTGATGCGTTACTTCGTTACCGGCGGCACCGGCTTCATCGGTGCCTATCTCGTTCGCGACCTGCTGCAGGCCGGGCACGAGGTCACGATCTTCGAGCTAGCCCCGCAACAGGAGTTCCTCGACGAGATCGTCGGCGACACCGGCGAGGCGAGCATCGTGCGTGGCGACGTGACGGACCTGCCGGCACTGCTGCACGCGATGAAGGACGCGGGCGCCGAGCGCGTGGTGCACCTCGCGTCGCTCCTCACCGACTCCAGCGAGGAGAACCCGCTGCGCGCGGTGCGCGTCAACCTCGAGGGCACGCTCCACGCCTTCGAGGCGGCGCTCGCCGTAGGCGCGCAGAAGGTGGTGTGGGCCTCCTCGATCGCCGCCTTCGGGCGCGGCCCGGACGAGCTGGGCGGCACCGTCCGCAACGACGACTACCACGCGCCGGTCAACCTCTACGGGGCGAGCAAGGCCTTCCTCGAGCGCTGCACGGCGACCTACCGCAGGGACCGGGGGCTGGACGTGGTGGGGCTGCGCTTCACGATCGTCTACGGCTACGGCAAATCCTTCACCGTGCAGCGCGGCAGCGCCGTCACCCACCTCGAGGAGCTGATCGACAAGCCCGCGCTCGGCCAGCCCGGGCTCGTCACCAACGGCGACGACGTGCAGGACTTCTCCTACGTCGAGGACTGCGCGCGCGCGATCGTGCTTGCCGCTGAAGCGGCCGACACACCCTCCCTCGCGCTCACGGTGACGGGCGACGACGTGCGCGTCGGCGACGTGGCGGACGTGGTGCGCGAGCTGCTGCCGGACGCGCGGATCGAGGTGCGCGGCGACGGGCCGATGCGGATCCGCGCCGGCTACGACCGCGAGGGGACGGAGCGCGAGATCGGGTTCCGTCCCGCCTGGACGCTGCGCGAGGGCCTCGCGAGCACGATCGGCAAGCTGCGCGCGAGGCACGGCCTGCCGCCGATCTAGCTCCTCGAGGCGCTGTTACCCGGGCTCGCTGCCGAGGATCACGCTGCTCACCGGCTGCACCATCGGCCCCGAGGTCACCATCGAGACCTCGACGTTGGGGACCTGGCGGGTGGAATGGCCGCGGATCTGGCGGACGGCCTCGATGTTCAGCTCCAGGCCGTGCATGTAGCACTCGGCGAGGTTGCCGCCGCTGGTGTTGAGCGGGAGCCGCCCGTCCGGGGCGGAGAAGTTCTCCAGCGTGAAGAACTCGTTCACCTCGTCCGGCTGGCAGAAGCCGTGCTCGACGATGCTGACCATCACGCAGCCGGTGAAGTTCTCGTAGCTCTGCAGCACGTCGACGTCCTCGGGGCCGACGCCGGCCTGCGCGTAGAGGTGCGGGGCGAGGGTCTTGAAGTTCGCCGTCGCGTAGTCGGGCGCGTTGTGCCAGCTGGCGGCCTGGCGGTGCCCCGACCCCTGCGCGGCGCCGAGGATGTAGGCGGGCTTCTGGCGCAGGTCGCGCGCCCGCTCGGCGGGCACGAGGATCATCGCGGCCGCGCCGTCGTTCTCCTGGCAGCAGTCGAAGAGGTGGAACGGCTCGACGATCCAGCGGGAGGCGTCGTAGGTCGCCTCGTCCAGCGGCCTGCCGTTCATCACCGCGCGCGGGTTGTGCTGGGCGTGCTGGTAGCTGGCGAGGGAGACGGCGCGCAGCGCCTCCTGCTGCACGCCGTGCTCGTGCATGAAGCGCCGCACGCGCATCGCGTACTGCTGCGCGGGCGAGAGCACGCCGTAGGGCTGCGCGTAGCCGAGTGGCCCCTCGGCGCGGGGCCCGCCTCGAGCCTGCCCGAAGCGTCCGAACTGGCCCTGCGCGAGCGAGCGGTAGACGACCACGGCGTCGGCGTAGCCGGCGGCGATCGCCGCCGCCGCGTTTGCGACCGCGCCCGAACCGCCGCCGCCGCCGCCGCCCCAGACGAGGTTGCTGAGGCGGTGCTCCGGCAGCCCCAACGCGGTGGCGATGCGGTCCGGCATGCTGCGCTCCGTGGCGTACGAGGCGAAGCCGTCGATCTCGGAGACCTCGATGCCGGCGTCCGCGGCGGCCGCGATGATCGCGTCGAGGCACATCTTGAACTCTGAGTCCTCGGCCTGGCTCTGCTTGTAGTAGGTGGTTTCGGCCACGCCTGCGACGGCGACCTTGCCACGGATCGAGCGTTCGTTGTCTGCGGCCATTGCCGGGCTCCGTTCACGCTTCCGGGGGCGGACGCGGGTATGTATAGCACGCGGCATCGCTTGGCAGCCGCGCGCCACGGGGCGGGATATGCTACGTAGTGCCTGATGGACGGAGGCGCTGACGACGATGAGTGAAGAACCGGAGACGCTGGTCACCGAGGAGATGATCGAGGCCAAAGGGGTATGGGGTGACGAAGACACGTCGCACCCCGTGACCGAGTCCGACATCCGCAAGTGGGCGATCGCGACCTACTGGCCGGACAAGCCACCGCCCCTTTACTGGGACGACGACTACGCGCGCGGCACGAAGTGGGGCGGGATCATCGCGCCTCGCGACTTCAACCCCTTCGCCTGGCCGGTCGACCGGCCCGGCCGGGGGGGGGGCGGCCCCGCGGCCCCCGCCGGGGCGGCGCCCCGCGCCGCCCCCCCCAGCACCCCCCGGCGCCCGC
>VXOS01000011.1 GCA_009839925.1 Chloroflexota bacterium
CCCCCCCCCCCCCCCCCCCCCCCGCCCCCCAACGGTCCGCCGCACGCGACGCCACCCTCGAGGGCGCTTCGGCTCCCCTCCGGCCCCTCTCCTGGGCGAGAGCCAGTGCGTTGTGGGGGGACCCCCCCGCGGGTGAGGGGCTCGCCCGCAGGTGCTGCCACCTCAATGCATCGTTGCGCCCCCGCTTGAGGCGGTCAGGAAGTCAGGGTAGGGGCGATCGAGGAGTGGCTCGCGCCCGCCCTCGGGGCAGCTGCCTAGACGAAGACCCGCGAGCCGCCCTCGCGGACGTTGCCGGTGCGGCGCGCTTCCTCGGCGACCGCCGCGGCGACCTTGCGCACGACGTCCTCGTTGAAGACCGAGGGCAGGATGTACTCCTCATTGAGCTGGTCGTCGGGGATGACCTCGGCGATGGCGTGCGCGGCGACGAGCTTCATCTCCTCGGTGATGCGCTTCGCGCCGGCGTCGAAGGCGCCGCGGAAGAGCCCGGGGAAGCAGAGCACGTTGTTGACCTGGTTCGGGTAGTCCGAGCGGCCGGTCGCGATCACGCGCGCCTTGCCCGTGATCAGCTCCGGCATGATCTCCGGCTCCGGGTTGGACAGCGCGAGCACGATCGAGTCCCCGGCCATGCTGTCCACCTGCTCCGGCGAGAGCATGCGTGGCCCCGAAAGCCCGAGGAACATGTCCGCTCCGCGCATCGCCTGCGTCAGGTCGCCGCTGAAGCCGTCCGGGTTGGTGTGCTCGGCGAACCACTCCTTCGCCGGGTTGAGATTCTCGCGGCCGGGGTAGACGGCCCCGGTGCGGTCGAAGCCGATGATGTCGCGCACGCCGTAGTTGAGCATGATGCGCGCGCAGGCGATGCCTGAAGCGCCGACGCCGAGCACGACGACCTTCAGGTCCTCGGGCTTCTTGTCGACGATCTTGAGGCTGTTGATCAGCGCCGCGAGGACCACGACCGCCGTGCCGTGCTGGTCGTCGTGGAAGACGGGGATGTCCAGCTTCTCGACGAGGCGATCCTCGATGTCGAAGCAGCGCGGGGCGGAGATGTCCTCGAGCAGGATCCCGCCGAAGGTGGGCGCGATCGCCTCGACGATGTCGACGATGCGGTCGGGGTCCTTCGTGTCGAGGCAGATCGGCCACGCGTCGATCTCGCCGAAGCTCTTGAAGAGCATGCACTTGCCCTCCATGACCGGCATAGCCGCCTCCGGGCCGATGTCGCCGAGGCCGAGCACCGCCGTGCCGTCCGTGACGACGGCGACGGTGTTGCGGCGCGCGGTCAACGCCCAGACCGAGTCCGGCTCGTCGTGGACCATCATCGAGACGCGAGCGACGCCCGGCGTGTAGACGTGAGAGAGCTCGGCGTTCGTGCGGATGTTCACCTTGTTGGCGATCTCGATCTTGCCGCCGCGATGCAGCTGGAAGGTGCGGTCCGAGGCGCGCTGTACGTCCACGCCCTCGAGGGCATCGACCTGCCCGACGATCTCGCGGGCGTGGCCGACGTCGCGGCAGAACACGCGCAACTCGCGGACCATGTAGTCGTGGTGTGCCTCGTGGATGTCGACCGCCCCGATGTCGCCGCCGGACTCGCCGATGGCGGTGGTGATCAGGCCGAGCTTCCCCGGCGCATTCTCGATCCTCAGCATCATCAGCAGCTGATAACCCGATACGGGGCTCTCGTACTCGTCGACGACTCGGGCCTGCGGTTGGAACGATTCGTTTGTCATGCGCCTGCTCCTGGCTTGGAGCATCGCATGGTGCGGCAACCTGCCCCTGCGCGCCAGTGCCCACGTGCGCGAAATGCAAGCGTCCCCGGGATTCCGAGTCCAGCCAGGGGGCGCCTCGCACGAGCGCTCGGGAGGACGGCGCGGCTGCGCCCCGTCCTTGGTATGCTCGACGTGCGCTCGCCCCCATCGTCTAGGGGACCAGGACGCCACCCTTTCAAGGTGGAAACAGCGGTTCGAACCCGCTTGGGGGCACCAATGTTGACAGCGGCTTCGCCGCCCCTCGTTTGCCTTCGCTGGCCTGGGTGTGGGTAGCGGCGCCGACGGTTTCGACGGCATGGCGCGCTACTCCACCGGCAACTGGCTCCACAGCGACGCGGCGTACTCCATGCGCACGTCGATCGCCGCCGCGAGCGCCTCGGGCGTCTCGTAGTAGAGCCGGCGCGAGAGGTACTCGAACTCGCGTGAGCCGATCGGCGGGATCGTGAGGTCGTGCGCGTTGCCTCGCACCACGCGCAGCGCTCCGATCAGTCGCCGCAGGAACGCGTACGCCTCGGGCAGCTTCGCCGCATCGTCGTAGCCGAGGTGCCCCGTCGCGGCGAGCGCGGCGATGGCGTCGACCGTGCTCGGCGTGCGCACCGAGGGCTCCGTCGCGCCGGCGATAATCTGCAGCACCTGGACGTAGTACTCGATGTCGACGAGCCCGCCGCGGCTGTGCTTCGCGTTGCGCTCGCCCCGCGTGACCAGCTCTGTCGCCTGGCGCTCGCGGAGGTGCTGCAGCTCGCCGACGTCGAACGGCGCGCCCGAGTACACGAAGGAGTCGCGCAGCGCTTCGATGGTTCGCCCGAGGTCGGCGTCGCCCGCGACCGGGCGCAGCCGCACGAGCGCCATCCGCTCGAACTGGAGCGCCGCACCGCCTTCCGAGTAGTAGCTGCGGCACTGCTCGATCGAGTTGGCCAGGCTGCCGCCGTCGCCGTGCGGCCGCAGCCGCAGGTCGAGCTCGAAGATGCCCTCGCGCGGCGCCCGGATCGCGTCGCGCACGCCGCGCACGAACTGCTCGAACCACGCGGCATTCGGGATCGACTCCGCG
Source organism: Chloroflexota bacterium (assembly GCA_009839925.1). GTDB lineage: Bacteria > Chloroflexota > Dehalococcoidia > UBA2979 > UBA2979 > VXMT01. The sequence continues at coordinate 2,809 of VXOS01000011.1, forward strand.
CCGTCGCTCGTCCCCTCGCCCTCGTACACCGTGAGCAGCTCGAGGTCCGAGGCGAAGCCGATCTCGCGCCCGCCGAACTTTCCGAGCGCGACAATGGCCCAGCGGCACGGGGCGCCAGAGGTCAGCCGCGGCGCGCCGTGGCCCTCCTCGAGCGCGCGCTCGGTCAGCGCCGCCGCCTCACCCACTACGACCTCCGCGAGGTCGGACAGCTCGCGCGAGAAGTCGGCGAAGCCCGTCCGGCCGCTGATGTGTCGCAGGTCGATGCGAAACAGCTCGCGGTCCTTGAACGCGTTGAGCGTGGCGGCATCGGGCGGTCCGCCGTCCGGCGAGGCGGCGCGCAGCGCCTCGCGAAGCTCCGGCGGCGGTCTCGCCGCATCGAGCGCCGGGAGGTCGGTGAGCACCGGGAACAGGTTCTCGTGCTGGAAACGCAGGAAGTCCTCCCAGAGGTAGCGGCTCACGCCGAGCGCCGCCGCGAGCGTTTCGAGCACGCGTTCGTCGGCGAGCGCCGCCAGCGAGTCCCGCCGCTCACGGAAGGCGAGCATGCTGCGCGCGAGGGCGCTGAACTGGCGCAGCGCCTGCGTGGGGTCGGGCGCGAGCGGCAGCAACTGGGTGAACTGCCGCATGAGCACCGCCACCACGCGCAGCTCCTCGAGGCGCATCGGATCCTCGAGCTTCGACCCGTCGCGGGTGGTCACCCAGAACGTGTCGCGGCTCTCGCGCCCCTCGGTGCGCACCTCGGCGCGCTGCACGGACACCTCCAGCAGCGCGAGGGCGTTCGTGAACTCGAAGAGGAAGCCGCGCTCGTCGACGCCCGCGATGGTCAGCACCGTCGCCGCGGGGTCCGAGCTCGCGTCGACGTCGACCGCGATGGGATACATCGGGCGCGCGGGCGCCTGGCCGCGCGGCAAGGTGCGGCCGATGCCCTCGATGATCGAGGTGTGCGCCGCCTCCGCGTCGCCGCCCGCGAGCAGCGCGAACGCCTCGGCGAGGCCGGGGCGGATCGCCTCCCAGGGGTCGCGGTCTCCGGCCCCTCGCACCACGAAGCGATCGAGGAGCAGGCGTGACGGCCGGCTCGATCCGCGCGGCTGCAGCGGGCGCCTCGGCATGCCCGGACGGCCGGGCCGGGGCGGCGGGCGCCGGACGGGCGCGGCACGGCGCACCGTGAAGAGGTCTGCCGTCTCGATGTCGAAACCCTGCGCGGTCAGCGATCCGGCGATGAGCGACAGCGCACCGGGAATGTCCGGCGCGACGACCGTCACGGCGTGCGCGTCGCCCCCGAGCGGTCGCGACTCACCGGCGATGTCGGTCGCGGTGGCGATGAGCTCCGTGAGGCCGGGATGCCGCGCCCGCTCCGCGCCATCGAGTGCCTCGTAGGCCGGCCCGAGCTGGGTCGTGATGCTGTCCGCGTCGAGGGCGTCGGGAGGGGGCATCGGCCGGCCCGATCCGCGGGCCGTCGGCCCGCCGCACACCGTTGCGGCGACCACGCCCGCCACGTCGTCATGATAGCGTCGTGCAATGTCTGATCACGCGCGCACGTCGGATGTCCCCGACCTCCTCGCAGCGTTCGACTCGGGCGCGCTGCTGCGTCCCGACCCGGCCGCGCCGAACCTGGTCGACGCCGCCCGCGCCGTGGCCGCGAGCGTCGGAGCGAGCGACCTCGAGCTCTCCCCGTTCGCCAGCGAGATCGCCGCCTCGCTTGCCGAGCGTGAGCACATTGTCCTCATCCTCGCCGACGGGCTCGGCATGGAGATGCTGGAGCGCGAGGCCGATGCGCGCACGCTGCGAGGCAACCTGCGCGGCGAGCTGCGTACGGTCTTCCCCTCATCCTCGGCCGTCGCGCTGACCTCGCTCGCCACCGGGGAGTGGCCGGCGCGGCACGCGATCACCGGCTGGTGGACGCACATCGAGGAGATTGGCGGCCCGGCGACGATCCTGCAGTACCGCCGCCGCTCCGATGACCGCTCGCTCGCCGACCTCGGCGTGTCGCCGGAGGACGCCTTCCCGGCGCCGAGTCTCGCGCCGCGGATCCGGCGGCGATCGCACTTCCTGATGCCGCACCAGATCGCCGACAGCGTCTACTCGCGCTACGTGGCCGGGGGCCCCGCCGCCGGCTACCACTCACTGGCCGGCGTTCCCGGATTGATCGAGGAAGCAGTGAGGGACGTCGGCGAGCCCACCTTCGCCTACATCTACGTCCCTCACGTCGACAACGAGGCGCATCACGGCGGTTCGGAGAGCAACGCGGCCCGCGCCGCCATGCTCGCCGTCGACCGGCTCGTCGCGGACATCAAGGCCGGGCTCGGCGAGTCCTCGGCCGTGGTCGTGACCGCCGACCACGGACACCTGGGCGTCGCCGCCGCCGAGCGGTTCATGATCCGCACCGCCTACGGCATCCCCACGCTCCTCGCGAGTGCGCCGTCGGGAGACGCGCGCGTGCTCGAGTTCCACGTCCGCCCCGACGCGCGCGAGCGCTTCGAGGAGGACTTCCGCTTCGCGTTCGGCCGGCACTTCTACCTGCTCACAACCGCCGAGGCCGAGGAGCTCGCTCTGCTCGGCCCCGATCCGCTGGCCCCCCCGACCCGCCGGCGGCTGGGCGACTACATGGCGATCTCGCGGGGGCCGGCCGTGCTCGGCTTCCAGCCCTCGAAGGCCTCGCGCGAGGCGTTGCAGCAGCGCTCGCACCACGCGGGGCTGACGCCGGCCGAGATGCTCGTCCCTCTGGTCGTCGCCTGAGTGTGGGGCGGGCCCGGGGATACAAGACATAAGAAGGGCTGCGGTCGCTACCCCGGGTCGTCGCGAGGGGGCTCCTCGGGGCGCGCACTCCCGCTGCGGAAGACCTCGCGGGGGCGGAGGCTCAACGCCAGCATCGCTACTGCGCCGCTCAGGGTGATCCAGCCGAGCAGCACGAGGTGCGAGCCGACCGCGTAGGTGCTCGCGTCGACCCGGTCGCCGCCGAGCAGCACGAACGCCTCGGTCACCGCGATCTCGTAGGGTCCGACGTCCCACGGGGTGAGCGGCAGGGAGACGACAAGGTTGGCGGCGATCATCAGCACGATCGCCTCGCCGGCGTCGAGTTCGAAGCCGAACGCCCGGCCCAGCATCCAGTAGACGGCGACCTCCGCCATCCACGCCACGATCGAGACGATGAGCGCCCCGGCGATGCGGCGCAGGTCGCGCAGCGAACTCATGCCCTCGAGGAACTGGCGGGTGTAGTGCGCCCCGCGCCCGCGCCAGCGATCAGGCAGCCAGCGCAGCAGGGCGGAGCTCTCGGGATCCTCGGGCACACCGAGCCGGGCGAGCCAGCTCAATCCGAGGAAGACGACCACGACCACGACGGCGAAGAAGACCACTGCGGGGAGGGCGACGACCAGGTCGCCGAAGAGCGCCACGGCCGCGAGCAGCAACAGCACGAACGCCAGCCCGTCGAAGATCGTCTCCACGATCAGCACGCTGCTCACGAGCTCAGCGCGTGGCAGCTTCAGCATCCGGCTCGGCAGCTCGATGCGCAGCAGGTCGCCCGCGCGGAACGGCACGAGGGCGTTCGCCAGATTCGAGGCGAGGAAGATCCCCAGCAGCGGCGCCAGCGGCGCCTCGCGGTGCTGCAGGAAGACGCGCCAGCGATAGGCGTGGATCGCCTTCGAGAGCGTAAACGTGGCCATACCGGCCAGGATCCAGCCGGGCCGCACGTCCGGCAGGTGGCGGAAGCCCTCGACGATGTCGACTCGCCAGACCAGCACCGCGAGCGAGATCGCGATCAGCGGCAGTTGAATGGCGACGAGGCGCCGGTGACGCCCGATGAAGCTCAGCACGCGGATCAGGATAGGCCCCTCGCGTGACACGTGCCCCTCGGAGACGCACCGAGGCGCGCGTGAGGCAGCCCCACGGGCCTGCTATCGTGCGCGCGCGGCGGCGGCGCCAGACCGGGCAGTGCGGAGCGCCGAGCGGGAGCGGGAGGCGAACGAGTGGCGATTCCGCGCACCTGCTTCGCCACGACCGACGGACGTCCCGTGCCTGCCGTCTCCGTCGAGGAGATGCGCGAGATCGACCGCATCGCCGTCGAGGAGACCGGTCCCGGCCTGTTGCAGATGATGGAGCACGCCGGCCTCGAGCTGGCCCGCGCGGCGCTCGCGATGCTCGGCGAACACTGGCCGCACGCTCGCGTCGTGGTCCTCGCGGGGCACGGCGGCAACGGCGGCGGCGGGCTCTGCGCCGCGCGCCTGCTCGCCAGCCGCGGCGTCGAGGTGCTCGCCGTCACGATCGCCCACCCCTCGAGGGCGAGCGACGCCGTCGACGCCCAGCTGCGGATGCTGCACGAGTCGCCGGCCCGAGTCATCGCCTGGTCCGACGCCTTCGACATCGGCGAGGCGGACCTGGTGATCGACGCGGTCGTCGGCTACGGGCTGCGCGAGGCGCCGACCGGGCCGGTGATGGCGCTGATCCGCGCGGCGCAGGCCGCCACCGCGCCGGTGATCTCCCTCGACGTGCCCTCGGGTGTCGACGCGGATAGCGGCGATACGCCGGGCTTCGCCGTGCGGGCGACGCGCACGCTCACGCTGGCGCTGCCGAAGCCGGGCTTGCGCCGCGAGCAGGCGGGCGACCTGTGGCTCGCCGACCTCGGCATCCCGCCTGGCGTCTTCGCGCGCGCCGGCCTCGCCTTCGACTCGCGCTTCGGGCCGCACTTCGGCCGGGCCACGCAGATCCGGCTGCGCTACCCGGACGAGGCGGAGGGCTGAGCGGTCCCCGGAGGATGCTTGAGCGTGCCGCAGGGGCTTTGTTAGGCTGACTGCACTCGGCGGCGCATTCGTCTAGTGGCCCAGGACACCGCCCTCTCAAGGCGGAGATCGCGGGTTCGAATCCCGCATGCGCCACCATTTGAACGCGTTAGCCCGCTTCCTGTCGCGTCCCCCCGGCACCTGTCGCAGCTACTCGGGAATAAGACAGCCTAGTGTTCCGGGATTGCGGCGAGCTCAGGGCCACAGCCGGCAGCGTGTGTGATGGAGGCTTAGTGTGAGAGCAGGCGTCGTGTTCTGGGTTGTCTCGGCGATCGCCCTTCTGACAGCGTGCGGCGGAGTCAACCAGGTGCCGCTGGACGCACCGGCGGATGCGCCCCTTCGGATCCCGGAGCTGCTTGAGCCGACCTATGACAGCGAGGGTGTCGCGCACTATGACCTCAGCATCGGAAGGTCACAGCACGACTACCGGCGGGGAACCCTAACGGACACCTATTCCTATAACGGCCTGCCCGTGCTCGGCCCCACACTTCTCCTCAGGGCCGGAGACTCGGTGGTCATCAGCGTCACGAACGAGTTGGATGAGGTCACAACGACGCATTGGCACGGCGCCGACGTTCCGGCCGAGGACGACGGCGGACCCCACAGCCTGATCGAACCCGGCGAAGCATGGGTGGCCGACTTCGACGTGATCCAGCCGGCGGCCACTCTCTGGTATCACCCGCATGCCCATGGGCTCACAGCGGAGCATGTGTACCGCGGCGCTGCGGGCCTGATCATCATCGAGGACGACAACCCCGCCGTTGCGGCACTGCCCGCGACCTACGGTGTCGACGACATCCCGGTCATTCTCCAGGACAGGGACTTCACCGAGGATGGCCAACTCGACTTCGCCATAGACGAAGGTGAGAACGGAAACCTGGACGGCACGATAACGGTAAACGGGACCATCAACCCGTTCGTCGAAGTGCCCCAGGGGTTGGTCCGGCTCCGGCTGCTGAATGGCAGCCAGGCCCGCATCTACCGCCTCGGCGTCGAGGGGGCTCAGATGACCAAGATCGCCTCCGACGGAGGCTATCTGGCCAGTCCCGTTGTACTCGAGGAGCTCGTGCTCGCCCCCGGGGACCGTGCCGAGATCATCGTCAATGTCGGAACCGAATCCGCCTCTCTGGTCGACCGTGCGCTTGGCAGGGTGCTGGAGCTCCGACCCGACGCATCGGCTGTCGGCACCGGCGTGCTCCCGGACAAGCTCACCACGATCGAGCGCATCCCCGACTCTGAGATCACCGTGGACAGGCGTTTCCACATGGACGACGTTCGTAACTTCTGGGAGTTCGACCCAACGTGGGCAATCAACGGCCTACAGATGGACAAGAGCAGGATCGACGTCAGGGTGCGATTCGGAGCTACCGAGCGCTGGACGCTCTCCGCCGGTGAGGGCCAGCACGTGTTCCACACCCACCAGACCCAGTTCCTCATACTGTCGATCAATGGCGAGCCTCCACCGCCGGAGGACTCAGGTTGGGAGGACTCCGTGTGGGTGAATGCCGACCGCGAGGTCGTCATCGTCGCCCGATTCAATACCTATGTCGCTGAAGACATCCCATACATGTTCCACTGTCACATTCTTGACCACGAAGACCTGGGCATGATGGGGCAATTTCTCGTCATCGATGAATGATCTGGTGGCCTGTCGATGCCAGGGCTCGCAGAGGGTCTGCGGCCAGGAGCCGCTCTGATGCCCTCATATCGAGATCTCCCAGCGGAAGGTTCGCAGTACAGTACGGGTAGGCCCACCACTTCCGGCCACGGCGTGCTTGCTGCGAACTGCCTCGCGGCCGACGCGCCAGCCCCGATCCGGGTCCGCCGACGGAGGGCCGAGGGGTCAGTCCACCGCTACCTCCGCTCCACCGCCCTGTGCTTCCGGGGAGAGCTCCGAATTGTGACTGGACTCTGACAATGGCCGGCCGAACAGAGACTTATTGACACCACGTATCAATAGGGCGATGCTCGACGGTCATAAGGTCATAGGTAAGAGCTCGGGAGGATAAGGTCGCGTGAGCAAGAAGAGCAGACTGCGGCAGCGGGAGCAGGCCCCGAAACGGTCGCGCCTCCACCAGGTCGCGATCGTGGGCGCGGGACCGGCCGGACTTGGATGCGCGGTTGCCCTCAAGGAGTTTGGCGTCCGCGACATCACCATCCTCGATCGCCATGAGGTCGGCGCCTCGTTCCGGCGCTGGCCGCAAGAGATGCGCTTCATCACGCCCTCGTTCACTGCGAACGCGTTCGGGTTGCTCGACCTCAATGCGATCGTCCCCAACACATCGCCCGCCTACACGCTCGACCGCGAACACCCCAGCGGAGTCGCCTACGCGCAGTACCTCGACAACATCGTTCACCACTTCGCGCTCCAGGTGAAGTCCGGCATCGATGTCTGCGGCGTCACGGTCGAGGATGACGGAACGTTCACGCTCACGACGACTGACCGGCCGGTGCGGGCGCGGCATCTGATCTGGGCGGCCGGGGAATTCCAGTACCCGGACCGCGATCCGTTCGCGGGCGCGGAATCCTGCTGCCACTCGTCCGAGGTCCGCACCTGGCAGGACCTCGAGGGTGACCGTTTCACGGTGATCGGCGGCTACGAGAGTGCCGCGGACGCGGCCATTTCGCTGGTGCAGTTGGGGAAGGACGTGACCGTGCTGGCGCGATATGCGTCATGGAAGCGAGAGGACCCGGACCCCAGCATCTCCCTCTCCCCGTTTTCCCGCGAACGGCTGGAATGGGCCGATTCCGTAGGCTCCCTGGACCTCGTCGACGAGGTCGACATCACGTCGGTGCGCGTGGACGGTGACACGTGGGTCGCCCAGGCCTCGGACGGCCGCGAGTGGGCGAGCGAGACACGCCCGATTCTGGCCACCGGCTTCAAGGGATCCCTCAACCACCTCGACGGCCTGATTGAGTACGACGAGGGCGGCGCCCCCGTGGTCACGGAGGAGGCCGACGAATCGACGCTCGTGCCCGGCCTGTTCATCTCCGGCCCCGCACTCGAGCACCGGGGCGTGAACTTCTGCTTCATCTACAAGTTCCGCCAGCGCTTCGCGATCGTCGCCGATGCAATCGCACAGCGCCTTGGGAAGGACACCACGGAAGCCGTTGAGGCCCACCGAGCGGCGGGGATGTACCTGGACGACCTTTCTTGCTGCGTGGAGTCCTGTGCGTGCTGACCGACACGACATCGCTGTCGCGGCGCCTCCCACCACGTTGCTCCTCGGCCGCGCGGGCGTTGGCAAGTCCGCGCTGGTTCGTGCCCTAACAGGCCAGCCCGCGCGGAGCGTTAACTTCCGCGGCACCGCGGTGCCGTGCAGCGAGTACACGACCCCCGGCCGGGTATTCGTGGAGACGCCGGGTCTGCACCGCGCCTCCGATGCCGACACTGCGCACCGCACGTTGGAGGCGCTCAAGGACGCGGACGAGGTGCTGCTCGTCGCCTCTGCGACCCAGCTCGACGACGACCTTGACCTGCTGCTGTCGCTCGTACCCGGGAGGCGGGCGAGCATCGCCGTGACGCGCTGGGATCTCGTCGCCGACCACGCCTCCGCTCGCGAGGCGATCGCGCGCATGTCGCTGGCGACCGGACTGCCAATCGTGGTGCTCGATGCGCGCGATCCCGATGCTGCGGCGCTCGAGGAATTGCGGGCCGCCGTCGCGGCGCCCGGCGCAGTCCGCCACGAGCGAACGCCGGTGCGCGCGGGGTGGCGGATCGAGCCGCGGCGCGGACTCCTCGACCACGCGGTCGCAGGTCCAGCGACAGCGGTCGCCCTCCTGATCCTGCCCGCTGTGCTCGCCGTGCTCGGCGCGAACCAGGCCGCCGCCTGGCTTGATCCGCTGGTCGTAGCGAGCACGACACCCCTGGCCGAGAGGATAGCGGGCTGGCCGGGACTGTTCGGGGCTGTGTTCACCGGTGACTACGGACTGCTCACGATGGGGCCGTTGCTGTTCGTATGGGCAGTCCCGACGGTGCTGGTCTACTCGGTGCTGATCAGCGTTTACAAGGCGAGCGGCCTCGCCGACCGCATCGGGACGGCGCTCCACCCCCTGTTGCGGCCCGTCGGCCTGCACGGGCGCGACGTGACACGAGTGCTGATGGGCTTCGGCTGCAACGTGCCGGCAATCGTCTCGACACGCTCCTGCTCTGCCTGCACCCGGCCGACGACTGTCGGCGCGATCTCCTTCGGGTCCGCCTGCTCGTACCAGCTCGGCGCAACACTCGCGGTGTTCGCCGCCGCTGACAGGAGCAGTCTCGTTGTGCCGTACCTGGCGCTGCTCGTCGCGGCGACGCTCGTCTACACGCGCCTCATCAGTCAGCCTGACGCGCGGTCACCACTCAACACACTGCTCATCGAACCGCGCACCTTCCTCACCCGGCCGTCACTCGCGGCAGTCGGGGCGGAGACGCGAGGGACGGTCTGGGCATTCTTCCGCACGGCGGTTCCGACCTTCTTCGCGATCGCCATGGTTGCCTCGCTCCTCGACCGGTCGGGCGTGCTCGAGGCAGCGGGGGGCTTGCTGGGGCCGGCGATGGCCGTGTTCGCGCTGCCGGCGGACGCGGCGATGCCGACCGTGCTCGCCGCCGTCCGCAAGGACGGGATACTGCTCCTGGCTGAGGCCGGCACCGTCGCCTCGTTGAGCGCGACCCAGCTACTGGTTGCAACCTTCCTCGCCGGAACGGTGCTGCCATGCCTGGTCACGGCGATCACGATCGGGCGCGAACTCGGGCTCCGGTTCGCGGGCAGGCTTGTCGTGCAGCAGTCCGCCTTCGCCGGCGCGGTCGCCGCCGCCGTCGGCTGGGCCGCGGCCGCGTTCGGCGGGTGACGGTCCACGTCCAGACTGCCGCGTAGCTGCACGGCGACATGCCGACCGAGCTCTCCCGGCCATGACCGACTACATTGTGAACTGCCGCGGACGCGCCACCGTAGCCTGATCGCTGGGTCCGCGGATTGCGGCCGCGCCGCGCACGACGAGACGCGAATCTGGAGCTGCGGTGAGCGAGACGACGGAGCATGACTCTGCAGCTGAATCGTCCGTGACCCGCGGCGCGCGGCGCTACGTGGCCCTCCTCCGAGGTGTCAACGTCGGCGGCAGGAACAAGCTGCCGATGGCGGATCTGCGGGACATCTTCAGCGCAGCCGGGTGCTCGGCGGTGCGAACCTACATCCAGAGCGGAAATGTCGTATTCCAGGCGGGGCAGGATCTGGCCGAGCGGGCGCCGGAGATCGTCACTGAGTCGATTCGGCGGCAGTTCGGCTACGAGACGGTCGTCGTCGTGCGTTCGCGCGAGGAACTTCGGCAGGTCGCGGCCTCGAACCCCTTCGACACGTCCGGCGACCCGCGGTTTCTGCAGGTGGCGTTTCTCGCGGACACGCCCGACGCCGAAGCGGTGTCCCGCCTCGACCCGCGGCGTTCGCCGCCGGACGCCTTCGCCGTGCAAGGGCGCCACGTCTACTTGCACTACCCGAACGGCGTCGCCCGCAGCAAGTTGACGAACGAGTATCTTGCCGCGCAGCTGCAGACCGCGAGCACCATGCGGAACTGGCGCACTGTCCTCACGCTGCTGGAGCTGGTCGAGACCCCGTAGTCACACCTTCCGTTGCTGATGCGCCAACCGGGGACCGAGCCGGCTCGGGGGCCCGCGGGGGGGGGGGGGGGGGGGGGGGGGGGGGGGGCGGGGCGGGGGGGGGGGGGGG
>VXOS01000115.1 GCA_009839925.1 Chloroflexota bacterium
CGCCGTGCCCCCCGCCGCCGGCGGCGCGCCTCCCCCCGGCGTCCCCCGCCTGCGCCGGGGGCGGCGCCCCGCGCCCCGCGGCCCCCCGCCCGCGGCCGCCGCCCGCGGCCGCGGCCGCCTGGGCGGTCGGCGTGGCGGTGGCGGCTGCGGTGGCGGCTGCCGTGGCTGCGGGGGTGGCGGCTGCCGTGGCCTCGGCGGTGGCGGCTGCCGTTGGCGTGGCGGTGGCGGCGCCACTCGATGGCTGAGGGGTGCCGGCCGGCGGCGAGGGCTCGTCGTCATCCGCGTCGCAACCGATCAGCACCGGCGCGGCCGCGAGGACGAACATCGATCCGGCGGCCAGTTTCAGGAGCCGTCGGCGGCTCAATCGCTCGTCATTCACTCGGGGATCCTCCTCCCGCAGAGCCGGCTGGCACTGCATATTGAGACTTTGTATCATTTGCGAGCGGGAAACCATAGTCTCGGTAGCGCGGTCGTGTCAACCGGGATACGGCCCGGAGAGACCGCGGACCCAGGACGCACGTGGCTTCAGATCAGAACCGCAACCAGAGGCCGGCGCGATGCGCGGCACCCGTCCCCACCTGCTGGAGGAGCGCCAACCCCCTGCGGAGCGGACGGTGAGGCGGGGGTACCGGAGGCCCGGCCGGTCCGATCAACCGGACGGGCACTACGGACTGGACGCCCCCGAATGAGCGATCTGATTCCGAGCCACGTGCTTGTGCGTACGGAGGATCTGGCGCGTTCGGTCGCGGAGTACGAGGCCGCGGGATTCACCGTGCAGTGGGGCAGCGATCCCGAGGTAGCGCACAACGCGCTGATCCACTTCCGCGAGGGGCCGTTCATCGAGCTGTTCGACCCCGTACCGGCGGATGCAGATCCCGCCGAGTTCCGCGCGCGGATGCCACCGCGTGTCGGCGCGTGGGTAGACGCGCGCGGGTTGTGCGAGCACGCGCTCGAGGGCGACACGTCGATGGAGGCGATCCTCGAGCGGCTGGCCGCGCGCGGGATTGAGACGGGCCCTGCGTTCGGGGCCGAGCGGACCGGGACAGATGGGGTGACGCTGCGCTGGTCCCTGACGCTGCCTTCCCGACTCGATCTGCCGTTCGTGATGAGCCCGTACAAACCGGCCCCGGCGATCCCGGAGAGCGCCCGCCGGCATGCGAACGGGCTGCTCCGTCTCGCGTCGCTCGAGATCGAGAGCGCGCAGCCGTGGGAGTTGGCGGAACGCCTCGCGGCGATGCTCGGCAGCGGCACGCCGCGCGCGTCAGACGATGTGGTGATGGTCGAGGCCGCCGGGTTCACCTACCGGATCGTCGCCGGTCGCGAGCACCGCCTCGCGTCGCTCCGCTTCAACGACGGCCGAACGCTCGAGGACGTGCTTGCTCGCTAGCTCGCATTAGGGCCCGCGGCGTTGTCCGTGCCGCGGACGGTCACGCCGGGTTCGCAGCTCGCGGGAGGACGGCGCCTAGAACTGCGAGCGGCGCGCCTCGAGGTTCGTGTGGATATCGAGCAGCACCGCGCGACCCTCCGCGTTGTGGCGGCGTGCGTCCTCGATCGCGCCCGCGACGGCGTCGGGCTCGGTCACCACGATGCCCACCGCGCCGAGGCCCTGCGCGATCTCGGCGTAGTTGCCGGTCATCTCCGTGGCGCCGAACTCCTCCCGGGCGACGGGGTAGCCGCCCGGATACGTGGCCATCCCGCCGTTGTTGAGCACCACGGTGGTGATCGGCGCGCCGGCCCGCACGGCGGTCTCGATGTCGAGGCCGGACATGCCGAAGGCGCCGTCGCCCATGAAGTTCAGGCAAAACTTGTCGGGCTTCGCGAGTTTCGCGCCGATCATCAGCGGGATGCCGTATCCGAGGTGCGTCGACTTGCCCCAGCCCACGTAGCTGTGCGGCGCCGTCGCCGTGTAGAACGGCATGATCGTATCGCGCGGCGCGCCCGCATCGTGCGTCACGATGCTGTTCTCGTGGTCGAGGCCGCGCTCCAACTCCCCGATCACCCGGTAGGTGTTGATCGGCCTGTCGTCCGACTTGAGCAGATCGGCCCACTCGGCCATCCAGCGCCCCTTGAGCTCGGCGATCTCCGCGACGACCGAGCTCTGGCCCTTGCGTCCCTGCTCACCGATCTGCGCCTTCACCTCCTCGATCAGCGCCTCGATCGTGAGCCGGGCGTCGCCGGGCAGTCCGATGTCGACCGTGTGGTCCTTGTTGATGTCCTCGACGCTCTCGGTGTTCTGCACGATCAGCTTGCCCTCGGGGATCGGCTGCCCGTAGCTCGTCAGCGAGAGGCTCGAGCCGACGGCGAGCAGCACGTCCGACTCCTGGAGCCAGGTGCGTGCCTGCAGCGTCGTCGACGCGCTGCCCGCGCCGAGGGCGAGCGGGTGCCGCTCGTCGAAGCCGGACTTGCCGGGCATGGTGCAGTAGACGGGCACCTCGACCAGCTCGGCGAGCTCGGTGAGTGCTGCCGATGCGCCGGCCATGAGCACGCCCATTCCCGACCAGATGACGGGCTTGCGCGCGCCGAGCAGCGCCGTGACCGCGTCGCGCACATCCCCCTGCGAGGGCGTCGTTGGGTGGCGCTTCGGCGGCTGATAGCTCAACTCGCTCGAGGAGAGCTGCGCGACCGAGACGTCCGCCGGGATCTCGACGACAACCGGTCCGGGACGGCCGTTGCGCAAGGCGTGGAACGCGCGCCGCATCACGCTCGGCGCGGAGTCGGCTGTGTAGATCGCCTCGGCGTGGACTGAGACGGACTTGTACGTGTGGGCGGGCGCGAAGTTCGGCGGCACGGAGCGGTCGGCGAGGCTGGAGCCGCCCGGCAGGTAGAGGATCGGCACATTGTCGGCGTAGGCCTGCGCGAGGCCGCCCATCGAGTTCTCGGAGCCCGGCCCCCCTTGCGTGATGGCGACGCCGAAGCCCTCCCGGTCGCGCATGCGGCTGAAGCCGTCGGCGGCCATCAGCGCGCCGCGTTCCTGCCGGAACATGATCGGCCGGATGCCGACCTTCGCGACCTCCTCGATCAGGTTGTTCGAAGGGAAGCACGAGACCCACTCGACGCCCTCGCGCTTCAGGATCTGCGCTACGGCCTCCATCGTGTTCATCTCGCGCCCCCTCGCCCGGCTACGGTCGTCGCGTCGGCGGTTCAGGATAGTCGCCGAGACTCTACCGCCGTCGTCGCATCGTGCACAGTGGTCTGCGCATGTCGCCGAGCCCCTCCCGCGAGACGATCCGGGCGGTGACGATCCCTTCCGACATGGTCGAGTTGCTCGGAAACCCGGGAGGTCGCCGAGGGTAGCTTCGGTGCTCTGGCACGGAGATCAACTCCTGCCGGTGCTGATCGGCAGGCAGATCGTCCGGCCGGATTCGGCGTCGGTGAAGATCTTCGCTGCCACGCCGAACACCGTCCGCATCAGTCCGACCGTGAGCACCTCGGAGGGCGCGCCGTCCGCCACGATGCGGCCGCCGTCCACCACCACGACACGGTCCGCATAGTTCGCTGCATGCACGAGGTCGTGGAGCACCATGACGACCGTCATGCCGCGGCTCGCGCAGAGGGACGCAACGAGGTCGAGAACCTCGAACTGATGCCGGACATCGAGGAACGTCGTGGGCTCGTCGAGGAGCAGCGTGCTGGCGCCCTGCGCGAGCGCGAGCGCGACCCATGCGCGCTGGCGTTCGCCTCCGGAGAGTTCGTCCACGGGACGCTCCGCGAAATCGCTCAACTCCGTGAGCGTGAGCGCGGACTCCACGGCGAGTGCGCCCTCGGCGCCGAATCGTCCGAAGAGCCCGGTATGGGGAAAGCGGCCCAACTCGACGAGCTCGCGAACCGTCAGCCCCGGCGGGCTCGACGGCGATTGTGGAAGGACGGATACCAGGCGGGCGATATCGCGAGATCCGAAGCTGCGGATGTCGTGCCCATCGAGGAGTACGACGCCGCTCCGCGCCGGAAGCAGCCGGGCCATCGCCCGGATCACCGTGGACTTCCCCGACCCGTTCGGCCCGACAATCGCGGTGATCGTGCCCTGTTGGAGTCCCAGGTCGAGGCCATCGAGCACCATCCGCCGGCCGTAGCCGGCGCTGACCTCTGCCAGCCTGAGGGGTTCGACATCGTTCATCTGATGCTCCTCCGAATCAGGATGATGAGCAGTGGCGCCCCGAAGACGGCCAACACGGCCCCGACGGGAAGGCCCACACGGGCCGATGAGGAAGGGATCGGCGGCTTGATGGAGAGCGACTGGGCAACGAGGTCGGCCGCCAGCAGGAGCACGCAGCCGATGAGCGCGGCCAGCGGCAAGACACGGCGGGCGTCGGCGCCGGCGATCACCCGCGCGGCGTTCGGGGCCATCAGGCCGACGAATGCGATGGCTCCGGAGACACTCACAGCCCCCGCAGCCAGGACCGCGGCGAGCCCGAAGAGTGCGACCCGAGCGGGCTGCAAGGGAAGGCCGAGCGCGCGCCCGGACTCGTCGTCAAGCTGGAGCACATTCGCCGGGCGGGCAGCCAGCAACGCGGCCGGGATGCCGACGGCGGCCCACGGCAGTGCAAGCCAGACGTCGTCCCAGACGCGGCCATTCAGCGACCCGATGAGCCAGGAGAGGATGCCTCCAAGCGCCTGCCGGGAGTTCAGCATGACAATCGACGTCAGCGATCCAAGCACGGCGTTGACGATGACCGCCGTGAGGATCAGCCGCAGCGGATCGATGCGTCCGCGAAACGAACTGGCAACGAGCACCACGGCTCCCCCCGCCAGGGCGCCCGCGAGCACGACGAACGGAAGCAGCCGGCCGGGGTGAGGCAGTCCCCATGTGCCAGCGAGGAAGAGGACCGCGGCGAAGATTCCACCCGTGGAAACGCCGGTGAGTCCGGGCTCGGCGAGGCGATTGCGCATGACAACCTGCAGCAGTGCCCCGGAGAGGCCCAGCATGCAGCCCACCAGGAGCCCGAGAATCGCACGAGGCAGCCGCAGCTCCCGGACGATCGTCAGGTCCGTGGGATCCGTCGGTCGATCCAACAGGGCGAGGACGACGCGATCCGGTGGGATCCAGACGGTGCCCAGTCCCAGGTGGAGGATGAAGAGCGCGGCAGCCGCAATGGCCGCGAGCAGCGTGAGGGCCGTGAACGAGCGTGCCGATCTCACGTTAGCGGTTCAGTCCCAGGTTGGTGCGGCGGAGGAGCAGGAGGATCAGCGGGGCGGCCAGGAGGGTCGCGCACAGCCCCACGGGAACCTCGCGCGGATAGAGCAGGACCTTGGACAGCACGTCGGACGCCAGCACCAGGAACGCCCCGATCACCGTGGCCGCCGGAAAGAGCAGCCTCGCGTCCGGCCGTCGGACGATCAGGCGAGCGATGTGTGGCGTCAGGAGCCCGACCCAGGCGATGGGGCCGGCCACGGCCACGAGGCTCCCGATGAGCAGCGCGGCCAGTGCGACGAAGACGAGGCGCATGCGCCTTGCCGGCATCCCGAGCGACGAGGCGACATCCTCGTGTAGCTGGAGCACATTCGCTCCTCGTGCGAGGAGGAAGGCCGCGACAATCCCCGCAAGCACCCAGGGCCACACGAGCTCGACGTGATCCCACGTCCTGTTCGCGAGGTTCCCGACCGTGAAGAGGAAGAAGATCCGCACGGAGCCGGATGAGGCCGCCAGGCTGATGATGGCGAGGATGATCCCATTCAGCAGCGCCGCAACCGCGACGCCAATCAGCGCGGCTTCCAGTGGTGTTCGCGCCCCCCGCGACGTCGCGAGGACGATCAGGCCGCCGCCGAGGCCCCCGGCAAGCGCCACGACGGGATGAAGCGCGAACACAACCGGCGCGTTCAGCAGCAGGATGGCCGCCATCGCCAGCGATGCCCCCGCCGAGACGCCAAGCAGCTCGGGTGAGGCAAGCGGATTCCGCAGGACGATCTGCAGGATGGCCCCGGAAAGCCCAAACCCCGCGCCCGCAAGCAGCGCCAGAAGCAGCCGCGGTACCCGCAGCTCACGGACCACCAGCTGCTCGATCCGGTCGCCGGAATCGCCCATCAGGATTCCGGGAAGTTCCGCGGGCGGCACGATCGGCTCACCCACGCTCAGGTGGGCTACGGCGAGGGCGGCGAGGGCGGCGAGGGCCGCCAGGATAGCTCCAGCGGCCATCACCCGGGGCCAGCCCGGAAGCGCGCCCCCGCCCGGGACTGCGCTCAAGGCAGAGGGGCCGGGAATACCTCCGGATAGACCCTCGGCATCGCCTCATCGAGGACGACGTTCGTGCCGCGAATGCCTCGGGATGTGCCCCAGATGAAGAAGTCCACCTCGTACACCTCGCCGTTCTGGACCGCCTTGAGGGCGCTCCAGATCGCGTTGTCGGCGAGCTGCTCCGACACCGGTTGCGGGGGCGTGGGCCCGAATCCGTACGTCTGGACGAAGATCACGTCGGGATCGATGCTCAGCAGCTGCTCCACGGAGAAGCTCGGGAACGCCCCGTGAACACCGCAGTCGGCGAATTCCTCGTAGTAGGCCACTGCGCGAGCCAGCGCATCGATGGCCGGCGTGCACACCGTCTCTGCCCCGATATTGACGTCGGACCCGTACACGACCATGACCGACCGCTTCGTGGCGACTCCCGAAACGTACTCCTCAAGCCGCACTTCGAACGCCGCCGCCGCCGCCGTTGCCTCCTCTTCCATACCGAGAAGGATTCCGACCTCGATGACGTGCGCGAGCATCCCCTCCACACCGATCGGGTCGACGATGAAGAGCGGTGCGATGCTGGCGAGGCTGGGGCGCAGGCCTTCGTGAACACCGCCGAGCCCGATGACGAGGTCGGGTTCCGCCTTGGCGATGTCTTCCAGGCTCGGCTCGAAGAACGAGCCGCTGATGGCGCCGATCTCGTTCTCATCCGGTCCCCAGTAGGCCTCGTCCAGGTGGAGCAAGTCGTACGCGGCGACGGGCTTGATCCCGAGCACGAACATCGTGTCGACACAGAGCCCGGTGAGGCAGACAACACGGACTGCCGGCGCCTCCAGCGTGACCACCTCACCCGCAGCGTCTTCGACGGTACGTGACTGGTCAGGCGTGGCCGTAGCTGTCGCGGTCGGAGTCGCGGGCGCGGCTGTTGCAGTTGCGGTCGGAGTCTCCGGCGCGGGTGTTGCGGTCGCCGTCGGCGTAGCGGCCGGAGTCGCGGGCGCGGCTGTTGCGGTCGCTGCCGGCGTGGCGGCCGCGGGAGTCGCGGGCGCGGCTGTTGCAACCGGTGTGGTGCTGTCGTCGTCATCCCCGCCGCAAGCCACGGCCATCGACAAGGCCAGGGCCGCCACGAGCGCGAGCGCCATTCGGTGAAGCATCTTCACCCTTTCCAACTGATACCTAGTCTCAGTGATACTGTATATCACACCGAACAACGTCGAGCTTCCGGCGATCAGCAGGGGGCAGCAGCTCGGATGTACGGGCGGCGGAGGCGCAAACACCGCAGATGATGATCCACGGGCGAATCGTGGGGCTGACCGTTGGCGTGCGTCGGCTCCTGGCCCTCTCCATCGCGCTTGGCCTGGGTATCTCCGCGACGTGGGTCGCGCAGGGGGTGCTCATCGCGTTGATCGTGCGGCGCATCTTCGATGGCGGTGGCTGGACCGCGATCGCCGGGTTCGTCGCCGCCGTCGCCGGCCTGACCCTGCTTCGCGCAGCGCTGATCTTCGCCCGCGAGGTGCTGGCGAAGCAGGTCTCAGCCCAGGTCAAGACCAGGCTGCGCGGCCGGCTCTTCGCCCAGTTGCTCCTGCTTGGCCCCGGTTACCTGGAGCACACCGAAACAGGCAAGGTACAGGCAACCCTGGTCGATGGTGTCGAAGCGCTCGAGTCCTATGTGGGCTACTACCTGCCCCACGCCGTGGTATCGGTCGTTGTTCCCATCTGCATCGTCGGCGTCATCGTGTATCTCGATCCGCTCATCGGCGCCATCGTCCTGGCCTTCGCGCTGGCCGTGCCGCTCATCCCCCGAGGCTGGGACCGCCTCCTGGGAGAGTACGGCCAGCGGCACTGGGCCGCGTATTCAACGCTGGACGCCCGGTTCGTCGACTCGATGCAGGGCATGGTCACGCTGAAGGCGCTCAACGCGAGCGAGCGGCGAGGGGAGCAGCTCCGCGCCGCGAGCCAGGCGCTCTACCGAGCGACCATGGCCCAGCTCTCGATCTCGATGATCCGGAATGGAATGGTCGGGTTCGCGATGAGCGGCGGCGTGGCGCTCGCTGTCGCGATTGGAAGCTTCCAGGTGGCTGCCGGCGACCTGGGCATCGCTGCGCTGCTGATCATCCTCTTCCTCTCGTCCGAGTGCTTTCGGCCCCTCGTCGAACTGGACATGTACTGGCATACCGGCTACATGGGCATTTCGGCTTCGACGGGCATCTTCGATCTGCTCGATACCGAACCGGGGGTCCGTGACGCGGCCGGTGAACAGACCGGCGCCGCCTCGTTGCCCAGCGGAACGATCGCCCTCCACGACGTGACGTTTCGCTACTCGAGTGACGCGCGCGCGGCCCTCGAGGGCGTCTCTCTGCAGATTCGCGAGGACGAGACCGTCGCGATCGTCGGCGGCTCCGGCGCCGGCAAGACCACGGTCGCATCGCTCCTGCTTCGGTTCTTCGACCCGCAGCAGGGCCGGCTGACGTTCGGGGAGACGGACTTCCGCGACATCCCCCTGGACGACCTGCGGCGGTCCATCGGCTACGTCTCCCAGGACACATACCTCTTCAACGGGACCATCGAGGACAACCTCCGGATCGGGCGGCCCGACGCCACAGCGGAGGCAATCCGGGATGCCGCCGGGAAGGCGAACATCCACGCCTTCATCCAGTCGCTTCCAGATGGCTACGAGACCATCGTTGGCGAACGCGGCGCGAAGCTCTCGGGCGGCGAACGCCAGCGCATCGCCATCGCCCGCGCGCTCCTGAAGGACGCGCCCGTGCTCATCCTTGATGAGGCCACCTCGAACCTCGATAGCGCCAACGAGGCGGCGATCCGGGAGGCGCTCAGCCTCCTCACCCGGGGGCGGACGACCATCGTCATCGCCCATCGCCTCTCCTCGGTCGTCCACGCGGACCGCATCGTGGTGCTCGACAACGGCCGGGTCGCGGAGTCAGGCCGGCATGGGGATCTCGTGTCGCGCGATGGCCACTACGCGCAGCTGGTTCGCGCACAGCAGGACGGTGCGGCATGAGCACGCTGACCGACCCGATGACGGCGCCGGTACAGAGCGGACGGAAGGGGACACGGTTCTCGTCCGGATTCTGGCAGCTCCTCTGGATGATCCGGAGCTACTTCGGCCTGATGGCCCTCGCGATCGTGGCGGGCGTGTTGAACCAGGGCGCCACGATTGCCGCCGCGGCGCTCGGCGCGTACATGGTCGGCCAGGTCGCCGGCGGCGCGACCGCCACCGACCTTCGTACGCCTGCGATCGCGCTGGGGGCCGCCGTCATCCTCCGGGCGGTGATGGCGTGGGCCGAGATGTGGGTAGCGCATGATCTGGCCTACCGCATCCTCGCGGACCTTCGCGTGCACCTCTACTCCGCTCTCGAACGGCTCGCCCCCGGGTACCTGATCCAGCGGCGGTCCGGCGACGTCGCGTCTGCCGCCATGGCCGACGTCGAAACGGTCGAGTGGTTCTATGCCCACACCGTCGGAGCGTTCGTCGTGGCCGTCGTGGTGCCGCTCCTCGCGTTGGCGACCCTCGGAGTGATGCACTGGACCCTGCCGCTCGCGCTCCTCCCCTTCGCGTTTCTGGTCGCGACCACGCCACTGGTGCTGCGGCGCCGCGCCGCCAGGCAGGGCGACGCGATGAGGGCCGACCTCGGCAATCTGAATGCGGAGGTCGTGGACGGTGTGCAGGGCTTGCGCGAACTGGTGGCCTTCGGCTTCCAGCGGAGGTTCCTCGCCAACCTCGAGTCCCACAGCAAACGGCTCGTCCGCTCGCAGTTGGTCTATGGAATGCGCGCCGGGATCGAGCAGGGCGCCATCGTGACGTTCATGAGCTGCGGCATGCTGAGCGTCGTTGCAGTTGCGGCAATCCACGTGTTCCGTGGAGACCTCGATCCTGCCTACTACCCCGTGGCGATCACGATCGCGATCTTCGTCTTCATCCCGATTTTCACCATCGCCTCGCTGGTCCAGAATCTCGGGATCGTCTTCGCCTCAGCCGAACGCGCCTTCCGCCTGATGCGCGAGCCGGCGCCCGTTACCGACGCGCCGGGGGCCACTCCGCCCGATTCCGACGTGGAGCCCCGAGTCACCTTCACGGGGGTGACATTCAGCTACCCCGGCGGCGGGGATCCCGCGCTCCAGGATGTCTCGTTCGAGATCGCGCCCGGGGAGACCGTGGCGCTGGTGGGCCACTCCGGCGCGGGGAAGACCACCTGCGCGAGCCTGCTGATGCGCTTCTGGGACGCCGACGGCGGGACCATCGCCATCGGAGGACACGGCGTGCACAAGTTGCCCCAGCGTTCCCTCCGGGAGCTCATCGGGTGGGTGCCCCAAGACATCTACCTCTTCAATACGAGCCTGCGGGAGAACATTCGCATGGCGCGCCCCAAAGCCACCGACGCCGAGGTCGAGCACGCAGCACGGACGGCCCTGGCGCACGAGTTCATCACCGAAATGCCCCGCGGCTACGACACGGTTGCAGGTGAGCGCGGCGTCCAGATGTCCGGTGGCCAGCGCCAGCGCATCGCGATCGCCCGCGCGCTGTTGAAGGACTCACCGGTACTCGTCCTCGACGAAGCGGTGTCGAGTCTCGACACACGCAACGAGCAAGAGCTCAACCTCGCGCTCCATGCTGTCCGCCAGGGGCGGGCCACGCTCGTGATCGCTCACCGCCTCTCGACGATTCGCAGCGCCGACCGGATCGTCGTCCTCGAGCAAGGGCGAGTCGTGGAGCAGGGCGCCCATGACGACCTCCTCGCCCACGGCCGCGTCTACCCTTCGCTGATCGCCGCACAGACCGAGGCGGCCCAGCGTGTCTCCAGCGAGTAGGCACTTCGCCCCGACGGCTTCGCGGGCGCCGACATCGAGGAGCAGCCGAGCCCTTCGCCCCGGGAACCTCGACACCGGTTTTCACCCCGCCGCAGCGGCACCAGCTACACGCACGCCGACCCCAACGCCAGCCGCAACTTCCACTGGGTGGTGGGCTGCAACAACTTCGGTTGTTCCGAAATCGCGAGCGGACCCCGGCCCAGCTCGTTGGGCACGGTTCCCCGGATCTCGCCCACCGTTCACACCTGCAGCCTCGACACCGGCGAGGCCGCGAGCGCCGCCTACGGCCCCTCGCCCCGTACGGTCAGAGGCGTTGCCGCCGGGACGCCGTCCGGGAACAACTCGGCGAACGGCCGGTTCACGAACTCGGGCGCGCCGAGGATGTACGGCACGTACTCACCCTCGACCAGCGCGTACACGGCCGTGACGCCGAGGCCCGCCGCGCAGGCCGCGAGGTCCGCGACGGTGCCGCCCTCGGAGACCACGAGGCTGAAGCCCTCTCCGATCTCGCCGAGGAGGCACGCCGGGAAGGGCTCGGTGACCGCGGGCGCGGCCGGGGCCGGCGTCGCCGGGCCCTCGCTGCGTACGACCAGCGGCAGCAGCGCCGGGACGCCGTCCGCGAAGAGGTCACGGAAGGGCGCGGTCACGAAGTCCGGCGCGCCGACGATGTAAGGCAGGTACTCGCCCTCGTGCAGCGCGTAGAGCGCCGTGACGTGCCGCGCCTGCGCGCAGGCCACGAGGTCCTCGACACTCCCGCCCTCATGGACCACGAGGCTGAAGCCGACATTGACGGCGCCGCGCAGGCAGCTCGCCGCCGGCCCCGCCGCCTCCTCGCCGAGGCGCAGGCGGTAGACCCGCTCGCGGCTTCCGTCCGCCGAGGTCACGGTGATGGTGATCTCGCGCCCCGGGAGCAGCCGCAGCTGGTACCCGTTCGCCGGGTCGCCGTCCTGGTCCGCCGGGTCAATCCCCACGGACGCGCCCTCCTGGGCCGCAGTGGCGGTGAGGGTCGCGATGTTGCCGTGCGGGATCGTCGCGCTCGCGTAGTCGTAGCGCAGCGGCGAGAACTCTCCGAAGTCGACCCCGCTGAGCTCCAGCGAGACGAGGCGCGCGTCGATCGCGTCGGGCATGTTGTAGCTGTAGACCCTGTTGTCGCTCTCGTCGGCGACGTACATCACCGCGCCGTCCGACCAGATGCCCCGCGGGCTGTTGTTGCCGACGCGGCCCGGCTCCTCGAAGTCCTCGCCGATCACCCGCTCGAGGGCGGGCGGCTCCTCGGGAGGTTCGGCTGGCGGCACGGGCAGCCGGTAGGCGAAGAGCCGCTTCGGGTCGTGGTTGGAGACCCAGACCGTGACGCCGTCCGACCAGAGGCCCTGCGGGCTGCCGTTCTGGTCCGCGAGCTCGTACTCGCCGAGCAGCACGCCCGTCTCGAGGTCGTAGGCGAAGAGCGACGGGTTGCGGTTGAGCACCCAGATCGTCTCGCCGTCGGACCAGATGCCGCGCGCGTCCCTGTTACGCCTGGTGAGCACGATGTCGCGCTCCGGGAGGCGCTCGCCGGTCTCGAGGTCGTAGGCGAACAGGGTGTCGCGGCCGCTGTCGGAGACCCAGACCGTGGTGCCGTCGGACCAGACGCCGCGCGGCGCGCCGTTCGTGTCGTCGAGCTCGAACTCGCGGTCCTCAAGGCGTTCGCCCGTCTCGAGGTCGTAGGCGTACACCGCGTCGCCGGCGCCGTCGGGGTTGTCGAGGATCCACAGGGTCTTGCCGTCCGACCAGACGCCGCTCGGCCAGTCGTTGCGCGGGTCGAGCTCCTCGATGTCCCGCTCGACGTTCCACTCGAAGTCCTCGTCGCTCGGCTCCGGGCCGCTCGGGCCGCCGCCGCCGAGGCCGGCGGGGAAGCCGCCGCCGCCGAAGACGAGCGTCGGGACCGTGACCGCGCTCTCGGTGACCGTGATCGTGATCTCGAGTGTCGCGGAGGCGCCGTCCGGATCGCGCGCGGTCACGGTGAGCATGTACTCGGCCTGCACGGCCGGGTCGAGGACGGCGTCGGTCGCCACCATGATCTGGCCGGTGTGCTCCTCGATCTCGAAGGCGGCGGCGCCGGCTCCGCTGAGCGAGTAGGACAGGGTCAGCGGCTCGTGGTCTACATCCGTGGCCGTGAAGGGCGCGCCGACGAGGTCGCCTTCCCGAGCGGTCTTGCCGATCTCACGCTCGGTCGGCTGCTCCTCGAACCGCGGCGGGTCGTTCACGGACTGCACGGTGACGTACACGGTCGCGC
>VXOS01000027.1 GCA_009839925.1 Chloroflexota bacterium
TTTGACACCCCACCCCCCCCCCCCCACCCCCCCCCTACGGGTGGGGGGGCCGTAGTTCTGCCGCTGCGCCGCGGGGGGGGGGGGGGCGGCGGGGGGGGGGGGGGGGGGGGCCCCCCCCCCCCCGCAAAGCCTGACCGGATCAGTCCAGCGTCGTGCCGTACTCGCGGCGCATCACCTCGAGGGACCGCGCCTCGGCCTCGGCGTCCATGCGCAGGAACAGGCCCGAGGCCTCGACGATGCGCTCGCCGTCCTCGTCGTAGAGCTCCGCGCTGACCTCGATGCGGCGTCCGCGCTGGCGGTCGATGCGGCCGCGCACCAGCAGCGGACTCTCGAGGGTGACCGGACGGCGGAAGCGCGTCGACATGCGCGCGGTGACGGCGAAGACGCGGTCGGCGTACATCGCCCAGCCCATCGCCTCGTCGAGCAGCAGCGTGGCGAGGCCGCCGTGCATCAGGCCGGGGTAGCCGCTGTCCTCGCGGCGCGGCGCGTAGCGCGCGACCACGTCCCCGCCGTCGCGCTCGAACTCGAGGTGGAAGCCGAGCGGGTTGTGCCGCCCGCAGCCGAAGCAGTACTGCTCGCGCAGCGCCGGGTCGATGCCCTCGTCGGTGCTCACGATGCCCGCAGCCCAGCGCCGACATCGAGCAGCAGGTAGCGGAACTCCCCGCCGGGGACTTCGGCTGGCTGCGAGTAGGGACGCCAGCGCGTCACGTACGAGCCCCTCAGCTCAATCGGCTTTTCGCGGCCCTTGGTTGTGCCGGGTTTCGCCTTTGGACTCAACGAGAGCGAGCCGTGAACTACGTGACCCTCGTGTATCCGGAGCCCCTCATCGATGGTTCCGGGGCGGCCCGCGTTCCAATAGCCTTGGACATTGGTTAGAGCAACGATGTGACCGCCGCCAACCAACTTGTCGTCGATGAGCCGTTCGATCCGTGCGATATCTCTCCACAGGTCGTACCGGGCGAGAGGTTCCCGACCGTGCTCCCGCAGTCGGTACTCCTCGTCATCCACGATCAGATCCAACTCACGAGTCCAGTACTTCAACTCGACCACCTTCGGCCCGTCCGCGTCGTCGAGCCGGATGTCGACGTGGCCACGCTTGCCATCAAGCGTCACCGCATACTCCAACCGCACCTTCATGTTCGGGTGACGTTCGCGGATGGCCCAAGCGAGCGCGTGCTGGAAGTCTGCCTCGGAGTGGAACACGGGGCGCTGCTCCGCGAGTGCGGAGAGCACCGCCGGAAGGTCGAGGGGTCCGGGCGCGCTCACCGCTTACGCGTCGCCGAGGGCGACCGCGGCCGTGCCGCTGAGCAGCACGGCGCCGTCGGCCGTCTCGCAGCGCACGTCGTAGCTGGCGACGCCATCGGCGAGACCGCGCGGCTCCGCGTGGGCCGTGACCTTGAGCGGCTGCACGGCGGGGGCGCGCAGGCGCACCCGCAGCGACCCGCTCTCCGCCCAGCGCCGGCCGAAGGCGCCCGCCATCGCCTCGGAGACGAGTGCGAGCACAAGCATCCCGTGCGCGATGCGGCCGCCGAAGTCGCTGGCGGCGGCGAACTCGGCGTCGGTGTGAATCGGGTTCGGGTCGCGCGCAGCGACCGCGTAGCGATCGACGCGGTCCTGGTCGATCAGCCGCGTCACGGGTGCGACGGCGGGCGCCTCGACGCTCACGAGGGCGCGCCTTCCTCGCGGGCGGGCGCGATCACGGTGCTGCGGCCACGCAGCACCGGCTCGCCGTCCGCGTCGCGCAACTCAAGGTCGAAGGCGGCGATTACGGAGCCCCGGCGCTCGCTGTGCTGCGCGACCGCGATGCGCCCCTCGAGCGGCTCGCCGGGGGCGACGGCGCGCAGGAAGGCGAACTCCTGGCCGGTGTGCAGCGCACCGGGCGGCAGCGCCAGCTGCTCCATCAGCGCGCCCAGCAGCAGCGCGCCCTGCGCGAGCGGCGGGACGGCGTCCTCCCAGCGCTCGGCGGGCTCGCCGGTGGCGTCGAGGTAGGCGGCCGCCTCCTCCGCGCTCACGCTGAGCGCGATCGGCGGCAGCGCGTCGCCGCGCGCGAGCGAGTGGAAGTCGAGGGCCATGCGCGCCGCGCGGGCTGGCTAGCCGGCGCCTCGGATGGCGTCGGCGATCGCCGAGTGGTCGCGCGCCTCGAGGATCGGGTTCTTTACGAAGTGCGCGATCGCGCCGTCCTTGTCGACCACCACGGTCAGCCGCTCGGCGGCCCAGAGGCCCTCGTTCCAGGTGTCGTAGGCCTTCGCCGCCTCGCCCTTGGTGTCGGCGAGCAGCGAGTAGGGCAGCCCGTGCTGCTCCTTGTACGCGGCGTGCGAGAAGTGGCTGTCGCGGCTGATGCCGTAGACCTGCGCGCCGAGGTCCATCCAGTCGCTGTAGTCGTCGCGGATCTCGCACAGCTCGCCGGTGCAGATACCGGAGAAGTCGAACGTGTAGAAGACCAGCACCACCGGCGCGCCGCGCAACTCGGAGAGCGTGACCTGCTCGCCGTTCTCGTTGTTGAGCGTGAAGTCCGGCGCCTCCTGGCCGACTGCGATCGCCATCTCAATCCCCCTCGTCATGGCGCCTTGAGGGCGCCCGTGGTCACTCCGTGGTCGTCCGCGCACTCTACCGCAGCGGCAATCGCTGTCGCACCCCTGCGATCGGCGCCAGGGGATGGACCTGGGTGTGGCTCGGTGGCGCTACCCGGTCAGGCCCAGCGGCTCCACCTGGCTGTCGGGCCGCCTGGTGGCGAGGTCGTAGTTCGTCTGGAGGTTGACCCAGAAGCCCGGCGTGGTCCCGAACGCGGCAGAGAGCAGCCAGGCCGTCTCCGCCGTGATCCCGCGCTTCCCGCGCACGACTTCGTTCACCCGCTGCACCGGCACACCAATGTGTTCCGCCAGTGCGACCTGCGTGAGGCCGAGCGGCTTCAGGAACTCCTCCGCCAGAATCTCGCCGGGATGGGTCGGGATGCGCTCCTCTGGCAGCATGTCGATCTCCCCTACGCGTGATAGTCAACGATGTGCACAGCGAACGCGTTACCGGACTCTCAGCCGGCAGGCCGTCGCCTACCAGTCGCCGCCGGCGCTCAGCCACTCCTCGATGCTGGCCGCGGCGACGTGGGCGTCGGCGAGGGCGGTGACGACGAGGTCCGCGCCGTTCACGTCGTCGCCGCCGGCGAAGACGCCCGGACGGTTCGTGCGCATCGTGCGCGGATCGACGGTGAAGCGGCCCCACGGGTCGCGCTCGACGGCGGGGGCGACCTCGCCCCAGCCGTCCTCGACGTTGTAGCCGATGGCGAGGACGAGCGCGTCGGCCTCGATCTCGAAGCCGCTGCCGGCGATCGGCTCCGGGCGGGCGCGTCCGCTCTCGTCCGGCTCGCCGAGCTCCATGAGCTGGCAGCGCAGCGCGCGGAAGGCGCCCGCATCGTCCACGAGGATGGCGGTGGGCGAGGTGAGGAACTCGAAGATCACGCCCTCCTCGTGGGCGTGCATGCGCTCCTCCTCGCGGCCCTGCATCTCCTGCTCGGTGCGGCGGTAGACGAGCCGCACCTCCTCCGCGCCGAGCCGCACCGCGGTGCGCACGCAGTCCATCGAGGTGTCGCCCCCGCCCACCACCACCACGCTGCGCAGCGACGGCAGCGGCGCGCGCAGCTCCTCCGGCAGATCCTCCGGCGGCAGGTTGCCGCGCACGAGGAACTCGGTCGCCGCGAAGACGCCGGGCGCGTCCTCGTGCTCCAGCCCGAGTTCGACACCCTCGATCGCCCCGGCCGCGACGAAGACGGCGTCGAACTCGCGCTCGAGCTCCTCGAATGCCACGTCCTCGCCGACCCGGGTGTCGAGGACGAACGCTACGCCGAGGCCGCGCAGGCGCTCGATGCGATCGGCGACGCTGGCCTTGTTCTGCTTGAAGTTGGGGATGCCGTAGTGCAGTAGCCCGCCGGCCACCGGCCAGGCATCGTAGACAACGACGCGATGGCCGGACCGCGCGATACGCTCGGCGACGCCGATGCCGGCCGGCCCCGACCCGATGATCGCGAGGCTCTTGCCGGTCGCGGGGGCGACCGTCGCGGGCGGCGGGTTGCCGTTGGCGAGCTGCCACTCCGTGACGAACGTCTCGAGCTTGCCGATGGCGACGGGCTCGCCCTTCTTGCCGACGACGCAGTGGCCCTCGCAGAGCCGCTCCTGGGGGCAGAGCCGCCCGCACATCTCGGGCAGCTCGCTGGTCTCGCGGAAGACGTTGGCGGCGCCGTCGAAGTCGCCCTGTTCCAGCAGCCAGAAGGAGGCGGGGATGTCGTTGCCGACGGGGCAGGCGACCTGGCAGGGGGCGGCGGGGCACTGGATACAGCGCACCGCCTCGGCCCTGGCGGTCTCCGGATCGAAGAGGTGGAAGGTCTCGTCCCAGTTGCCGGTGCGGACCTCGGGCGGCTGTTTGGCCGGCAGCTTCGGCTCCAGCTGGAGCCGCGCCTTGCGGTCGACGTTGGGGCGTTCCGGCCGCTTGCGAGGCTGCGCCGCCGCCGTGGGCGCTGGCTCCGCCTCGCTGCCTGCAACTTCTGCGACCATCGCCTCGCCAGCTGTCCCGATCGAGGGGCCTCGAGCGCCCGCTCACCGGAAACGGGGAGCACTCTCAGCCTACGGCTAGCCCCGCCGCCGCTCAACAGGGGGCGGCGCGCCCGCACACAGCGTCGCATCGTCTCGTTACGGGCATGTTAGGGAGCCCTGGGGGCGCCCTCGCGAGTCGGGCGTGCTACTCGGCGGTCGGGGCGCCCGGGAAGCGCGCGCGGCGCAGCGAGGTGGCGGCGAGTGCGACGGCAAAGGCGGCCGTCGCCGTGAGCACGACGGCGGGGCTGGCGGCGACACCCGCGTGGAACGAGGCGTATAGGCCTACCACAGAGGACGCCACGCCGATCAGGAAGCTCGCCGCCATGATCTGCGGGATCCGCCGGAACAGCAGGCTCGCCGTGGCCGGTGGGATGATCAGCGTCGCCGTGACCAGCACGATGCCGATCGCCTGCAGCGCCACCACCACGGCGACCGCGATCAGCACCAGCAGCGAGAACTCGAAGAACGCCGTCCGCACCCCGACCGCGGACGCCATCGCCGGGTCGTAGGCGACCATCACCAGCTCGCGGTAGAAGGCGAGCACGAAGCCAACGGCGACGACGGCGAGCACCAACTCGCCGACCAGGTCCGCCTGCGAGACGCCGAGGATGTCGCCGAACACGAAGGAGCCCAGATCCGGCGTGTAGCTCTGACGGCGCGAGATCACGAGGATGCCGAGCGAGAAGGCCGAGACGAAGAAGATCGCGATTGCCGTGTCGTAGCTGACGCGCGACGTGCGCCGCACGTACCCGATGGCGAGCGCCGTCGCGACGGCCGCGACAAGGGCGCCGAGCGCCACGCTGGCGCCGTTGACGAAGGCGATCGCGACGCCGCCCAGTGTCGCGTGCGCGAGCCCGCTGCCCGAAGCGGCCAGCCCTTTGTGGACCACGAACGTCCCGACGACCGCGCCGACCAGGCTGACGATCAGCAGCGAGGCAAGCGCGCGTCGCATGAACGCGTACTCGTACGGCGCGATCAGCCACTCCGCGAGTTCGGCCATCGCTCCACCCTCAGTTCGCTCCGGCGCTGCCGTTGCCCTCCGCGATGATGAACTCGCGATCAGCGCCGATCGGGACGAGCGCGCGCTCGAAGGTACGCGAGAGCACGTCCTCGGTGAGCACATCGGCGGGCGGGCCGTAGCCCTGCACGCGGCGGTTGAGGCAGCACGCCTCGTCGCAGGCGCTGGCCACGCACGCGAGGTCGTGCGTGGCGATCAGGATGCTGCACCCTTCGTGGGTGAGCTCGTCGAGGATCGCGAGCAGATCGTGCTCAACGCCCGCGTCGAGGCCGGCGAACGGCTCGTCGAGCAGGAGCAGCCGCGCGCCGCGCGCGATTGAGCGGGCGATCAGCACGCGGCGGCGCTGCCCGCCCGACAGCTCACCAACCTGGCGGTTGGCGAGCTCGGGGACGCCTACGCGCTCGAGTGCGCCCTCGGCGGCGTCGCGGTCCTCGCGCGACCAGCGGCGGAAGGGTCCGCTCCCGCGCCAGCGCCCAAGCAGCACCACGTCGCGGACGCTGACCGGGAACTCCCAGTCGACCTCCTCGACCTGCGGCGTGTAGGCGACGTCCGCACGCGTCTCCGAGACGGGGCGCCCGAAGACGCGGATCTCGCCGCGCAGCGGCCGCACAACGCCAAGGATCGACTTGAACAGCGTCGACTTGCCGGCCCCGTTGGGACCGACGAGGCCGACCATCTCGCCCTCGGGGACGACGAGGCTGACGTCCTCGAGCGCGGGCGGCTTGCCGGGGTAGCCGGCCCAGAGGCCGCTGACCTCGAGGGCGAGCGGGCCATGCGTGTGCCCGGCTGCCAGCCTGGCGCGAGCCGCCGGGTGGCCCGCGCCGTCGAGCGCGGCCACGTCGTGGACGTGGGCCGGATCCTCGTGCCCAACGGGCCCATGGGCGTCGTGTCCGTGGTGCGACGTCACCGGGCGCTCCGTTTCTCCGCCCCGTGAACGCTACCCGCCGCCAAGCCCTTCGACCAGCGACTCCGCGTTCGCACGCATCAGCTTGACGTAGGTGTCGACCTCGTCGGTGAACGCGGCGGAGTAGAGCGTCAGCACGCGCACGCCCGCCTCCTCCGCGATCGCCTCGATGGCGTCGGCGGCGAACTGCGGCTCGCGGTAGACGGCGCCGACCTGGCGGCCGGCGACGATCTCGATGATCTCGGCGACGGCGGCCGCGCTCGCCTGCTGCGAGGGGTTACCCGGCAGCACGGTGGCGGCCAGCTCGAGCCCGTACTCCGCGGAGAAGTACTGGAATGCGTCGTGGTAGACGATCAGCACGCGGCTCTCCTGCGGAATGGTGGCGATTGTGGCCCGCACCTCCTCGTCGAGCTTCTGTAGCTCGGCGAGATAAGCCGCCTCGCGCTCGCGGTAGGCGGCCGCGTTGGCCGGGTCGGCGTCGACGATCGCGTTGGCGATGTTGCGCACGTAGACCATGGCGTTCGGGATGGTGAGCCACATGTGCGGGTCGCCATCGGCGACGGCGAGCTCGTGCTCCGCGGAGACGCGCATCTCCTCGTCGTGGCCGTCCTCGCCCTCGCCGTGGTCGTGGCCGTGATGGTGGTGGCCGCCCTCGAGGGGGGTGATCCCGACGGTCGCGATTGCGAGCCTGGCGTCCTCGGGCAGGTTCGCGAAGATGGTGGCCAGGGTGCTTTCCTCGAGGTTGTACCCGTTGACGATCACGAGGTCGGCGGCGGCGATGTTGCGGATGGAGGTGGTGGTGGCGGTGAAGCTGTGCGCATCGGCGCCCGGCGGGATCACGGACGCGACGTCGGCGTCGTCTCCGGCGATCTGCTCGGCAAAGTGGGCGATGATGCCGGTGGAGCCGACAACCTGGAGGCGCTCCTGAACCTCAACCTGCGGAGTCTGCTCGGCAGGTTGGCCGGCATCGCCGTCACCGTCATCGTCGCCCGTGCACGCCACCGCGACGGCGAGCGCGAGCGCGAGCAGCGGTGCGATCCAGAGCGCTCGTGGCGGTAACAGATCCCGCATCGCAGCCCACCATTTCTGTTGATACCTGGTATCGTTTGGGTAGTCTTGCCCACTTGATCCGCGGCACGATACCCCGTATCAGGAAGGTGCGCAAGATACCGAATATCAATACCAGTACCGAGGGCGTACACGGCCCGGGCTCCTGCGACCCCATGAGTGGGCGCCGGGCGTCAGCGGCGGTCGAGCTCCGTGTTGCAGGCGGCGCAGACACCGTAGATCTCGAGGCGGTGGCCGTGCATGTCGAAGCCGCACTGGCGTCCCAGCTCGGCGAGCTGGTCCTCGATACCGCCGCTCGCGAAGTCGTCGGTCGCGCCGCACTGGGAGCAGATCAGGTGGTGGTGGTGGCGCGCGTTGGCGGTGAGGCGGTAGCCGATGGCGCCGTTATCGAGCACGACCTGGCAGAGCACCCCGACATCCTGCAGCAGCCGCATTGTCCGGAACACCGTGGCGCGGCCGACGCTGGGTGCGGCCTGCACCGCCTGATCGGCGGTGAAGTGATCGCCGAGGTTGCGCATCGCCTCGATCAGCTGACGGCGCGGTTCGGTAAGGCGGCGGCCGCTGTCGGCGATTCGTCGTTCGAGCGTCTGTGCGGAGACCATCGCGTTCCCTCGTGCCGGGGCCCGAAAGGCCCGACACGGCTATCGTCCGGTGCGCACCATGAGATGTCAATGGCGAGCGTGTGGTCCGAATCGCTGAAGCGTCTCCCTGCGCCTCGCGTATCAGGCACAATGGGCGAACGGAGCGGCGGTCCGCGCCGGTCCACCGACGGACGAGGGCGAGCGAGCACGTCATGACCAGATCCCGGGTGCGGGTGGCGCTCTGGCTACTGATGATCGGGGTCGTGCTCTGGATTGCCTGGAGCGCGCGCTGGGCGCTCTTCCCCTTCGCGGTCGGCGCGCTCCTCGCCTACGTGTTGACGCCGGCGGTGGACCACCTCGCCTCGCTCGCATCGTTCCTGCCGGGCGGCACTCCGGAGAAGAACGTCATCTCGCGCGGCCTGGCCGTGCTGCTCGTCTACCTCGTGATCCTCGGCATGATGGTCGGGCTCGGTCTGCTGGTCGCCCCCGTGGCGATCGATCAGGCCACCGAGTTCATCGACTCCTTCGCCGATCTGCGCCAGCGCGCGCAGGACCAGATCAACTCCTGGCTCAACCAGTACCGTGAGCGCGTCCCGGACAACGTGCGCGAGCGCATCGACACGACCATCGCGGACAACGCCGATCAGATCGGCGTGGAGATTGCGAGCCACACGACGGACTCGTTCTCCTTCCTGACACGGACGCTCGCGGTGATCTTCGGCTTCCTGATCGTCCCCTTCTGGCTGTTCTACGCCCTGCGCGACCGCCACCGCTTCGAGGACAACTTCGGGGCCGCGGTGCCCGTCGCCGTGCGCCCCGACATCTTCAACAGCATTCGCATCGCCGACGCGCTGCTCGGCCGCTACCTGCGAGGGCAGCTGATTCTTGGGGCGGTGGTCGGTGTGCTGACGTTCATCGGCCTGACACTGATCGACGTGGAGCTGTCGATCGCGCTCGCGATCTTCGCCGGCATTAGCGAGCTGATTCCGATCATCGGACCGTGGATCGGAGCGCTGCCGGCGTTGCTGATGGCGGCGGCGAGCGGGGATCCGGAGAAGATCCTGTGGGTGGCGCTACTCTTCGTGATGGTGCAGCAGCTGGAGAACAACCTGCTGGTGCCGCGCATCCAGAGCCAGGCCGTGGACCTGCACCCCGCGATCATCATCCTGCTGCTGGTGGCCGCCGGCGCGGTCTTCGGCTTCATCGGGCTGCTGGTGATCGTCCCGCTGACCGCCCTGCTGCGCGAGATCTTCTGGTACGCCGACAGCCGCCTCGGCGGCCTCGAGCCGGAGGAGGCGCTCGCCCAGTCGCACGCCGCCCGCCACCTCGCCCTCGAACCACCCGACGAGCCACAGGAGCAGCCGCCTGGCGCCGAGCCCACGGAGGGCGACGGCGCGGCGGCGGCGTCTTCGGACTAGGGCGGCCCGTCTTCGCCGGGCGGCCCGGTTACTCCATCGTGGCCCTTGTGACGTGGAGCCGGGGGCGGCTTGGGCCGCGCGTGAAGAACGGATCGAAGAGCGCGCGCACCGTACCCGCCGACCGGGCCTCGTAGCCGAGCCGGTGTTCCAGCGAGTCCCACAGGCCCATCACGCCGCCGCGCGCCGTATCGTCGTCGGCCCAGAACGCGGCAAGCCCCCTGAAGCCGGGGTTCGTCCGCAACTCGGCCAGCGCGTCGTCCCAGACGCCGGCGCATGCCTGCTCCCACTCCTCCCGCGAGGTGAAGCGCGTCTCCTCGAGGAACATCGCCACTACGTTGCCTGCCTCCATGTCGTCCCTCCCGCGGATTCAAGCTCAGCACGCGGCCTCACCCGGCCGCGGCACGGTGCTGCGAGGCGGGTTCCTGGCCGAGCCGGACGCTACGGCCGGATTCGCCTCCTGCCAGGTGTGCGGCAGCAGCGACATCGCGCCGGGGCACGGGCTAGGGGGTGAAGTCGCCGCTCAGCACGATTGGCGGTTGCGGCCCGTCCGCCTCGCCCGGCTGCGTCGGCGCGACGATCACGAAGCGCGGCGCGAACGGGACGCCCACCTCGATCAGGAGCTGCGCGTCGCCCTCGGCCTCCGGGAGGAAGGTGCCCGCGGAGACCACGTTCACGCCGTCGTCCAGCCAGACCTCGTAGAGCGTGCCCAGCGGCAGCGGCGGGAGCGCTTGCGCGATCAGCACGCCGGCGTTCTCCGCGATGCTCCAGACGCAGCGCCCGCCGGCTCCGTGTCCGGCCTGAGCGCTGACGAGCTGGGCCGTCGATACGTCCGGGTCCGCGAGGATGGCGACGGAGCGCTGGTGCGTGTTCTTCACCTGCGCCAGCGCGTTCCGCAGTTCCTGCTCGGTGCCGGACACCAGCTCGCGGTCCAGCACGTCGATCCGCCGCGAATCGGAGGCGACCGCAACCTGCAGCGCCGCCGACTCCTCGCGCAGTGTGTCGAGCTCCCCTTGCAGTTGCACGCCCCAGCCGACGGCGACGGCGACTGCGGCGAGCAACGCGGCGATGGCGAGCAGCTGCGGGATCGGGACGCGGCGCCGGCGGGAGCGCTCGGTTTGCCGCGCGGCGCGCAGCACGCGCGCGCGCAATGCCGGATCGGCCCGCTGCAGCGGCGTGTCGAGCGCGATCAGATCGGCGACTTCCTGGTACTCGGCGAGCTGGCTCGCCGCCGCCGGATCGCTGCGCGCGAGCTCCTCGACGGCATTGGCCTCGGGCCCGCTGAGGCTACCGAGCGCGTAGGCGGCGAGCAGTCCGTCGCGCTCTTCGGACGTCATGATCGGCCTCCGAGCCGTTGGCGCAGCCTGTTCATTGCCAGGCGCGTGCGCGTCTTGACCGTCCCCAACGGCGTCTCTGTCAGTGTCGCAATTTCGGACTGCGTCAGTCCATCGAAGTAGGCGAGCTCCAGCACCCGTCGCTGCTCCTGCGGCAGCGAGGCGAGCGCGGCTCGCACCTCGCGCCGCTCGTCGCCGATCGCCGCCGCCAGTTCCGGGGCGTCCAAGCGGTCCGTGCTGCGCACCTGTTCGGCGGCGTCCTCGCGGCGATCCTCAATGCGCAGGCGGCGCGTGACCCGCCGGACCTCGTCGATCGCGCGATTGCGGGTGACGGACATCAGCCAGCTGAGGAAACGCCCGCGGGCCGGGTCGTAGGCCTGCGGGCGACGCCAGAGCCGCACGAAGACCTCCTGCACGACGTCTTCCGCCAGCATCTGGTCGCGCACGACGCGCAGCGCCACCGAGTAGACGAGGATGTGGTAGCGGTCGTAGAGCTGCTCAAGCGCGCGACCGTCCCCGATCGCCATCCGCTCCATGAGCGAATCGTCGATCGCCTGTGCGTAGGCCGCGTCCTGCGGGCGCGTCGCCTCGGTACGGTCGAACCGCAAGGGAACAGGCTCGCTGCCGGCATGTGCGTCGGCCAAGGGGAGCCCCCCTCCGATTCGCTGCCGGGCGTTCCGATCATTGTAGGACTCCGCGGGGACCGCGGAGAGACATCGCTGGACCGGTCGCCGGGTGCTAGACGGCGGCGCCGGTGGCGAAGAGCAGGCCGCGCGCGAGCACCTCGCCCGCGAGGACCGCGCCGACGGCGATGTAGAGCAGGCCGGTGGCGGACATCATTCCCCGGATCGTCGCCGCCTTCCACGCGAGCCAGGCGAGCACGAGCGGGAAGAGCAGGCCGACGCCGACGCGGAACCAGAAGGCCGGGTTCTCGCCGAGCGAGACGCCGAACGCGCCCTGCGTAAGCGGCGTCTCGCGCACCGGCGCTGCGGCGCCCGCGACGACGAGCAGCGCCTGCGCGATCAGCGCAGCGAGGACCAGCAGCGACATCTGCTCCAGCGGCTCCTTGGGCAGCCCGGAGTTGGTGAGGTACCAGTGCCCCCAGCTCATCGCCATCAGCGAGCCGCCCAGCACCAGCGCCGAGACGAGCATGCTGCCCAGCACGCCCGCGTAGGACCAGGCCGGCGCCGAGACCAGCGTCGCGAGCAGCACGAGGGCGACCACGCCCACTGCCCCGCCGCCCCAACCGAGCAGGCGCGCCAGCGAGGCGCGCTCCGTGAACGCCGCCACCAGATGCACGGCGGCGACGGCCGTGAAGAGCACCAGAACCACGCGCAGCGCGTCGAGCGCGTCACCGCGCAGCGTGTAGCCGTCGATCCCCGACTGCGGGTCGAGGTTGAAGGCGATCAGCAGCGTGAGCACGGCCGAGGGCACGACGATCGCCGCGCCGGTCTGCACGTAGCCGCGCGTGACCATCCCGCGCGCGTCGAACCAGGTGACGAAGACAAGCGAGCCGACGGCCAGCTCGGCGATCAGGATCAGCACCGTGTAGGGCAGCGAGTCCGCACTCACGTCGTTGGGGCCCCGTGCGCGAGCCTCGCCCGAATCGCCCCCGCGGTCAACGCGCGGGCTGCATCGCCCGCGCCTGCGTGCGGTTGACAAGCCGATCGGCAAGGCCAACGATCGCGGCGTGCCGACCTTGTCGAAGCGCTACGGTTCGAACCAGCGCTGGCTGCTGAAGGCCCTGCGCGAAGTCGCACACGAGGTCCAGCAACTCACCTGGGGACTTGACGAGTCGATCCTGACGCGCCGGCCGCCGCCGGAGGCGGGGCTGCGCGAGGACTGGTCAATCCTCGAGATCGTCGGCTTCCTGCGGGACTCGGAAGCGGAAGACCTGCGCGCGGTGCAGGCGATCTGCGACCGCTCCGGCGCGCCGCTTCCGGAGCGCCGCGCGCACCTGGGGCCGGGCGAGCAGCGCTACCGCCTCGAGGAGTTCCGGGACCTGCTGTACGGGTTCGCCTCGCTGCGCGAGGAGCTGCTGTGGACGCTGCAGTGGGCGGGATCCGCGTGGGACCATCGCGGCCTCCATCGCCATCGCGGAGCGATCCCCCTCGATCAGTTCGTCCACGAGATCAACGAGCGGGACCTGGAGGCAATGTGGAGCCTGCGCCGCCTCTGCGAGGCGGCCCCGGCCAGGAGCGGCAGGAGGCAAGCGTGACCACGGATGATCTTAGGAACCGGCCGGGCGCCAGCCCGCGGCCAAGCGCCTACGCGGGGTTCCAGGGCACGATCGGCCAGACGATCGCCGCGTCGCAGTCGTGGTGGCCGCCGCGCCCCCGGCCGGCCGAGGG
>VXOS01000021.1 GCA_009839925.1 Chloroflexota bacterium
ACTCACCACGTAGAGCGAGGACGCGTACACCCACTGCCAGAAGAGCATCGCCCCGAGAATGCCAGCAACGACGGCGGGCAGGAGCCCGCCGATATAGGTCACATACAGAATCAAGGTCGGAGCAGGTGTCGCGAACCCATTCGCGATGTCGATGTTGAAGCCGTACGTATTGCGATCTGCATACGCCGAATCAAACATCGAGTACGTCGCCCAGACATCCGCCCAGACCGTCGGAGAGAGGATCCGGTTGAGCGGCACGCTGGTCGTCAGGAACTCCACGGCGGGGGTCTTGCCGGTGTCGTCCCGCCGCCTGCGCCAGAATTCCACACGCTCCTCGATGTAGTCCCTGCGGAAGAACAGGCACATCTCCCAGTAGCAGATCAGGAGATTGATCGAGAAGAACAGGGTGAACAGGCAGTGGAAGGCGTCGAGCTGACCATGGAGGAGGTAGCGAACGCCAATGCCGGGCAGCGCCAGGAGTCCGACCGCCACGACGGCGATCACAACGGCCGGCGCCCGCCACCGCTGCGTTCGCCCGCCTCCGACGTCCGAGTCTGCCACCAGGGCTGTATCTTACCGACAGTTGGCCGAGTACAGGCTCAACAACACCGCGAAGGTGGCACTGCCTCCCGTCAGGCAGGTCCGCCAGACTCGAGATTCGCACGCTGCCCGACCCAATGCGGCCGTGCCACCCGCGGATCGGAGTGAGTGCAATGGCCGGCAAGACATCGAGGAAGGCGGCTCAGGCCTCGGAGTGGGTCGCCCCCGAGAACCCCAAACTCCTCTCGGGCGGCAACCCGCAGATTCCGAAGGGGGACGGGGACGCCCCCGTGCAGGCCTACATCGCGGCCATGCCGGACTGGAAGAGTGATGTCGGGCGGCGCCTCGACGACCTGATCGAGCGCACAGTGCCCGACGTGCGGAAGGCGGTGCGGTGGAACTCGCCCTGGTACGGCGTCGCGGGTGAGGGCTGGTTCGTGAGCTATCACGTCTTCGCTCGCTACGTGAAGGTGACCTTCCTGCAGGGCGCGTCGCTGAGCCCCGTCCCACCCGGCTCCGGCAAGGATCCGGACTCACGCTGGATCGACATCCACGAGGGCGAACTCGACGAGGAGCAGCTGGCCGATTGGGTCCGGCAGGCGGCCGCGATTCCCGGCTGGGACGGATTCTGAGGAACCGCAAACGACGGGGTTCGATACCCTGCCGCGCGGGTCCAGCACCTCGCACAGCGCACTCCTCGCCTGTCCCGGACGTCTTTCCGGGCGTCCGCCTGCTATGGCACAGTTCTCCCCCATCGCCAGCGGAGGCTGCCCACCGGGGAGACGCATGAGATCGATCATTCCGGCCGGGATGGTGTACGCGGTGTCCCCCACCACCGCCGTGATCATGGGCGACTCCCTGATGTACATCGTGCTGCCCGTGGCGGCGGTGGAGTTCGGGGTGGCCGGGCAGCTCGGCCTGAGCGCGTCCTTCTGGATCGGGTTCGCGCTCAGCATCAACCGCTTCATTCGCCTCGTCAGCAATGCCTTCGCCGCCTCCGTCTTCCAGCGCTTCGGCGTGCGTTGGCCCTTCGTGGCCTCGATTGCCCTCGGCTCCGCGACGACGCTTGCGTACGGTCTGGGGAGCGGTCTCGCGTTGCTGCTGCTGGCCCGCGCCGCGTGGGGGGTCTCGTACTCCCACATGCGGCTCGCCGCGCAGCTGACGGCGTTCGGCGTCGGCACATCGGCGATGCGCGGGAGGCTGATGGGGTTCTTCAACTCCGGGCAACGGCTCGGCAGCCTGATCGCGGTCACCGTCGGCGCGCTGCTGTTCCAACTCACCTCGAGGGAGGTGACGTTCGTGGCCCTCGCGGGCATCGGCCTGCTCGGCATGATCGTCGCCACCCGGGTGCCGAATCTGCGGCCCGGGCGCGCGAGGCCCACCCGCGGTGGCCTGCGAGAGCGCCTCAATCCCTGGAACCTCGCGGTATCCCGATTGCCGGGCTACGGCCGCAAGCTGAGGCTCCGCCTGCTCTCGATCAGCCTGATGCGCTTCGCCACGGCGTTCGCGGCGAACGGTCTGGCGATCGCCACCGTGGCTCCCTACCTCGCCGAGTTCGCCAACGAGGACGAGCGGGTGCTGGGCGGATCGC
Organism: Chloroflexota bacterium; assembly: GCA_009839925.1. GTDB lineage: Bacteria > Chloroflexota > Dehalococcoidia > UBA2979 > UBA2979 > VXMT01. Next base: position 2,132 of record VXOS01000021.1, read on the forward strand.
TCGCCGTGGTGACGCTCGCGGGCCTGCTGGTCGGGTTCCGGTGGCTGTCGGACCTCGGCCTCGGCGTGCCGCTGGGGCACCTCTCGGACCGCGTGGGCCGGCGGGTGTCCATCACCTTCGGGATGGCCGCGACGGTTGCGTCGCTGGTCCTGGTCGCCGCACTCGATTCCGTGGTCGCCACGGTCGTCGCGATGCCGCTCCTGTTCATCGCGGCGGTGGGCGTGAATGCGGCTCTCGACGCGGCCATCGGCGAGACATCGCCCGATGCAACGCGCGCCGCCGTGCTGGGCCGGTACTCGACCTGGCTCGACCTCGGGGCGGCGTTGGGCCCGTTCGCGGGGTTCCTGATCGCCGACAGGATCGGCTTCCAGGGAGGGTTCCTCGTTGCGGCCGGGCTGCTGGTGGCTACCTGGGCGCTGTACGCAGCCGCCACCGGCGCGCCGTTCCGGCGGAGGGCGGGCGCAGGATCGTGACCGGCAGGAGCCCGCCAGGCTTGCCTACCAGCGGCTGGACTCCTCGGCGTGCGCGTGGTCGGGCAACGAGTAGGTGATGCCGCCCTCGTCGTACCCGGAGGCGTCCAGCAGGGACGTGAACCTGCTGAAGCTGCTCTCCTGCACGCGCTTGGGGAAGACCTTCGCCGCGATGCGGTGGTAACGCTCCTGCAACCGGAACCAGGCGAGGACTCCGAACGTGGGGCTCTTCGGGTAGCGCAGCTGGTCGGCGAGCGCACTGCCGATCAGCGCCCGCGAGATGGTGAACACGTACTTCGCAAGGCGCTGGCGTTCCGCCGGCTCGTCGATGTCGATGATCAGCGGGGCCGAGTTGACGAGGGAGCTCGCCATCGAGATCGCCTCGATGTCCGGGGGCGGCTCGCAGATCGTGCCGATCTCGAAGAGCCTGAGCGCCTCCTCCTCGTCGTGGTAGAGGATGGTCTCCGGGATGCCCATCAGGTACCCGGAGTAGCGCCAGACCTGCATGAAGCTCGCGCGCTCCTCGTCATTGAAGACGGCGCCCAGACTTCTCATGTGCTTCAGCAACCGGGCCGAGAATGCCGTGATCGCGTAGCCCACATGCGCGGCGCTGATCGGCACTCCCCAGGCGGCGTGGTCCCAGTCATCCGAGGCGCTCAGCAACCGCCGGACCTGGGAGTGGACCAGCCGGATGCGGACCGAGAGCTTCCAGCCGTCTCCGCCCCGCTCCATGCCGCCGGGCAGGAAGATCTCGATCATGTGGCGGTTGTTCTGCCGCAGGCGCCGTACGCCCTGATCGCGCACCCGGCCCGTGATGAAGAACGACTTGCTGATGCTCGTCGAGAACCCCTCGACGAGCGTGCCGCCGACCATTGCGCCCAGGATCAGTCGCGAGTTCCTGTGGAACATGCGGATGCCGGGGGTGTAGGCGGACTGATCGACCCAGTCCGGCGGAACCGCGATCTCCTCGAAGAAGTCGCGCACCACCGGCGGCAGCTCGCGCAGGTCGCGCGGATCCTCGGCGTCCATCGCCCGCTGGAGGATCTGCCTTGACTCCTCCGGCCCGAGTTCGGCGAGCGCGTCGGTGAGTTGATCGGCGTCAGGATCGCCGATCGTCGTGTGCGCGACGTAGCGAGACGCGAGGTCCGCATCGATGGCGCGACCCCTCGCGTACCCTGCCTCGTAGTCCGATGGCACGTTCATGCGGGCGTCTCGGGCCTCCATCGCGCCTCTATGGTACGTCGCGCCGGCTCACTGAGCCTAGCACCAACAGTTCCGTGGGATGGAACGGTACCCGAAGCCGTGATGTCGCCATCGGCCCGCGCCGCGAGCGACCAGCGCGCCCGCGACCGCTACAATCGCGCCCAACCAACACCGAGGCCTCAGCCGCTGCGCGAGAGGAGTGAACGATGAAGGCCGCGATCATGCACGGCGTGCACGAGCCGCTGACCATCGAGCAAGTGGAGATCGACGAGCCGGGCGATCGAGAGATTCTCGTCCGCACCTCGGCCTCCGGCGTCTGCCACTCCGACCTGCACTACATCGAGGATCTGATGCCGATGCAGACGCCGGCGATCCTGGGGCACGAGGCCGCCGGCGTCGTCGAGGCCGTCGGATCGAGGGTCACCTACGTGCAGCCGGGCGATCACGTGATCGCCTGCGGCTCCGCATTCTGCGGCGAGTGCCAGGAGTGCCTGACCGGCCACCCCAACCGCTGCATCGACAAGCCCTTCCGTACGCTCGACGACCCGCCGCGAATCACGCTCAACGGCGAGCGCGTCCACAACTCCGTCTCCAACATCGCCAGCTTCGCCGAGTGGATGCTGCTCAGCGAGCGCGGCGTCGTGAAGGTGCGCGACGACATGCCTCTCGATGTCGCCTCGCTGGTCGGTTGCGGCGTGATCACGGGCGTCGGTGCGGTGCTCAACGCCGCGCAGGTGAAGCCCGGTTCGCGCGTCGCCGTCTTCGGAGTCGGCGGCGTCGGGCTCTCCGCCGTGCAGGGCGCCTACATCTCCGGCGCGAGCCAGATCATCGCCGTCGACCTGCTCGAGTCGAAGCTGGGCACGGCCCGCGAGTTCGGCGCGACGCACGGCGTCAACGCCTCCGAGGAAGATCCGGTCGCGGCCGTACGGCGGCTCAGCGGTGGCGGCGTCGACTACTCCTTCGAGGCGATCGGCAACGCCAACGTCGCGCTGCAATGCGTGCAGTCGCTCGGCCTTGGCGGGCTGGCGACGATCATCGGCGTGGTCCCGGCCAATCAGACGATCGCGCTCGGTGGGCGCGCGCTCGCGGGCGAGAAGTCGATCCGCGCCACGACGATGGGCTCGAACAAGTTCCGGGTAGACATGCCGAAGCTGATCGAGCTCTACATGCAGGGCCGCCTCAAGCTCGACGAGATGATCACGCGCCGCGGCGAACTCGAGGAGGTCAACGATATGTTCGAGGCGATGAACCAGGGCGAGGTCGCCCGCCAGGTGATCGTCTTCGAGTAGCAGCCGCGCGCGCACTTCCCTGAGGTTGCCGGTGACGCGCCGCGCGCTCGGCGCAGCCCTGATCGTGACGGCCCTCGCGGCGCTGCTCGCCGCCTGCGAGGACGAGAGCGGCGGCGCGCCCTCGGTCGTCTCGACCCCGCCGCCGGTCGCCACGGCCGCGCCGCCCCCCACGGCCACCGCGAGGGCCACGACCGCGCCGACGGTGACGGCGACCGCGACACCGCCCACCGCCACGCCCTCGCCGACCGCTTCGCCCACGCCAACAGCCTCGCCAGCTCCAACGGCGACGCCGTCTCCAACCTCGGCGGCCACTCCCGCGGCCGTGACGCCCCCGGCGCCCGAGCCCGGGGCTGTCAGCCTCGTGCCCGCGTTCGGCGGGCGGGAGTTCGAGCGCCCCGTGGAGCTCGGCGCCTACCCGGCCGGGCCGGACGCGGGGAACAGCGTCTTCGTCGCGGAGCAGGACGGGCGCGTCTACGTGCTCCGCGACGGCGGCGAGGCGCTGCTGCTCGACCTGCGCCCGCAGGTCAGCCGCGCCAGCAACGAGGAAGGCCTGCTCAGCGTCGCCGTCGATCCGCGGTTCGCCGCGAATCACCGGCTCTGGCTCTACTACTCCGTCGACCGCTCGGCCGACGCGGGCCCACGCCGCACGCGGCTCTCGCGCTTCACCGTCGACGAGGGCAGCCCGTTCGCCGTCGTTGCGGGCTCCGAGCTCGTGATCCTCGAGCTGGAACAGCCCTTCCCGAACCACAACGGCGGTGCGATTCGCTTCGGGCCGGACGGGCTGCTCTACCTCGGCCTCGGCGACGGCGGTTCCGCCGGCGACCCGCGCGGGAACGGGCAGAACCTCGGCACGCTGCTCGGCAGCATCATCCGCATCGACGTGCGCGAGGCCTCGGCGGCCGAGCCGTACCGCATCCCGGCCGACAACCCGTTTGTCGGCACGCCGGGGGCGCGCGGCGAGATCTGGGCGTACGGACTGCGCAATCCCTGGCGCATGGCCTTCGACAACGCCGGTCGCCTCTGGACGGGCGACGTCGGCCAGAACGCGCTCGAGGAGATCGACGTGATCGAGCGCGGCGGCAACTACGGCTGGGACCGCCTGGAGGGCACCCGCTGCTTCGAGCCGCGCGGCGGCTGCGATCGCGCGGGGACGACGCCGCCGATCGCCGAGTACGGGCGCAGCCTCGGCTGCTCGGTCACCGGAGGGGTGGTCTACGAGGGCGAGGACGTGCCGGCGCTGGCGGGCAGCTACCTCTTCACCGATTTCTGCAGCGGGCGCCTCTGGGCGCTGGCGCCCGACAGCGGAAGCGTCGTCGAGGTGGCGCGCAGCGAGCGGCAGGTCGCCTCCTTCGGAACGGACGCCGCGGGCGAGGTCTACCTGCTGACGTTCGGCGGGGCGATCCTGCGGATCGCGCCACAGAGCGGGACGGGGAACGGCCGCTAGCCGGGCACGCCGCTACACTCGCGCCATGGCTGTTCCGATCCTCGCAGTCCTCTTCGCCTGCTACGTGCTGGTCACGCTCTGGCAGTTCCGCCGCGCCGTCGCCGCCTCCGAGCCGGAGGCACGCCTGCGCGAGTCACGGCGCGCGCTGATCCTCGTCTCGCTCGGCGTGCCGCTGCTGGCGGCGCTGATCCTCGCGGCGTGACGAGAGGCGCGGTCCCTTCTACTCAGGTTGCATGCATAGTGCATTCAGAAGTAATGTCATTATGAATCACACTGAGGAGCGGCCAGTGCAGCAACTCACCGTCAGGAATGTACCCGACGACGTGATGGAGGCCCTGCGCGAGGAGGCGGCAGAGGGCGGGCGCAGCGTGAATGTCGTGGCCCGCTCCGCACTCCAGGAGCACATCGAGCGACGCCGGTCGCTGATGCGGCTTTCGGCCCGGCTCCCTGCAATGGATGCGCTGCGGGCCCGCATCGCGAAGCGCGCCGGCGGGCCACTTGACGAGAGCGTTCCGCTGATCCGCGAAGACCGCGAGCGTTGATTGTCGGCAGCCTCGTCGTCGACGCCTCGGTCGCCGTGAAGTGGGTAATCCCCGAAGAGGGTTCCGACCGTGCCCGGGCGCTGCTGGATGCGGCTGCCCGCGGCGAGGCGCGCCTCCTTGCGCCGGACGTTTACGTCGCGGAGGTCGCCAACGTGCTGTGGAAGCGCTCGCACCTCGTCCGCGACCTGCGGGATGACGAGGCTCGCGAAGCCCTCGACAACACCCTTGCCACCCTCCCCACGCTCGTCCCTAGCGCGGCTCTCGCCTCGCAGGCGCTGGAGCTGGCGCTCGCTTTCGGGCGGTCGCTGTACGACTGCCTGTACGTCGCGCTAGCACTGCGCGCCGGTTGCCCCCTCGTGACTGCCGACCGTCGGCTGGTGCGCGCCTTCGCGCCCGCCACCGCCCAGGTGATCGATCTGGACGAAATCGATGCCGCAGGTTGACCGGCGGTTCCGCAGCGGGAGGCGCGCGGTTGACGGTGTATCCCGCGCTCGTACGATGAACGGGTGACAAGCACCACCGAGCAGCAGCCACAGACCGAGCGCTACGAGCCCGGCGCCATCGAGCAGCGCTGGAGGCAGCGCTGGGAGGAGAGCGGCCTCTACCGCACCGAGGACCATGTCGAGGGGCGCGACAACTGGTACGCGCTCACGATGCTGCCTTACACCTCGGGCGACCTCCACGTCGGCCACTGGTTCGCGATGGCGCCCTCGGACGCGCTCGCACGCTTCCGCCGCATGCGCGGCTACAACGTGCTCTTCCCGATCGGCTTCGACGCGTTCGGCCTGCCCGCCGAGAACGCCGCCATCGCCGGCGGCGCGCACCCCAAGGACTGGACCGACGGCAACATCGTCCACATGCGCGAGCAGCTCAAGCGCATGGGCACGATGTTCGACTGGACCCGCGAAGTCGATACCAGCTCGCCGGACTACTACCGCTGGACGCAGTGGTGGTTCCTCCAGCTCTACCGCCAGGGCCTCGCCTACCGCGCCGACGCCCCCGTCAACTGGTGCCCGTCCTGCAATACGGTCCTCGCCAACGAGCAGGTCGTCCTCGGCGCCTGCGAGCGCTGCCACGCCGTGGTCGAGCAGCGCGCGATGGAGCAGTGGTTCTTCCGCATCACCAACTACGCCGAGGAGCTGCTTGCCAACGAGGAGCTCGAATGGCCTGAGTACGTCAAGCTGATGCAGCGCAACTGGATCGGCCGCTCCGAGGGCTCCGAGGCCGCGTTCGCCCTCGAGACGCCCGCGCCGGACGGCACGGACGAGATTCGCGTCTTCACCACCCGCCCCGACACGCTGCACGGCGTGACCTTCATGGTGCTCGCCCCCGAGCACCCGCTTGTCCGGCAGATCACCACCGACGAACAGCGCGGGGAGGTAGAGGCCTACGTACGCGCGGCGGGGCTCGCCTCCGAGCTCGAGCGGCAGGCCACGGACCGTGAGAAGACCGGCGTCTTCACCGGCGCCTGGTGCGTCAACCACCTCACGGGCGACCGCGTCCCGATCTGGATCGCCGACTACGCCCTCGCCACCTACGGGACGGGCGCGGTGATGGCCGTGCCCGCGCACGACCAGCGCGACTTCGAGTTCGCGGAGAAGTTCGGGCTGCCCATCCCGGTGGTGATCGCACCGCCGGAATGGGACGGCCAGCCGCTCGCCGAGGCGTACGTCGAGCCGGGCACGATGGTCAATTCCAGGAGCTTCGACGGGCTGCCCTCGGAGGAAGGCAAGGCGGCGGTCACCGCGCACCTCGAGGCGCAAGGCTGGGGCGGACCGAAGATCCAGTACCGCCTGCGCGACTGGCTGATCTCGCGCCAGCGCTACTGGGGCGCGCCGATCCCCATGGTGTACTGCGCCGGCGAGTGCGGCATCGTCCCCGTGCCCGAGGACCAACTCCCTGTCGAGCTGCCCTACGACGTCGAGTTCCTCCCGACGGGTCAGTCGCCGCTCGCGCTCTCCGAGGAGTTCGTGAGCACCACCTGCCCGGCGTGCGAGGGACCGGCGCGCCGCGAGACGGACACGATGGACACCTTCATGTGCTCCTCGTGGTACTACATGCGCTACGCCGACGCCGTGAACGGCGCTTCGGCGATCGCACCCGGCCCCGCCACCGCCTGGCTCCCCGTGGACCAGTACACCGGCGGTGCCGAGCACGCGACGATGCACCTGCTCTACGCGCGCTTCTTCTACAAGGCGGCGCGCGACGCCGGCACCGTGCCCGGCGACGAGCCGTTCACGCGCTACTTCGCGCAGGGCCAGATCCTCGGACCGGACGGGCGGCGCATGTCCAAGTCGCGCGGCAACGTCGTGCCGCCCGACGACCAGGTCGACCAGTGGGGCGCCGACACCTTCCGCGCCTACCTGATGTTCCTGGGGCCCTGGGACCAGGGCGGCCCCTACGACGTCGAGGGCATCGTCGGCGTCGCGCGCTGGCTGCGGCGCGTCTGGAGCCTCGCCGCCGACCCGCCCGCAGGTGGCGGCGCGGCGGGCGGCGCCTCCCGCGAAGCGCTGCGCGAGGCTCACCGCACGCTGGAGCGCGTCACCGAGGACTACGACGGCTTCGACCTCAACACGGCCGTCGCCGCGATGATGGAGCTGACGAACACGCTGGTGCGGACGCGCGAGGCCGGGCCCGTCGACGAGGCGGACTGGAACGAGTCGCTGCGGCTGCTGCTGCTGATGCTCGCCCCGGTCTGCCCGCACATCGCCGAGGAGCTGTGGGAGCGCAACGGGCAACCCTACTCGGTGCACCAGCAGGACTGGCCGACGGCCGATCCCGCCCTCAGCGCGCTTGAGACAGTGGAGCTGCCGGTGCAGATCAACGGCCGCCTGCGCGACCGCATCGACGTGCCGCCGACGGCCACGGAGGCGGAGGTGCGGGCACTGGCCGAGACCCGGCCGCGCATCGCGGAGCTGCTCGACGGTCGCGAACCGGAGCGCGTGATCTACGTGCCCGGCCGGATGCTCAACCTCGTTCTGAGGTAACGGCATGGCTGCGCAACACCGGCCGCCTCCAACGCGGCTGCCCACCCCGGCGCAGCCGTTCCCGCCGCTGCCCGGCCTGCGGCTCGCAAGCGCGCTGCTGCTCGCGTGCGCGGCGCTGCTTGCCGCGTGCCGGCCCCAGGGCGACGAGGATCCGGAGCCGCAACCGGTCGCGGGCGCCTCGCTGGAAACGATCCGCACGGACGATGGCGTGAGTCTGGACGCGCGGCTCTTCGAGGCGAACCCGGAGCGGCTGGTGATCCTGCTCCACATGTTCCCGGCGGATCAGACCGCGTGGTATCCGTTCGCGCGCCAGCTCCAGCAGCGTGGGGTCAGCGCGCTGACCCTGGACTTCCGCGGCTACGGCGCGTCCGGAGGCGAACAGGATCCCGGCGAGATCGACCACGACGTGCGCGCCGCGATCGCCTTTGCCCGCGATCGCGGCTTCGACGGCATCGTGCTCGTCGGAGCCTCGATGGGCGGTACCGCGGCGATCGTCGTGGCGGTGGAAGGGTCGGTCGATGGCGTCGCGTTGCTGTCGGCGCCGTCGCGCATGCGCGGCCTCGACGCGAAGAGCACGATCGCCGGGGTGACGTGCCCGCTCACGCTGATCGCGGCGGAGGGCGACCTCGCGGCGATGAACGCCCTCGACAGCTTCGCCAGGCGCGCCGGGCTTGATGAGGACTCCCGCCTCGTCGTCCCCGGCGTCGCGCACGGCACCGACCTGCTCGACTCGCCGCACGGCGACGCCGTGCGCGCGCGGCTGTTCGACTTCCTCGCGGAGGTGTGGGAGGGCTAGCCCTCCGCGCTCAGAAATCCAGGCGAGGCTGCTGCTCCGGGCCATCCTCGGCATGCTCGCCGCTCGGAGGGGGCAGCGAATCGCCGGCTGCGCCGGGCTGATCGTCCAGCGGCGGCATCGCAAAGTCATCGATCACGGCCTGCTCCGCCTCCGGTTCGCCGTCGGCCACGGCCTCGGCGTCCGGTCCCATGAACGTCCCGAGGGCCGAGCGTGAGCGCTGCGGCGTGGGCTCGTGACCCGTCCCGTTTCCGTTCCCGTTGCCCCCTTCCGCTGTGACCGGCGCCGCGAGCACCGGATCCGCGCGATCCGCCCTCGGCGGCTCCCGATGCGCCGCGGGGGGCGCCTCGAGCTGATCGAGGCCGGAGCGCACGGACTTTCGGAAGGCGTCAAGCTGCTGCTCGAGCCGGGCAAGCAGCTCCTGGGCGTAACGGTCGGCGGCGACCATCTGCTGCTCGCTGAAACGGCGGGACTCGCTGACGCGGCCCTCGATCTCGGCATAGACCTCGGCAAGGCGCTCCTCGGCGCGCAGTTCGGCTTCCTGTGCGATCTCCTCCGCGCGCACCTCGGCGGCGCGGACGATCTCATGCTGGGTGCTGAGCTTCGTGACGTGCTCCTCGGCGCGCGCCACCAGCAGCTGCGCCTCTTCCTCGGCGTCGCGGAGCAGCGACTCGCGCTCCTCGATCACCTTCTGCGCCTCGTGGACTTCGTTCGGGACGGACGTCCGGATCCGGTCCACGAGGTCGAGCAGTCGCTGGCGATCGACGATCGCGCGGCCGCCGATCGGCATCCGCTGGGCGTTGGCCACCAGCTCTTCGATCTGGTCGACGTGATGCAACAGGTCCATCGATTCGCCTCCCCGTCAGTCGCCGTGGCCACGGCTCCGACAGCGCCGGATCCGGGCCACTATCCAATCACCCGCTACTCTTCGCCAAACTTTTCCTGCAGCGCCGCCGCCACGCCGGGCGGCACGAGGTCGCTCACGTCGAGGCCGAAGCTCGCCAGCTCACGGACCCTCGAGGAACTGAGGACGAGATACTCGACCGAGGTCATCAGGAACGCCGAATCCACATCCGGGGCCATCTTGCGGTTCATCAGCGCCATGTCGAACTCGTAGCTGAAGTCGGTGGTCGAACGCAGGCCCTTGACGAGCACCGTCGCGCCCTCGGCGCGGGCGCAGTCCACCGTGAGGCCGTGGTGCGCGATCACGCGCACGTTGGGGAGGTCCGCGACCGCCTCGCTGAAGAACGCCACACGCTCGTCCGTGCTGAACAGGGCCGACCGGCTGTGGGCGACGGCGACGACGACGCTGTCGTACATGCTCGCCGCGCGGAGCACGATGTCGAGGTGGCCGAGCGTCACGGGGTCGAAGCTGCCCGGGTAGAGCGCCGTAGTCACGGTTGCGGCTCCTCTGCTTCCTCTCGCGACACCAGGCAGCGATAGGCGGCAATCGCGCCGTCGCCCTGGCGCCGGCGGCGCCAGACCGCGCAGCCGCCGAGCGCTGCGGGCGCCTGGTTGCGCGCCGCGTGCTCGACGGCGATCAGCGCGCCGGGCGCGATTGCGCCCTCGATCGCCCGCTCGATCGCGCGCCACGCGCCGCCGTCGTCGTAGGGCGGGTCGGCGAGCACGAGCGTGAAGCGGTCGTCCTCGTGCGCTCGCCAGCGACCGATGCGGCCGCTCACCACCTCGCCGCGATCGCTCATGCCGGCGCGCTCCAGGTTGTCGCGCAGCACGCGGCAGACGCGGCGGCTGGACTCGACGAAGACGCAGCGCCCGGCCCCGCGCGAGAGCGCCTCGATGCCCAGCGCGCCGCTGCCGGCGTAGAGGTCGAGCACCGAGCTGAGGTCGGCGTCCGCCGCCTCGAGCATGCCGAACAGCGATTCGCGCAGGCGCGCGGAGGTCGGCCGCGTGGCGCTGCCGCGCGGGGTCTGCAACCGCACTCCGCGCGCGCTCCCGGCGATCACTCGCAGCGGCATCGGTGCTCCCTGCTAGACGTTCCCGGCCGGGCCCGGCGGTCCCTCGGGCGGGGCTGTCGGCTCCGGAGTCGGGGTTGGTTCGGGCGTTGGCTCCGGAGTGGGTTCGGGTGCCGGTTCCGGGGTCGGTTCGGGTGTCGGTTCTGGTGTCGGCTCCGGCGTGGGTTCGGGTGTCGGCTCAGGTGTCGGCTCCGGCGTGGGTTCGGGTGTCGGTTCTGGCGTCGGCTCCGGGGTCGGTTCGGGAGTCGGGGGGGGGGGGGGGGGGGGGGGGGGGGGGGGGGGGGGGGGGGCGCGGAGCCGGG
>VXOS01000095.1 GCA_009839925.1 Chloroflexota bacterium
GGGTGAGGGGGAGCGGGCGCAGCCCGCCAGGTCCGCCGGCATGGCGCGGCGCGCGATCGTGAGCGTGGCAGCGGCTACCCTCGAAACGTGACCACGCAGCCCGGATCCTCCGATACGCCGGTTGGGAGCCCGACCGCGGCGACTGCCCGCACGGCCGAGCCTCCGCCGTTGTTCACGCGCGGGTTGCTGCTGCTCTGCACGGCCGTCTTCTTCCAGATGTTCAGCTTCCAGATGCTGCTCCCGGTGATGCCGCTCTACCTGCTCGACATCGGCGGCAGCGAGGGGCAGGTGGGGCTGATCCTCGGCGTCACCGCCGGCACGGCGCTGCTGTTCCGCCCGCTGACCGGCTGGGTCGCCGATCGCTACGGGCGCAAGCCATTGCTGGTTGCCGGGAACGCCGACTTCGCCCTCTCGATGGCGCTCTACCCGTTCGCGCGCGCCGTCGCGCCGCTGCTCGGCGTGCGCTCGCTGCAGGGCGCCGGGCTCTCCGCCGTCAGCACGGCCGGCAGCACGATGGTCGCCGACCTCGCGCCTCCGCAGCGCCGCGCCGAGGCGATGGGCGTGTATGGCGTCGCCGTCAATGTCTCGAGCGCGATCGGGCCGCTGCTCGGCGCGACGATCGCGATCGGGGCCAGCTTCAACGCCGCCTTCCTCGTCGCCGGGGTGTTCGCAATCATCGGCCTCGCGCTCACCTCGCGGCTGCCGGAGCCGCAGCGCCCGGCGGCGCCCGAGGGGGGTACGCGTTTCACGCTGATCAGCCGCGATGCGCTGTTCCCGGCCTCGATCGCGCTCTGCCTCTTCCCGCCGATCGGCGTCGTGCTCTCCTACGTCGCGGTCTTCGCGGACGCCGAGGGGTTGGGCAACCCCGGCCTGTTCTTCCTGCCCTACTCGCTGACGCTGATCGTCGTGCGCGTGCTGGCGGGACGGCTCTCCGACCGCTACGGGCGCCTGACCGTGCTGCTGCCGGCGATCGTGGCCTTCGTCGCCGCGCTGCTGGTGATCGCCTCGGCGAACCACGTGCTGGTGCTGCTGCTCGGCGCGCTGCTGCTCGGCCTCGGCTTCGGCATCTCGCACCCCACGATCCTCGCGATGGCCGTCGACCGCGCCCCGCCGGGCCGCCAGGGCGCCTCGATGAGTATGCTGATCGGCGCCTTCGACCTTGGCATCGGCGGCGGCTCCGCGCTCGCCGGGCTGGCCGTCGCATTCGCGGGTCTGCGCGGCGTGTTCGTGCTCGCGGCGATCGCACCGCTGATCGCCGCCCTGCTGATCACGGTCGCGCGGCGCGGCAGCCGCTGACGGCTCGGGCGCCCCGCGCTCAGGGCGGCGGGGCGACTTCGGCGCAGGTCGGGATCTGCTGCAACGCCGCGACGATCTCGCGCACCTGCGCCTCCTCGTCCGGGTTGCGCGGCTCCACCTCGAGGTTCACGGCCGTCGCAAGGCCGGCGTACTTCTCGCGCATCACCGCGGCGATCTCGTCCCAGCTGCCGACCGCGCAGAACTCCTCCAGCATCTCGTCGCTGACGCGGCTCGGCATCACGTCCCAGCGGCCCTCGATCGAGAGCCGCCGCAGCTCGGCGGCCGTCTCCTCCAGGCCGTGCAGCGCGAGGATGCCCGCGTACGATCCCGTCGAGGAGTAGAAGGCGATGCGGCGGCGGGCGACCTCGCGGGATTCCGCCAGCTCCTGCTCGTCGCGGCCGGTCACGATGAAGCCGCCCGAGCGCACCATCAGCTCGCCGGGGTCTCGCCCGGCCGCACGCGCGCCCTCGAAGACGCGCGGCAGCACGACCTCGTGCTGATGGCGGAAGCTGCTCAGGGGGTGGATGGCGATGCCGTCGCAGAGCTCGCCGGCGAGGCGCGTGTTGTAGGGGTTGACGGCCGAGATCACGATGCCGACATCGGGATGGTCGATCGGGCCGGGGTCGAAGTCCGGGTTGGTCAGGGTGTAGCGGTAGTACTCGCCCTCGAAGTCGGGCCGGGCGCCGTTCTGCCAGCAGTGCCAGATCGCGCGGATGCAGCGGATGTAGTCGCGCAGCCGCGGGCCGGGCGGCCCCCAGGGGACCGAGAAGCGGCGCTCGTTGTGCCCCTTCACCTGCGTGCCCAGCCCGAGCACGAAGCGCCCGCCCGAGTAGCGCGCGAGGTCCCACGCCAGGTTCGCCGTGATGTAGGGCGCGCGCGGGAAGGCGATCGCCACCGAGGTCGTGAAGCGCACCCGCTCCGTGTGCTCAGCCACCAGGGTGAGCGGCAGGAACGGATCGTGCTTCGACTCCGGCGTGGCGATGAGGTCGTAGCCGAGATCCTCGAGTGCGCGCGCCTTCGCGGGCACGTCCTTCAGGTCCACGTTGCGCAGCGCGTGCCAGACCATCATGCCCATCGGATCACCGCCATCCTCGAATCAGGGTGTTGCGCGCGGATTGTAGCGCCGGGGCGACGCGAGCCGGACGCGCGCCCTAGTCGACGCCCTCGATCGAGTCGGCGTAGGAGAACGGGACAATCGGGCCGTGGTCGATCGGCGCCTTCGGGAGTACGTGCTCGGCCAGCAGCTCAAGCTGGTGCAACAGGTTTCCGACCTGATCGAGGTCGCCGTACCTGTAGGCGCCGGGGCGGATCGCGACATGGTCGACTCCCACGTCGTTCCAGGCACGGATCGTCCGCACGAGGTCGTCGACGTGGACGACCGGGTAGGTCGCCCTGAAGGCGCGCTCGCCTTCCTTGACCAGCCCCCGCCCCACCTCGCTCACATCCTCGTCGCGGCGATCGCTGATCTGGCACTGGATCGTGAGCGCGACGTATGGCTTGCCCGTGCGGCCGTAGCGATCCCAGTACTTCTGGATCTCCCGGAGATCGCGCTCCAGCCGCTGCGTGCCGGTCAGCTCCTCCGCGTCCCAGGGGAAGACGGGCTTGCCCTCGTAATGAGAGGGCTGCTCCCCGATCGGGCCGTAGCGGACCGAGGGCTCGTTGAGCGGGCTGGTGCTCCCCGGCAGGTAGCCTTGGCAGTACTCCCCGATCCGCCGGAACGGCCGCGGGCCGCGGCCCCCGTAGATGATCGGCGGATGCGGCTCCTGCGTGGGCCGCACCATGATCGTCATCTCGCCGAAGTTCACGTACGCGCCGTGGAAGCTCGCGACGCGGTTCTTCCAGAGCGAGATCATGCACTTCAGGTACTCGTCGGTCATCGCCGTGCGCTCGTCGAATGACTGGCCGAGGGCGTCCGACGCCTCGACGATGTGACCGCTGCCGGCACCGATCAGCAGGCGGCCGTTCGTGAAGTGATCGATGCTCGCGATCACCTGGGCCTGCTGGATGGGCGGTCGCCAGGGAATGACCACGATCGCTTGGCTGAAGTAGGGGTGGTAGTCGATCGCGTTGCAGACCCCGGCGAAGTAGGCCGAAGCCGTCCACACGTCCGTGGTGCCGGTCCCGTAGCCCACGGCCTGCGTGGGCGTGAGGATGATGTGGTCGACGAGCCAGATCGATTGCAGGCGCAGCTCCCTGGCCTTCGCCAGCACGCGGAACGCCGGCTCGCCGCGGAACCAGCGCGCGTACTGCGGAATCGCGAGGCCGATCTTCATCGTGGCGCCTCCCTGCTCGTATCGCTTCCCGTCGGCGTTGCCGCCGCAGGGTAGCGAACCGCGAGCCGGCGAGTGGCTGCCGAGGATCCTCGATGGCCGTCGCCGCCTCGCGCGATTGACGGCCGCGAGCGTGGGGGCTTCAATGATTCACGGGCATCGCCCGTCACAGCCGGTGTAGCTCAGAGGTAGAGCAGCTGTTTCGTAAACAGCAGGTCGAGGGTTCGAATCCCCCCGCCGGCTCCAGCTCCCACCCTCGCGAACCCAGTCGCGCGCGCTACGCCTCGAGGGCGGCGCGACGCCGCTCCGCGCCCTGCGCCACGCCGAGCAGCAGCAGCGCCACGGCCACGCCGACGGCGGCCAGCACGACGAAGGTCTCGCCGGTGCCCCAGCGCTCGCTGACGACGCCGGTGACGCTGCTCGCCAGCGATCCGACGCCGAAGACGAGCAGGAACCAGACCCCGAAGGATCGCCCCACCATGCCCGGCGGCGCGTAATCGGCGATCAGCCCGTTCATGATCGGCTGCTGCGCCCAGCTGCAGATCGCGAACCCGGTCGCCGCCAGCAGCAGCCCCACGCCGCCCACGCCGCCCATCGCGAAGAGGAAGAACGGCGTCGCGACGGCGTAGGGCAGGATCGCCCGCTCGAGGGCAATGCGATCGCTGAGCCAGCCGCCGGTGACGAGGCCGATCACCGCCAGCAGCAGCGCCAGCGAGGCCGTCGCCCCCGCGATCGCCTCCGCGTTCCAGCCGAACAGCGACACGCCCAGCTCGCGCTCGAAGTGCACCGCGAGGAACGTCAACGAGCCCCGGTAGATGAACCCGACGCCGATCGCGGCGGCGTAGAGCACGAGCAGCGGCCGCGTGAACCAGCCGCCCGGCGGGGGCGGCGTCGCGCGGCGTCGCGCGGGCGGCGTCGCCTGCTCCGCGCGGCCGGACTCGGCCGCGGCCCGTTGCGCCGTCTCGTAGTCCGGCGAGATCTGCCAGACGACGATCGCGACGCCTGCGGCCAGCGCCGCGAACGCCACGTAAGCCACGCGCCAGTCGGTCGCGATCGCGATGCCGATTGCCACGCCCGGCGCGAAGGCGATGCCGACGATGCCGGCCACACCGTGCGTGGCGAGCGCGACTCCCCGGCGGCTCGCCACTGTCGCCACCATCGAGATGCCGGCGGGGTGGTAGAGCCCGATGCCCGCGCCGAGCAGCGTCAGCGAGGCCGCAAGCAGCCAGAGGTTCGGCGAGAGCGCGACGACCAGCGCGAACGCCGCCGCGCTGCCCATCGACAGCGTCATGACGGCCCTCGGCCCGTAGCGGTCGACGAGCCAGCCCGAGGGCAGCGCGAAGAGACCGAAGGTCAGCGTGCCGGCGTTGCCGACCGCGCCGAGCATCGCGAGGTCCGCGCCAAACTCGAACCCGATCCGCACCAGCAGCGCGGCGTAGACCAGCTCCAGCGCATGCGTCCCGGCATGCGCCAGCGAGGCGGACACGATCACGCGCCGCTCGAGGCTCGTCCGTTCGTCCGGCGCCAGCGCGCCGGCCATCGCCGTCATCCGTGCCGCCATCTCCCGCGCCGGGGAGCATATCCGCCGCGCCCGCCCAGCCGCGAGGTTGCGCCCGGCCCGATCCTGCGGCGAGGATCACGACCGGGCCGCGCGTCATGCCTCGCGGCCCCGGACACCGCAGCCTCCGGAGGGAGAGCCGCCGCGCCATGAGCAAGCTTCGCGACCGCATCCGCCGCACCTTCCAGCGCCGCCCCGGCCCGCTCGGCTTCGCGCCGCGCAGCCGCCAGGCCGACGAGCACCGCTACGTGATCGTGATCGCCGAGGTCGACGGCGCCGACGACGCCTCGGCCGCTGCCGAAGCAGGCGCCGACGCCCTGCTGCACGCCGGCGGACGCGACGGCATCGAGGCCGTTGTCGAGGGCGCGGGCGATCTGCCCGTGGGCGCGCGCCTCGAGGCCGCCACCGCGGGCGACGCCGACGCGCTGATCGAGGCGGGGGCGGACTTCCTCGTCTTCGACGACGCACGGACCGAGGCGGCGGCGCTGCTTCGCGACGAGCTCGGCCACGTTGCCCTGCTCGGCGACGCGGACGCCTCCGAGGAGGATCTGCGGCTGCTCCAGCCGCTCGACCTCGACGCGCTGCTCGTACCGCCGAGCGCGGGGGCCCTCAGCGTCCGCGACCAGCTGCGCACGCGGCGCATCGCCGAGCTGACCCGCAAGCCGTTGATCGTCGCGGTCACGGCCGGTGTGTCCACCGAGGAGCTGCGCATCTGGCGCGACGCGGGCGCGCCGGTCGCGCTCGCGGGAGGCGACGCAAGCGACATCGAGGGCATCATCGCCGCCGCGCGCGCGGCGCCGGCGCCGCGCGCGCGCCGCGAGGAGCGACCGGACCCGCTGCTCCCGTCGTCCGCCGCCCCCGCCGACGACTTCGACGACGACTAACGTGAGGTCGCCTCGCGCCTCGCTGACTCCGGGGGCGCGGTTGGGGTGGGATAGAATCTGAGACCGGGTCTCAGGGCCGCGAAGATCGTCGCGAAGCCCGGACCCGGCTGACAGGCCCGAGAGCACACGCACGGGAAGGCAGCGACATGACGAACAACGAGTACTGGTGGCCGGAGCAACTGAGCCTGAAGGCGCTGCGCCGGGATTCCGCCCTCGGCGACCCGCTGGGCGGGGACTTCGACTACGCGGAGGCGGTCAAGACACTCGATGTCCATGCCCTGAGGCGGGACATCGAGGAGGTTATGACCACCTCGCAGGACTGGTGGCCCGCCGACTACGGCCACTACGGACCGCTCTTCATCCGGATGACCTGGCACGCCGCCGGCACCTACCGCATCAGCGACGGCCGCGGCGGCGGGGGCTCCGGTCATCAGCGCTTCGCGCCGCTCAACAGCTGGCCGGACAACGCCAACCTCGACAAGGCCCGCCGCCTGCTCTGGCCGATCAAGCAGAAGTACGGACGGAGCCTCTCCTGGGCTGACCTGCTCATCTTCGCGGGCAACTGCGCCCTCGAGTCGATGGGCTTCAAGACCTTCGGCTTCGCCTTCGGGCGCCCCGACGTCTGGGAGGCCGACGAGACCGACTGGGGCGCCGAGGGCGAATGGCTCGGCGACGAGCGCCACGACGCCGACGGCGAGCTCCAGGGGCCGTTCGGCGCCGACCACATGGGCCTGATCTACGTGAATCCCGAGGGCCCGAACGCCAACCCGGACCCGCTCGCCGCCGCGCGCTACATCCGCCAGACCTTCGAGCGCATGGCGATGAACGACGAGGAGACGGTCGCACTGATCGCCGGCGGCCACACCTTCGGCAAGGCGCACGGCGCCTCCCTCGAAGCCCACGTCGGGCCGGAGCCGGAGGCCGCGGGCATGGAGGAGCAGGGCTTCGGCTGGACCAGCGGGTTCGGCAGCGGCAAGGCCAACGACACCATCACCAGCGGTATCGAGGGCGCCTGGACCAGCAACCCGGTCCAGTGGGACAACAACTTCCTCGAGAATCTCTACGGCCACGAATGGGAGCTCACGACGAGCCCCGCCGGCAAGTCGCAGTACCAGCCGGCGAATGCCGAAGCCGTGGCCACCGTCATCGACGCCCACGACCCGTCGAAGACGCACGCCCCGATGATGCTGACCACGGACCTCTCGCTGCGTGCGGACCCGGCCTACGACGCCATCTCAAGACGCTTCCTCGAGGACCCGGCGGAGCTCGAGGACGCCTTCGCCCGCGCGTGGTTCAAGCTGATCCACCGCGACATGGGTCCGCGCAGCCGCTACCTCGGGCCGCTCGTCCCCGGCGAGCCGCTGCTCTGGCAGGATCCGGTCCCCGAGGTCGACCACGAGCTGGTCGGCGAGGAGGACGTCTCCGCTCTCAAGGAGCAGGTGCTCGCCTCCGGTCTGTCCGTCTCGCAGCTGGTCGCGGCCGCGTGGGCCTCGGCGGCCTCGTTCCGCGGCACGGACAAGCGTGGAGGCGCGAACGGCGCCCGCATCCGCCTCGCCCCGCAGAAGGACTGGGAAGCCAACGACCCGGCCCGCCTCGCCACGGTGTTGGAGACGCTGGAGGGGATCCAGGAGGAGTTCAACGGCTCGCAGAGCGGCGGCAAGCGCATCTCCCTGGCCGACCTGATCGTCCTCGCCGGGTGCGCGGGCGTCGAGCAGGCGGCCCGCGCCGCCGGCCACGAGGTGCAGGTTCCGTTCGCTCCGGGGCGCACGGACGCCACGCAGGAGTGGACGGACGAGGAGTCCTTCGCCGTCCTCGAACCGACGGCCGACGGGTTCCGCAACTACCTGCAGGAGGGGCAGGCCGGTCGCGCGGAAGATCTGCTCGTGGAGCGGGCCTCGATGCTGACGCTCACCGCGCCGGAGCTGACCGTGCTCGTCGGTGGCCTCCGCGCCCTCGACGCGAACACCGGGCAGTCCGCGCACGGCGTGCTCACCGAGCGGCCGGAAACGCTCAGCAACGACTTCTTCGTGAACCTGCTCGACGTGAATACCGAGTGGCAGCCGTCCGGCGACGTGTTCGAGGGCCGCGATCGCTCAACCGGCGACCTCAAGTGGACCGGGACGCGCGTGGACCTCGCCTTCGGATCGAACTCCGAGCTCCGCGCGCTCGCCGAGGTCTACGGCTCCGACGACGGGCAGGACGCATTCGTGCGCGACTTCGTAGCCGCGTGGGACAAGGTGATGGGCCTCGATCGCTTCGATCTGGCGTAGTCGCTCGACTTGCCCGCGAGGGCGTCTCGCGCCTACCCGGCGTCGGCGATGGCCTTGACCGCCTCGAAGGCGCCGTCGGGGTGGGCTTGCATGTCGCCCTGGTCGTCGATCACCGTGCGCAGCACGCCCTCGGCGTCGAAGACGAAGGTGGCGCGCATCGCCGTCGGGCCATCGTCACGCCCGACGCCGAAGGTCGCAATCGTGCGGTTCGAGGGCCAATCGGAGAGTAGCGGGAACTCCACGCCAATCTCCCGGGCAAACGCGCCCTGGGTCGCCCAGGTGTCGGAACTGACGCCCACCACGTGAGCGTTCATGGCCTTCAGCTCGCGGTAGCGCCGCTGAAAGCCCTCCATCTCGCGCGTTCAGCCGCCGGTGAAGGACATCGGGTAGAACGCGATGACCGCAATCGCTCCCCGCAGCCGCTCGTCGGTGAACTTCTCACGCTCCGGGTCACGCAGCGAGAACTCGGGCATCGAATCGCCTGGCTGCAACATGGATCCTCCCGTACTCGCTCGCGCCTGTGCGACGCCTAGTGCGAATCTCCGTCGTGGTTGTCGCCGGCGCCCTCACCCTCGGACAGGGCGCCGTGGGGAAGCTGGTAGTCCCAGTGCAGGCCGCGCTGCCGGCGGTAGAGGTAGCCGATCGCGGCCAGCACCATCGTCGCGGCGAGCGCGAGGCCGACCAGCAGCAGCGCCGTCGCCATGTCTCCGGGCGGGTCGAGCGCCGGATCGGGATGGTCCGCCGCGGCTATCGAGGGCAGCAGCGCCGCCACCGCGCCCGCGGCGATTCCGCCTGCCACGCCGCAACTTCGTCGCGTCAGCCGTCGCACGCCCACCTCCGACTCAGCCTCCGGCCGGACCTCTCGGGCGAGGCCGGCGCACGTCTCCGTCCGTCCGGCAGTCTACCACTGGCCGCCGTTGCGGCAGCGGCGCGGGGCGCGTCCTCGATTGCCGCTCCGGCGAGCCGACCCATATACTCCTCGGACACTCACTTCGGCGGCCACCAACTTGCCGCACCCGCACGATCGACCGTGCGATCGACCTCGCGACCAACCGCCGCGACACCGGACGGAGTTTCACGTGCCGAAGCGAACCTGGCAGCCCAAGCGGATCCCGAGGAAGCGCAAACACGGCTTCCGCGCGCGAATGGCGACCCGTGGCGGTCGCCAGGTGCTCAAGCGCCGCCGCGCCCGCGGCCGCGCCCGTCTCGCGGTCTAGCGCGAGGCCCCGTGGGCCGGTCCCGACTCCCGGACGCTCCGGACGCTCCGGATGCAGCTCAGGGCGCCGCCCCCTGCGAGCGCCTGCGCCGGCGGCGCGACTTCGAGGCGCTCACCCGTGGCAGGGCGGCCGCGCGGCCGGTGCGCCACCGCCTGCTCACGCTGCGCTCGCGGCCAAACGGCCTCGAGCAGTGCCGCGTCGGCTTCGCGGTGGGGCGGCCCGTGGGTGGCGCCGTGGTGCGCAATCGCGTGAAGCGGCGGCTGCGCGAGATCGTGCGCGCGCTCCCGCTGGCGGCGGGCAACGACATCGTGATCGCCGCCCGACCGGCGAGCCGCGGTGCGAGTTTCGAGGAGCTCCACGACGCCCTCGCGAGCTGCGCGCGGCGCGCCGGGCTCGCCGGGCAGGCCACTGGCGGAGGGCGTTAGGCCGTGCTGAAACCGTCGCGCCCGCTGCTGCTGCTGATTCGCGGCTACCAGCGGGCAATCTCGCCGCTGCTGCCGCCCGCCTGCCGCTACGGGCCGACCTGCTCGCAGTACGCCCTCGAGGCGATCGAGGCGCACGGCGCGCTGCGCGGCGGCTGGCTGGCGCTGGGACGGCTGAGCCGCTGCCACCCGGGCCGCGCGGGCGGCTACGACCCGGTGCCGGGCGTCGGCGGAGGCCGCGAGGGCGGCAGCACGCAGCCGCCTGGTGACGCAACGACGAGCGAGAACCTTCAAAACTATGCCTAACTACTCTTGTGGCGAAGGTTTACGTATATTATCGCCGCTATCCCCGGCCTCTGGTCCGTCTGGCCTCGATGTTTCACGTGAAACATCGAGGCGTCCGACCGTGCGGTCGGCCGCGTGGCGAGGGCGCTTCACCCCCCTCACCGTCCTCCTGCTGCTGCTCCTCGCCGTTCCGCTGCTGATCGGTTGCACGACCGACGTCGACAGCCCCGACGGCTGGGCCGGGGCCGTCCGGGCCGACGAATTCACCATCCTGCAGGAGAAAGCCGGCGAGCTCGTCGCTATCCGGCTCGGCGGCGCCGACAACCCCGGCACGGCCGACATCGACGAGCGCGTCGCCTGGCGCTTCCCCGGCGACGGCGACGACGTCGACCTCGATGCCGTCTACGCCAGCCCGATCCTCGACGGCAATACGCTCTACGTTGCCGGCCATTCCGGCGAAGTCGTCGCGCTCGACCTCACGTTCGAGCCGCCGCAGATCGTCTGGGTGCGCGATCTCGACGAGAACATCGTCGCCTCACCCGCATTCGACGGCCGGACGCTCTACGTCGGCACCGAGGCGGGGACGATCGTTCCGATCACGGTCGCCAGCGGCGCGGTCGGACAGCCGATCGCCCAGGCCGGCGAGCGGATCTGGTCCGCGGTGCTGCTCGAGGGCGGCGCGCTCTACGTGGCAGCCCTCGACAAGCGCGTCAGGGCGATCAGCCCCGCCGGCGGCACGATCTGGGCTCAGCCAACCGAGCTCAGCGGCGCCGTGCCTGGCGACAGCGCTCTCCAGGGCGACCTGCTGGTCGTCGGCTCGTTCGATCGCAGGCTGCACGCCCTCGACGCCGGCACCGGCGCCGAGGAGTGGGTCTTCGACGGGGACGGTTGGTTCTGGGCGCGCCCCGTGATCGCCGGCGATACCATCTACGCCGCCTCGACGCGCGGCAGCATCTACGCCCTCAACGCCGGCGGGAGCGACGCCAGCCGCGTGCGCTGGCGCTTCAACCAGCTCGACAGCGAGATCCGCGCCGCGCCCGTCCTCGCGGGCGGCGTGCTGGTCGTGGCCGCCGAGGAAGCGACGATCTGGGGCATCGATCCCGCCACCGGCGACCTGCGCTGGAGCGCGCCGCTGCCCGGCCACCGCTTCCTCGCCGACCCGCTCGTGCTCGACTCCAGCCTGATTTATGCAACCACACGAGGCGATCTCATCGAGATCGACCCACAATCCGGCCGCGCCGCCATCCTCTACGAGCGGCGGTGAGGCCAATGACGAGCCGGAAGACGGCGGAGCGACGATGACCGATACGTGGCAGCTGCTGCTGGAGACGCCGCTCGTCAACCTGATGGTGCTGCTCAGCGTCATCTCGTTCGGTTCCTACGGCGCCGCGATCCTCGTCTTCACCGTGATCACGCGCCTCGTCACCTTCCCGCTGACCATGCGCACGCTGCGCGCCACCCGTGGCCTGCAGGAGCTGCAGCCAGACATGCAGGCGATCCAGAAGCGCTACTCCGACCCGAAGCGCCGCTCCGAGGAGCAGATGAAGCTCTACCGGCGCAAGACGCTGAGCTGCGAGGACGGCGGCGTCGCCTCCGCGGTCCTCGGATACCCCGTCGAGTGCGACTGGAAGGGCCAGAACAGCGACAAGGGCGAGCTGTTCGAGCAGTACGCGGCGCACCTCGATCGTGTGCACAGCGTCCGCGTCGCCGACGCGTCGGCGCGGCAGCTCAAGCGCGCACGCAAGGCGATGAGCGGCGGCATCAACCCGATCGGCTGCCTCGGACCGCAACTCGTGCAGCTGCCGATCTTCATCGCGCTCTTCTCGGTGATCCGGCTCACGCTCTCGCAGTCGCCCGAGGACATTCTCGAACTCTCGGACCGCCTCTACGACTACGGGCCGGTGCAGAACGCGATCCCGCTCGGCACGAGCTTCCTGGGCATGAACCTCTCGGCGAACGGCAGTTTCATCCTGGTCATCGTCATTTTCTGCTCGATGTGGTTGACGCAGCGCATCTCTTCGTCGCGCACGGCGGCGCAGGCAGGGAGCCAGCAGGCGCAGACGCAGCAGATGATGCAGTGGATGCTGCCGCTGATGTTCGGCTGGTTCGCGATGTTCGTGCCGGCCGGCCTCGGGCTCTACTGGGCGGCGAGCACGCTGATCGGCCTTGTATTGCAGTGGGTTTTCGTCGGGCCCGGCGACTTCACCTGGGGCTCCCTGATCCCCGGGTTCGTGCGCACCCGGATCGGGTTGCCCGCGGAGATCGAGACACGCACCGAACGTGAACGACGGCTCGAGCGCGAACGCGCTCGCGCCGCCTCCGGTGACTCGGAGGGCGATACAGACGGCAGTGAGCCGCCGGGCACAGACGGCGCCGGCGAAGACGGGGGAGGACGTGATGAGCGTCGAGGAGGTAAGCGGAAGGACGGTCGAAGACGCCGTCGATCGGGCTCTCGCCAGGCTCGGGGTGGCTCGCGATCGCGTCGACGTCGAGGTAATCCGCGAGGGTAAGCGCGGCCTGCTCGGCTTCGGCGGCGAGGACGCCATCGTCCGCGTCACCACCAAGGACGACCGGGCGACGCCCGGCCGGGGGCGTCGCGGGGGCCGAGGCGGTCGCCGCGGCGGCCAGCGGGGCGAGAGCGCGCCGCGCGAGGATCGCGGCGGCAGACGCGACGACGCCCCGCGCGGCGAAGACCGCGCCGACGGACGCGACGAGGGCCCGCCCCGCGAGGATCGCGGGGGCGGCCGGCGCGGACGGCGCGGCGGACGCGGCGGCCGGGGACGGCGGCGCGGCGGAGAGCGCGGCCGCGAGCGCGGCGGCCACCGCGGCCGCGCCCGCCCCCCCGCGCCGCGCCCAGGCCAGGGCGCGCAGCCGCAAGAACCCGGCGCCCCCGAC
>VXOS01000118.1 GCA_009839925.1 Chloroflexota bacterium
CCCTCATCTACACGCGTAATATCGTCGGCAGCGTCAGAGGTGTAAACCAGACTGCGTGCAAGGTCTCCGCCAACGAGAGAGCCGCCCTCGCGGGGGGCTCTTCCGTGTGTGCGGCCGAGGGAACGGCGTTAGCGGCCCTTCCACTCCGGCTGGCGCTTCTCGGCGAAGGCGCGCGGGCCTTCCTTGATGTCCTCGCTGGTCTCGACGCGGTGCAGCAGGTGCTTCGCCATGATCATCGCCTCGTCGTGCGGCAGCACGTGGGTGCGGTAGAGGATCTCCTTGAGGCAACGCACGGAGAGCGGCGCGTTCTCGGTCAGGATGTTGGCCCAGCGGTAGGCCTCGTCCAGCACCTCGTCCTTCGGGACGATCGAGTTGATGAAGCCCATCTCCTTGGCGCGCTCGGGCGTGATGTACTCGCCCATCAGCACCACCTCGAGGGCGTTGCCGAGGCCGATGATGCGCGGCAGGTCCGCGACCCAGTGCGGCATCAGCCCGCGCTTCACCTCGCGGATGCCGAGGATGGCGTCGTCCGCGCAGATCCGGAAGTCGGAGCGCTGCGCCATCATCCAGCCACCGGCCAGGCAGTAGCCGTGGATCGCGGCGATGACCGGCTTCCAGACGTTCTCCGGGTTACTGTTCCCGGTGACCCGCACCTTGCGCCAGTCGATGCCCTGCGCGTTCATCTCCGCGCGCTCCTTGAGGTCCATCCCCGCGGAGAAGGCGCGGCTGTCCGGGTGGGCGCTGAGGATCGCGACCCAGATGTCGTCGTCCTCCTCGACCTCACGCCAGGCGTCGGCGAGCGCCTGGTTGAGCTCGAAGTTGAGCGCGTTCATGACCTCGGGACGGTTCATCTCGAGGTGTGCGATGTGGTTCTCGACCTTGAAGTTCAGGACCGACACGGTTACCCCCTGGTTGCTGCGTTCACATCCTTTGCTGAGCGCGGGTGAAGGTACGTCAACCCCCCGCTGAATGTCCACGCACGCCGTCCGCACGCAGCCAGCGCCGCAGCGCGTGCTCCTCGCCCGCGAGCCTATCGAGGGCGGCGCGTATCATCCCCGGCGGACGATCGAGCGAGAGGAGCGGCCATGGACCTGTCGACGTACGAGCGCATCGAGTTCCGTCGCGAGGGCGACGTGCTGGTGATGACCATGAACCGGCCGGAGCGCCTCAACGCGGTGCACCCGCCGCTGCGCATGGAGTTGATCCGCGCCTTCAACGAGCTGGACGACGACGAGTCACGCGCCGTCGTGATCACGGGCGCGGGGCGCGCCTTCTGCGCGGGCGGCGACGTGCAGCGCATGGACGAACAGGGAGGCAGCAGCACGCGCGCCAAGTTCGCCCAGGTGCGCACCGGCGAGATCGTGCGCGCGCAGCTCGACCTCGAGAAGCCGTGCGTCGCCGCAGTCCGAGGCCCGGCAATCGGCCTCGGCGCGAGCATCGCGCTGATGTGCGACGTGGTCGTCGCCTCGGACACCGCACGCATCGGCGACCGGCACGTCAACGTCGGCCTCGTCGCCGGCGACGGCGGGGCGCTGATCTGGCCGCTGCTGGTCGGCCTCAACAAGGCCAAAGAGCTGCTCATGCTCGGCGACCTCGTCGAGGGCGAGGAGCTGGAGCGGCTGGGCATCGTCAACCACCTCGTGCCGGACGAGGAGCTGGAGGCGCGATCGCTGGAGCTGGCGCAGCGCCTCGCCGCGATGCCGCCCTACGCGGTGAAGGCGACGAAGATCACGGTCAACACGCTGCTGCGCGACAAGCTCTCCGCGGTCCTCGACCTCGGACTCGCGTACGAGCACTACTCGGCGAAGATGGCGGACCACCGCGAGGCGACGCGCGCCTGGTCGGAGCGCCGCGACGGCGTCTTCACCGGCGAGTAGGCAGCACGAGCAGCAGGAACGCACCGACGGACGGGGGCGCAGCGTGGACTACGAGGGCTACGAGACGATCACGATCGAGCGGCAGGAGCGCGTGCTGCGACTGACGATGAACCGCCCGGAGGCGCTCAACGCCTTCAACGCGCAGATGCACGAGGAGATGTCGCGCCTCTTCACCGACATTGACATGGACCCCGACACGGACGTCGTGGTGCTCACCGGCGCCGGCCGCGCCTTCTCGGCCGGCGGCGACATGACCTGGCTGCAGGAGATGATCGACGACCCCTCCGTCTGGGACCGGACCAGCACCGAGGGCAAGCGCATCGTGCTCTCCATCCTCGAGGCGAGGCAGCCGGTGATCGCGCGCATCAACGGCGCGGCGGTCGGCCTCGGCGCGACGGTCGCGCTCGCCTGCGACGTCACGTTCGCCGCGGAGGGCGCACTGATCGGCGACCCCCACGTCAGCGTCGGCCTCGTCGCCGGCGACGGCGGCAGCGCGCTCTGGCCCGCCCTCGTCGGCTACGCGCGGGCGCGCGAGTTCCTCTACACCGGGGAGCTGATCGAGGCGACGCGGGCGGCGGAGATCGGGCTGGTCAACCGCGCCGTGCCCGCCGAGGAGTTGGACGAGGTCGTGGACGCCTTCGTCGCGCGGCTCGCGAACGGCCCGACCGTGGCGATCCAGGGCACGAAGGCCTCGATCAACCAGCCGCTGCGCGACCTCGCCGTGACGAACCTCGGCCTCTCGCTCGCGCTCGAGGGCATCTCCAACGTGAGCGCCGATCACCAGGAAGGCATCACCGCCTTCAAGGAGCGCCGCGAGGCCCGCTTCACGGGGCGCTAAGACCGCGCGGGGCTACCCCGCGCCGAACACCTCCTTGAAGTCGCGCAGCGCGTCGATGTGCTGCTGCACGGTGGTGAGGCCGCCCTCAAGGGTGTGCAGCGAGAAGTGCGTCGCACCCGCCTCCTCGCAGCGCCGTGCGTGCACCGCCTGCTGCTCCGGCGTCCAGCGCGCAACGCGCGCGCGGGTCTCGATGCCGATCTCCGCGGGGTCGCGGCCGGCGGCGCGGGCGGCCTCGTGGACCTGCTCGATGGCGCCCGGCAGGTAGTCCGCGCGCGCCCAGCCGACGACCCAGCCGTCCGCGATGCGCCCGACGCGGTCCAGCACGGCGGGCGCGTGGCCGCCAATCCAGACGGGGATCGAGCGCGCCGGACGCGGTGCGATCGCGGACTCCGGGACCGAGTCGAACTCGCCCTCGAAGCTCATGAGTGGCTCCGTCCAGAGCCGCCGCATCAGCGCAATCTGCTCCTCTGAGCGCCGCCCCCTGGCACGGAACGCCTCGCCGAGGCCGAGCCCGCGGTACTCGACGTCGGACCAGCCGGTGCCGATGCCGAGCATCAGGCGGCCACCGGAGAGGATGTCGACCTCGGCGGCCTGCTTGGCGACGAGGGCGGTCTGACGCTGCGGCAGCACGAGGATGCCGGTGAGGAAGCGCGGACGCGTCGTGATCGCGGCGAGGTAGCCCATCAGCACCATTGGCTCGTGCCAGTCGGTGGTGCTGGTGTAGTAGCCCCGCCGCTCGGCGCGGCCCTGCCGGTCGGGCGCATCGGAAGGGTCGGCGCTGAGGACGTGGTCGTAGACCTCGATCAGGTCGTAGCCGAGATCCTCGGCGGCCTGCGCCCAGTCGCGGATCGCGGCGGGGTCGGAGCCGATTTCGTTGGTGGGGAAGCAAGCGCCGAGTTCCATCGCGTCCTCCTCGTGGCTACGCCGCAAAGGCTACGCCGCGAGGCAAGAGTTAAGTGCCGAGCGCGCGTCCTGAGGCGCCTCGGCGGCGGGCCTCAAGTTTGCCCGCACGGGCGCGCTCTGCTATCAACCTTTGGGCGCTCCTCGATCCGCGGGGAGTGTCACGGGTCGCGCTGGCCGGGCAGGCAGAGCGCTGACGCAGCGATGGGCCCCACACAGCAGGCCGAAGGAGGTCTCGATGAAGGTCAGTATGTTCCACCTGATGCCGTACTCGGCGATGCCGGAAGAGCCGCCGCACGGCCCCGACTGGAAGACCGCGGGCATCTGGGTGGACCTCCCGAACTCGGTCTACAACCCGCAGATCGGCAACGAGCTCTACAACGAGTACCTCGATGAGCTCGAGTACGCCGAGCAGGTCGGCATGGACGGCGTCTGCGTCAACGAGCACCACGCCAACATGTACGGCACGATGCCGTCGCCAAGCATCATGCTGGCGTCGCTCGCTCGCCGCACGAGCAAGGCCAACCTGATCGTGCTCGGGACCTCGATCGCGCTCTACAACCCGCCCGTCCGCGTCGCCGAGGAGATGTCGATGATCGACGTGATCTCCGGCGGGCGCGTCGTCTGCGGCTTCCCCGTGGGCACCTCGCAGGACACGAACTGGGTCTACGGCATGTCGCCCTCGGTCTTCCGCGAGCGCTACTACGAGGCCGAGGACCTGATCAAGAAGGCGATGGAGACGCGCGAGCCGTTCCACTACAACGGCAAGTACAGCAAGCTGCGCTACGTCAGCATCTGGCCGCGGCCCGCGCAGGAGCCGCGCCCGCCGATCTGGGTTCCCGGTGGCGGCTCGATCGAGACCTGGGACTGGACGATCGAGAAGGACCACGTCTACGCGGCCCTCAGCTACGGCGGCTACAAGCGCGCCCAGCAGACCCTCAACGGCTACTGGAGCCGCGTCCGCGAGCACGGCGCCGACGAGACCCCGTACCGCGCCGCCTACATGCAGCTGACGCTGGTTTCCGACTCCGCGGAGCAGGCCAAGAAGGAGTACCAGGAGGGCGTCGAGTTCTTCTACCAGAAGCTGCTCGGCTCCACCGGCCGCTACTTCCCCGAGGCGCCCGGCTACCGCACCGAGGCCTCGATCCGGGCCGGCTTCGAGCGCAGCCTCGCGCTCGCGCAGGAGTCCGCCCCGCAGGCCGGTCGCAAGGCGCCCCAGGGCGCCGGCCCGTCCTGGGACCAGCTGGTCGAGGAAGGCAACATCGTGGCGGGCAACCCGGACGAGGTTGCCGAGAAGCTGCGCGAGATCGCCACGAGCCTGCGCGTCGGCCACGTGCTGCCGCTGCTCCAGATTGGGAACATGCGCCGCGAGACCACGATGAAGAACATCAAGATGTTCGGCGAAGAGGTCTTGCCGCAGATCCACGACGTCTGGGACGACGAGGGTTGGGAAGACCGCTGGTCGCCTCGCCCGCTCGCCCAGCGCGCGCAGCCGGCGACAATCGGCGGATAACGGACGAATCGCTCATCGCCGCCCGCCGGACGGACCGGCGGGCGGTTCAGCACGGAGGTACAGGTTGACGACTGCCACGACCCACACTGAGCGGACCGTCTCGGTCCGGGACGGCGCCTTCGAGATCGAAGTGCGCGAGGGCGGCGAGGGCCCGCCCCTGCTCTATCTGCACAACATGATGGCGGAGTACGGCTGGTTCCCGTTCATGGAGCGGCTCGCCGAGAACTACCGGGTGATCGCCCCGATCTTCCCCGGCTTCCGCGAGTCCAGCGGCCTCCAGTACATCGACGACCCGACCGACACCGTCGTCTACCACAACGACCTGCTCGACGCGCTCGGCATCGACAGCGTCACGCTGATGGGCCACGAGCTGGGCGGTATGTTCGCCGCCGAGCTGGCCGCGCTCAGCCCGCACCGCGTCGAGAAGCTCGTGCTGATCGACGCCTACGGGCTGTGGCTGGAGGAGGTCCCCTGCCCGGACTACTTCGCCACCCCGCGGCGCACCCTGCCTACCTTGATGTGGCACGACCACATGTCCGAGGTGGCGCAGGAGTACAACCCGCCGACGCGTGACCCGGAGATCTCGATCCAGCGCACGCGCGCGCAGACCTCGGGCAGCCGCTTCCTGTGGCAGTTCCCGGACCGCGGCCTGGACAAGCGCATCCACCGCATCAGCGCACCGACGCTGATCGTCTGGGGCGAGTCGGACGGGCAGATCCCGATCGAGTACGGCCAGGCCTTCAACGCCCTGATCCCCGGCTCGCAGCTGGTGACCATCCCGGAGGCCGGTAACCTGCCGCAGATCGAGCAGGTGGACGCCTTCATGGACGCCGTTTCGGGCTTCCTCGCGTAGCCCGACTCCACGGCGAGATACGCAGCGGCCCCCGCGAGGGGGCCGTTTCGCGTCTGCTTTCGCCGCGCGCTACCATGCGTGGACGCCGCGAGCGCCGCGGCGCGGCGGCGGCTGATCGGGGGCCGGGTTGGGCTGGCGCGACGAGTACGAGGCGAGGCTGCTGTCACCCGGCGAGGCCGCACGGCTGGTGCAGCGCGGCGACACGCTCTTCACGCCGATCGGCGGTGACGCCTACGCCGTGATGCCGGCGCTGATCGCCCGCATTTCCGAGCTGGACCGCGAGGTCAGGATCCGGGCCTGCGCACCCTCCCCCGAACAGCAGTGGTTCAAGGACGACTTCGCCGCGCTCGGCTTCGACGTCAACCTCGAGGTATACGCCGGCCCGGGTGGCCGGCCCGCGCTCGAGTCTCTGCGCGCCGACTACTACCCGCAGCTCTTCTCGACGCAGTTCAGCCACTACGACGACCGCGGGTCGCACGAGCCGATCGACGTGTTCATGTCCAACTGCGCGCCACCCGACGACGAGGGCTACATCCATTTTGGCGGGGTGCCCTGGCACAAGGGCGACTTCGTACGCCGCGCGCGCACCTCGGTCCTCGAAGTCTGCCCCTGGCTGCCCAACGTGCGGACGACGGAGCGGCTGCACGTGACCGAGGTCAGCGCCTTCGTGCTCACGGAGACCACCGAACGTCCACCCGCGCCGCCGCGCGCCGACCCGCCGGAGGGGCCCACCATCGCCGGGTTGGTCAACGGCATCATCGAGGACGGCGACACGGTCCAGATCGGCGCGGGGCGCACCTCGATGTTCCTCGGCGACCTCGGCGTGTTCGACGGCAAGCGCGACATCGGCTGGCACTCCGAGTTCACGCCGCACGCCGTGCTCGAGCTGATGATCGAGGGCACGGTCAACTCCAGCCGCAAGTCGCTGGAGCCCGGCCTGCACGTGACCACCAGCGTGGTGCCCTGGAACGACGAGGAGGCGCGCTGGCTGGAGCACGGGCCGCTGGAGACGCGCGCGGTGAGCGAGGTCAACCAGATCCAGGCGGTCGCCCGGCAGCGGCGCATGACCTCGATCAACAACGCACTCAGCGTGGACCTCACCGGCCAGATCGGCGCCGAGTCGCTCGGCACCACCGTCTACCACGGCACGGGCGGGCAGCCCGAGTTCCACATCGGCGCATTCATCGCGCCTCGGGGCAAGGCGATCACCGTGTTGCCCTCGACGGCGCGCGGCGGCGAGGTGAGCCGCATCAGCGCGCGGGTGGCGGACGGCTCGTACGTGACGATCCCGCGTTCCTTCGCCGACCACGTCGTGACGGAGCACGGGGTGGCGCGCCTCGCGGGCAAGAGCCAGCGCCAGCGCGCCGAGGAGCTGATCGCCATCGCGCACCCGGATCACCGCGGCGAGCTGCGGGCCGCCGCGCTGCGGCAGTACTACCCCGCCGGTTGGGAGGCTCCGCCCGCGCCCGATCGGCACGCGAGGGACGTCTGATGGCGGACGGGCCGCTCAGCGGGACTCGCGTGCTGGACCTCTCGATGATCTACGCCGGCCCCTACGCCGGCATGCACCTCTCCGACCTCGGCGCGGACGTCGTGAAGATCGAGCGTCCGGAAGGCGAGCCGTTTCGCAGCACCGGGGCAGTTGTGCCGGGGCAGAGCAAGGTCTACCAGTACCTGAACCGCGGCAAGCGCAGCCTCGTCATCGACCTCGCAGCCGTCGAGGGCCGGGCGCTGCTGCACCGCATCGTGCCGGGCTTCGACGTGGTGCTGCACAACTACCGGCCCGGCGTGCCGGAGCGGCTGGGCTTCGGCTACGAGACGCTGTCCGCGCTGCGCCCGGACCTGATCTACGCCGAGGTCAGCGGCTTCGGCTCGACCGGGCCGATCGCCGACCTGCCGGGCAGCAACATCGTCGCCGAGGCCTACGGCGGCGCGATGGTGATGAGCGAGAAGACGGACGACGACGGCGCACCGATGCGCACCGGCGTAACGATGGCCGACCTCTCGACCGGCACCGCGCTGGCGATGGGCATCTGCGCCGCGCTGCTGCACCGCGAGCGCACGGGCGAGGGACAGGTCGTCTCCGCCTCGCTACTGCGCTCCTTGCTCTCCCAGACCGGCATGTTCAACATGCGTGAGCCGGTCACGGACGCGGCCGTACGCGATCCGATGATGGCCGAGGTCGCCGAGCTGCGAGCACAGAACGCCCCGTACCGCGAGTTGCTGGCGGCGCGCATGCGCTATCACGACACGCTGGGCGGCCCCTTCCACGGCGGCTACCGCGTCAAGGACGGCGCGCTCGCCATCGGAGCGCTCACCCCCGCCACGCGCGCCGCCGCCCAGGGCGTCCTCGGCATCGACGAGAGTCCCGAGGACGAAGAGGCGGGCGACCCGGCGGAGCAGCGCGTGCGCGTGGCGGAGGTCCGCCGCAAGGTCGCGGCCGTGCTGCTCGAGGACACCTGCGACCGCTGGCTCGCGCGCTTCGCCGAGGCCGGAGTCCCCGCCGCGCCGGTCCACTTCCCCGAGGATCTGGCCGATGATCCGCAGGGCGCGACGCACTTCGTGGAAATCGAACACGAGCAGCTCGGCGCACAGCGCCATGCCGCGCCGATCGTCGATCTTTCGCGCTCACCGACAGCAATCGCCTCCGGATCGCCCGCCCTCGGGCGACACACGGAGGAGATCCTGCAGGAGCAGGGAGTCGGGGCGGACGAGATCGAGGAACTACGCCGGAGCGGCGTGATCGCCTGATGTTATGTGCGTAACGCTGCCCGATCCGCCCGTCGTCGCCGCCCAAGACCCGTTTGCGCCGTTTGACTGGCAGCCGTCGCGGTTTCTATCATTCCCGATCGGGCAGGAAGTCCGAGTGACTCACCGGAACGAGGAGGTTCCATGAAGAGACTGACATTGCTGATCCTGGCGCTGTTCGCGCTGGCTCTCGCCGTCGCCTGTGAAGGTGACGACGAGGAGGGCGGCACGGTAGCGACGATCCAGGATCGCGGCGAGTTGCTCTGCGGTGTGAAGCAGACCCAGCCGCTGTTCGGCTTCAAGGAAGCCGACGGCAGCGTGGTCGGCTTCGACATCGAGTTCTGCAAGGCGATCGCCGCGGCGGTCCTGAAGAACGCCAACGCCGTCGAGTACGTGGACGCCTCCGACGCCTCCACCCGCTTCGAGTTGCTCGCAGACGAGACGATTGACGTGCTGATCCGCACGACGACGATCACCGCCTCGCGTGACCGCGAGCTGGAGGTCGACTTCGCGCAGACGACGTTCTACACCGGTCAGGGCTTCGCCGTGCGCAAGGACTCGGGCTACGACACCACGTCCGACATGGCCGAGGCGACCATCTGCGTGCAGACCGGCACGACGACCGAGCAGAACGTAGCCGACCACTTCACGGACATCGGTCTGACCTATGACCCGAAGGGCGGTCTGAGCGCGGACGTCGCGGACGCGTTCTTCTCCGGGCGCTGTGACGTGTTGACCGCGGACGCTTCGGACCTCGCCTCGCGCATCGCGGTGCGGCCCGACGCTGCCGACTACAAGATCCTTCCGCAGATCATCTCGAAGGAGCCGCTGGCGCCTGGCGTCCGCGACAACGAGAGCGAGTGGAAGGACGTCGTGAACTGGGTCGTCCACGGCCTGATCGCGGCTGAGGAACTCGGCATTACCCAGGCGAACGTGGCCGGCATGGCCGCCAACCCGCCTGGCACCGAGATCGCGCGATTGCTGGGTGTGCCCTTCGAGGGCGGCAGCGTCTCCACTCTGGGCTTCGACTCGGTGGACGCGCAGTTCATCCAGCGGGCGATCGCCGCCGTCGGCAACTACGGCGAGATCTACGCCCGGACGATCGGCGACAACATCCCGCGCGCCTGCACGCTCAACGCTCTGGCGATCGACAAGTCTGTCGACTGCCCGGCGGGCGAAGGCGGAATCCTCTACGCGCTGCCGTACCGCTAGGTCGTCAGCCGACTAGAACAGAGGAGTAACCTGAGAGGGGTCGTCCCGCCACCGGGGCGGCCCCTCTCTTGTATCATTCACACCGCCCCCCCATCGGGCGGCGTGAGCGGGTGACCATGGCGACAGCGCTTCCGCCCGAGGCCGCACCCGTACCGCTGATCCACCGGCGACGCTTCCGCGACTTCGCGACGCAGGGCGTCTACGTCGCAATCACCGCACTCGTCTTCGCATACGTGCTCGTCTCGCTCGACCTGCGCGAGTTCGGGTTCACGTTCCTGAACGAGCCGGCCGCCTTCAACGTCGCCAACCAGTGGCTGGTCGACGTCGACGGCGTGACCAACTCGCGGATCACGATGTACATGGTCGGCGTGTGGTCATCGGTCCGCGCCGTGATGGTGGCGATCGCGCTGTCCACCATCGTCGGTGTTGTCGTCGGGGTCGCGCGCCTGTCCAACAACTGGCTGATCGCGCGGCTGGCGATGCTGTTCGTCGAGATCTTCCGCAACACGCCCCTGCTCGTGCAGGTGGTGCTGGTCTATTCCGTGTTCCTGGTGGGCATGCCGCTCATCGAGAACGTCATCAGCATCGGGGATATCGTCTTCGTCTCCAACCGCGGCGTGGCGATTCCCTGGCCCGTTCCGAACAGCGGTCTGTGGGGCGCGCCCCACTGGTTCGCGGGCCTCTGGGTGCTTGCGCTACTGATCTCGGCCGTGGTCGCGATGCGCGCGCGGGCGCGCCGCCAGGAGCTCGAGCGCGAGACGGGCGTGTCGCAGAACGCGAACCGGCGGGCGCTCATCCTGTTCGCCGCCGGCGCGGTGATCTCCTACGTGGTGCTCGGCGCCCCGGTCTGGATCGACGCCCCCATCGTCAGCGGCACGCACTACGCCGAGGGCATGACGATCGAGCCGGAGTTCGCGGCGCTGGTCATCGGCCTGACGCTCTACACCGGCTCGTTCATCGCAGAGGTCGTGCGGGCCGGCATCCAGGCCCTGCCGAGGGGGCAAACAGAGGCCGCGAACGCCGTCGGGCTGAGCGCGTACCAGCGCCTGACGCTGGTCATCCTGCCGCAGGCGCTGCGCCAGATCATCCCGTCGGTCACCAACCAGTACCTGAACGTCAACAAGAACTCGTCGCTGGCCTACGCCGTCCTCTACGACGACCTGTTCCGGGTGGCGACGATCGTGCAGAACAAGGCCGGGCACGCGCTGGAGATGTTCTTCGTGATCATCGTCACCTACATGGCGATCTCGTTCCTGCTCTCGGCGGTGATGAACTTCTTCAACTCGCGCGTCACGGTGCACGAGGTCTAGGGGGCAGCGATGGCCGCAGGTATGCCCGCCCAGCCTCAGCAGCGCCGGATCGTGCTGCCGCCGCACCGCCAGCGCGCGGGGCGCCCGTGGTCCGTCAAGGCCCGCGAGTGGGTGCGACGCAACCTCTTCCCCTCGCGGAGCGGCACGATCCTGACCTTCGTGGCGCTGGCGATCATCGGCGTACTGCTCGCCGGCATGATCTGGTTCGTCTTCATCGACGCGGACTGGCGGGTGATCACGGCGAACCGCTGGCTGCTGTTCGCCGGGGCGTTCCCGCGCGAGGAGGCATGGCGGCTCTGGGTCTCGATGGCCTTCGTCTTCACCCTGATCGGGCTCACCTACGGCACCTGGTCCAGCCTGGGAGGCAAGGACCACTTCTTCATCGCGGTGGCCGGCGTCTTCGTGGTCTTCCTGATGGCGCACGGCGGTGCGGCGCTCTGGTCGTCGCTGTGGTTCGTCGTCGCCATCGGCATGCTCTACGCGGGCTACTACGCCACGGTGTGGATGCCGCGCGAGACGAGCGCGCGGCGCACACTGCAGGTGCGCATCGTGGGAGGGCTGCTAATCGCGGCGCTGCCGATCGCGCTGATGCTCTTGCTCGCCTTCGGCGGCGGCCAGATGCGGCGGCTCGATGGATTCGTGCTGAATCTGGTCCTCGCGCCGGTCGGCATCGCGGGCGGGCTCGTCGTCGCGATCCCGCTGGCGATCGGGCGCGCCTCCAGCATGAAGGCCATCTCCTGGACCTGCACCACCTACATCGAGGTCGTGCGCGGCGCGCCGCTCCTGGGCTGGCTGTTCGTGGCGCTGTTCATCCTCGACGACGTGTTCCCCGGGGAACTGATCGTCCGCGCCATGGTCGTGATGGCCGTCTTCACCGGCGCGTACATGGCGGAATCGATCCGCGGCGCGCTCCAGGCGCTGCCCCGAGGGCAGTACGAGGCCGCGCACTCCGTGGGCCTCACGCGGCTGCAAGCGTTGCGACTGATCATCCTGCCGCAGGCGCTGCGCATCTCGATCCCGCCGATCGTCGGGCAGGCGATCGCGATCTGGAAGGACACCACGCTCGTCACGGTGATCCTGCCGCTGCGCGAACTCAAGGGGAACGCCGACGCCGCCATCGCGCAGTTTGAGTTCACCCCCTTCCGCCTCGAAGCGTACGTCTTCGTGGCCCTCGTGTTCTGGGCGGTGGCGTTCATGATGTCCCGCATCTCGCAGCGCCTCGAGCGCACGCTCGGCGTCGGGGAGCGGTAGGATGATCGAGGGGAGCACGAGATGACGACCGACAACGGGGACCGCCTGGCCGACTCCGAGGACATCATCGTCGCCGAGAACGTCGACAAGTGGTTCGGCGACTTCCAGGCGCTCGACGACGTGACACTGACCGTCAAGGAGCACGAGATCGTCGTTATCCTCGGGCCGTCCGGGTCCGGCAAGTCCACCTTCATCCGCTGCCTCAACCGCCTCGAGGAGCACGACGCCGGGCGGATCGTGATCGACGGCATCGAGATGAACGACGACGTGCGGAATCTCAACGCGATCCGCTCCGAGGTCGGGATGGTCTTCCAGCAGTTCAACCTGTTCCCGCACCTCTCGGTGATGAGCAACATCACGCTCGGCCCGCAGAAGGTGCGGCACATGCCGAAGCTCGAGGCCCAGGATTTGGCGATGCAGTTGCTCGACCGCGTCGGCATCCCGGAGCAGGCGGACAAGTACCCCGCGCAGCTCTCCGGCGGTCAGCAGCAGCGCGTCGCGATCGCCCGCGCGCTGGCGATGCAGCCGAAGATCATGCTCTTCGACGAGCCGACCTCGGCGCTCGACCCGGAGATGATCAAG
>VXOS01000175.1 GCA_009839925.1 Chloroflexota bacterium
CCCCGGATTTCCTTTCCTGTGGGAGGCTTCGCCCCCCCACGCCCCCCGTCGCTCCGGCGCTCATCCCGTACCGCCCGAGGGCGCTCCAAAGTCACGAGGATCGCCGCCTCCGGCCCACTCTCCGGGGGCGAGGGTGGGGGTGAGGGGCTCACCCGCAGGTGCTTCCCACCTCGACGGGTTGTTGCACCCCCGAGGCCTCGTGCCCCCGCGGGCGTCGGACGAGCACGCGCGGACGGAGCAACGCAGCGCCTCAGTCGGCGCCCTCGCTCCGCCGGTTGCGGGCGCGCGCACGCTCGCGGAACTCCTCGGTGGAGTTGACGTGCGGGAACGGCGCGTCGGGGATGTCGCGTTCGAGGAACTCGCAGAGCGGAGCCCAACCGTCCGCGGGCTCGAAGACCAGCAGCCGCTCAGGGGGGATCGCCGACTTCACCCGCTCGGCGTGGGCCAGGTAGACGCCGATCGCGTAGTCCTTGTCCTCGAACCGTCCGTCGAAGACGCCATCCCAGATGATCTCGTCGATCCAGTGCCCGACCTCCTCCTGCTCCGGATCGTCCCCGCGACGAGCCTTCGAGCCCGCGTAGATCGTGTTGAGCACGCTCGCGTGCCAGCGATCGGGGTCGCGCAGGCTGAGGATCACCTTCGACCGTGGGTAGTAAGCCGCGAGCCGCTCCCACGAGTTGCAGGCGGGCCAGTCCACCGCCGCGCGGTAGCCCTCGAACAACACGTCCCAGTCCACCGCTTCGCCTCGCCGGGCCGCCGACCAGAGCGGGCGATGGCCGGCGTGATGACGGACCAGTTCCAGCATGTGGTAGCAGCGCTTGAACCCGAGCAGCTCCAACCCCGTCTTCAGCGACAGCGTGCCGGTCCGCCCGAATCCCGCACCGACGATGTCGAGGCCCATGCCCGTCATCCTTCCGGTTCCGCCAACGCCGCCTCGCGATTCTCGCGAGGCGATCCGGCTCAGTAGTGGATTGCCGTGCCCGAGCCGCCGCCCGCCGCGATCGCGTCGCCGTTGATCGAGATCGACTTCGGGGAGGCGAGGAAGGCGACGACGTAGGCGACCTCAGGCGCGTCGACGAGGTGGCGGATCGAGTTGCCCTCGGCGAGACGGCGCTCGACTTCTTCCTCGGTGGCGCCCGCCTCGACGCGCGCGGCAATCATCTCCGCCGTGCGCTCGGTGCGAGTGCCGCCGGGGTGGACGACGGTGACGTTGATGCCGTGCGGGCCGAGCTCGTCCGCCAGGTTCTTCGTCAGCGCCGCGACGCCGACGTTGCGGATGCTGCCCGAGGTGTTGCCGCTGCGGCGCGCGCCGAGGCCGGAGATGTTGACGATCCGCCCCCAGCCCTGCTCCCGCATGATCGGCGCCACCGCCCGCGCTGTGCGCAGGTAGCCGAGCACCTTCACCTCGATGTCCGCGCGCACGTGATCGTCGGTCAGTTCGTCCAGCGGCGCCGGCGGCAGCGCACTGCCCGGCGAGGCGGCGTTGTTCACGAGGATGTCGATCCGCCCGAACGCCTCGTGCGCCGCCTGCACCATCGCCTGCACCGAGGCGTCGTCGGAAGTGTCGGCGGTCAGCGCCAGCACGCGCCGGCCGCTCTCCCCGGCGATCTCGGCGGCGGTCGCCTCCAGCGCCTCGCGCCCGCGCGCGACGGCGGCGACGTCGGCGCCCTCGAGGGCCAGCTCGCGCGCCACCGCCTTGCCGATGCCGCGGCTCGCGCCGGTGACGATCGCCACCTTGCCCGTCAGCTCCAGGTCCATCGCCGTCCTCCCCCTCGCATCCCGTCCCGTGCCGCCGCGCATCGTACGCCGCCGCCGGGAGCAGGTGTATCCTCGGCGCGCGGCGGGCAGCGCGCTCGCGCGACCGGGGAAGGCGAGGCGCATGACGACGCAGACACGGGGGCGGGACGCCGTCTTCCTCTCGGGCGTGCGCAGCGGCTTCGGCAGCTTCGGCGGCTCGCTCAAGGACCTCAGCGCCACGCAGCTCGGCGCCACCATCGCGCGCGACGCGATCGCCGCCTCGGGCGCGTCCGCCGAGGAGTTCGACCACGTTGTCTTCGGCAACGTGCAGCAGACATCGTCGGACGCGATCTACCTCGCGCGCCACATCGGCCTCGAGGCGGGACTGCCGATCGAGACGCCCGCGCTGACCGTGAACCGGCTCTGCGGCTCCGGCTTCGAGGCGATCACGCAGGGCGCGCAGCAGATCATGCTCGGTCGCTCCGAGCTGGTGCTTGCCGGCGGGACCGAGTCGATGAGCCAGGCCCCGCACGTCGTGCGAGGCGCACGCTGGGGCCTGCGCCTCGCCGCGCAGGCCGAGCTCGAGGACTCGCTCTGGGAGTGCCTCAGCGACCGCTACTGCGGCCTCTCGATGGGCGAGACCGCCGACAACCTCGCGCAGCGCTACGAGCTCGACCGCGACGAGGTCGACGAGGTCGCCCTCGGCTCGCAGCAGCGCGCGCAGCAGGCCTGGGAGGACGGCGTCTTCGACGACGAGGTGACGCCGATCATGGTCGGCAGACGCGGCCGCGAGACCGAGTTCCGCGCCGACGAGCACATCCGCGCCGACACCACCCTCGAGACGCTCGGCGGGCTGCCGACGGTCTTCCGCGAGGGCGGCGTCACCACCGCCGGCAACGCCTCCGGCATCTGCGACGGCGCGGCGGCGCTGGTCGTGGCCAGCGAGGAGTACGCCGAGGCGAACGACCTCGAGCCGATCGGCCGGCTGATCGGCTGGGCCGTGGCGGGGGTAGACCCGGCGCACATGGGCATCGGACCCGCGCCCGCGATCCGCGACGTACTGGCGCAGACCGGCCTCAGCCTCGACGAGCTGGACCTGATCGAGGTCAACGAGGCGTTCGCGGCGCAGTACCTCGCGGTCGAGCGCGAGCTGGGGCTGGACCGCGAGCGGACGAACGTGCACGGCGGCGCGATCGCGCTCGGTCATCCGGTCGGCGCAAGCGGCGCGCGCATCACGGCGCACCTGCTGCACGCGCTGCGCCGCGAGGGCAAGCGCTACGGCCTCGGTTCGGCCTGCATCGGCGGCGGGCAGGGCGCGGCGCTGATCGTCGAGGCGTTCAACTAGCGGCGCATCCGGCCCGGGTCACGTAGCAGGAGGATGAACATGGCTGAGAGCGGCGTTCGCAGCGTCGGAGTGCTCGGCTGCGGGCAGATGGGCGGCGGCATCGCCCAGGTCTGCGCCACGGCCGGCTTCGAGACCCACGTACGCGAAGCGGGAGAGGAGCCGTTGGAGCGGGGCATGGCCTCGATCCTTCGCGCCCTCGACTCGGCCGCCGAGCGCGGCCGCCTGTCCGCCGAGGACCGCGCCGCGATCGAGGGGCGGCTCCACCCGACGACGGACCTCGCCGACCTCGCCGGCTGCGACATCGTGATCGAGGCGGTCACCGAGGATCTGGACCTGAAGTGCGCGGTCTGGCGCGAGGCGGACGCCGCCGTGCAGGCGGACGCCGTCTTCGCCTCGAACACCTCGAGCCTGACGATCGCGGCGATGGCCGGGTCTACGGGCCGGGCGGACCGCTTCGTGGGGATGCACTTCTTCTTCCCCGTGCCGGCGATGCGGCTCGTCGAGGTGGTGCGGACCGTCACCACCTCGGACGAGACGTTCGAGCGCGCCACGGCCTTCGCGAGCGAGATCGGCAAGGAACCGATCGCGGCGAAGGACCAGTCCGGCTTCACCGTGAACCTGCTGCTGGTGCCCTACCTGCTGGACGCGATCCGCGCGCTGGAGCGCGGCGTCGCCAGCACCGAGGACATCGACCGCGGGATGCAGCTCGGCTGCGGCCACCCGATGGGGCCGCTCACGCTCTGCGACCTCGTGGGGTTGGACGTGCTGCACCAGGTGGCGGAGTACATGTACGCGGAGCACCGCGAGGCTCGCTACGCGCCGCCGCCGCTGCTGA
The DNA here is from genome assembly GCA_009839925.1 of Chloroflexota bacterium. Classification (GTDB taxonomy): domain Bacteria; phylum Chloroflexota; class Dehalococcoidia; order UBA2979; family UBA2979; genus VXMT01. Next base: position 3,918 of record VXOS01000175.1, read on the forward strand.
CGCGGATGACGCTGGTGGGGCTGCATGGCCGCAAGACGCGGCGCGGTTTCTATGACTACTCCGCGGACCCGCCCACGCCGCTCGGACTGGGGGTGTAGACGCCCGGCGCCTTCAACGCGCCTCGGCAGGCTCGAACTGCAGTTGCGGCAGCCTCGAGACAATGGCGAAGAACAGCGCGCTGAGGCCAAACGAGCAGACGAACATCACCAGCGCGAGGTCGTAGCTGCCCGTCACGTCGAAGATCCAGCCGGCGATCACCGGGCTTACGACCAGGCCGAACTCCTCGAGCACCAGCATCGCGCCGAGCAGCGTGGCGAAGTGGGCGAGGCCGAACATCCTCGTCAGCAGCATCGCCTCGATGATCGGGCCGCCGCCCGTGCCGCACACCCACAGCACCACGAACACCGAGATACCGGCCGCGCTCGAGTCCAGCAGCAGCGCAACCAGCGCACCCGCAAGGCAGGCGCACATCGCGATCACCAGGTGCTCGAAGCGCCTCACGCGGTCCACGATCAGCCCAAAGGCCAGCCGCGAGCCCATCCCCAGCGCCGCCGTGGCCGAGACGATCAGCGCCGCCGTGTCGCGCGGCACCCCGAGCGAGACGTAGAGCGGAATCTGGTGCACCAGCATCCCGAACATCCCGAAGAACAGGAACGTGAACCCGAGCCCGACCAGCCAGAAGTGCGGCGTCGCCAGCGCCGCGCGCAGCGTCAGTCCGGTCAGCCGGGATGCGGCCTCGCTCGGCTCGACGGGCTGATCCGCGGGCGCCGGAGCACCGTCCGGTTGGGCCCCCACGTCCGAGGGGTGGTTGCGCACCAGCAACGCGCCGAGCGGCAGGTAGAGCAGCACGATCACGACGCCGGAGAAGATGAACGACGGCCCCCAGCCCCAGGTGTCGATCACCCACCGCATCACGGGCACCACAAGGACGCCACCGAGCGCGAACCCCGTCCCGAGGATGCTGAGCGCGATCCCGCGCCGGCGATCGAACCACCTCGAGATCAGCGCCTGGAAGGGGATGAAGAACATCATCTGGCGGAACACGCCGTTGACCGCCGAGTAGAGGTACCACTGCCACAGCTCGCTCGTCGTCGCGAGCAGGCCGTAGCTCAGCGCGGTGGTCACCGCGCCGATCAGGATCGCCTCGCGCGGTCCGCGCGTGTCGATCCAGCGCCCCACCAGCGGACCGGCGAGGCCGCCGCTGAACACGCCCACCGAGAGCGCGCCGGAGACCTCGCCGCGGGACCAGCCGAACTCATCCTCGAGCGGCCCGATGTAGAGGCCGAACGCCCAGAAGGAGACGCCGCTCCCGAGCGCCATCGCGGCGATCGAGCCGGCGAGCAGCCACCAGCCGTAGTAGACCTCGCGCGGCCGGCGCAGCCACAACGGGAGGCTCATCGCGTGGGCGAGCGGCGCCGCACTGGCCGGCGGTCGCTCCCGCTAGTCCAGTTCGAGGATCGAGCGGCCCGAGATCTCGCCGGCCTCGAGCGCGTCCGTCGCCTCGCTGATGGCGTCGAGCGGGTAGCGCGCGGTGACGAGCGCGTCGAGGTCCAGTTCGCCCTCGTGGTACCAGCGCAGGAACATCGGAAAGTCGCGGTCCGGGCGGCAGGAGCCGCCGATGCTGCCGATGTACTTCTTCTCCGCGATCAGCATGTCGCGCGCGTCGAGCTCGACCGGCGTCTGAGGCACGCCGACGAGCACGGCCGTCCCGCCCGTGCTGCGGCCGATCACCCCGCCGCGCACCGCCGGCATGATCTGCTCCATCGTCTGGCGCACGCCGATGCAGTCGAAGGCGTAGTCGACGCCCGTGACCGGCTCGTTGTTGAGCCTCAGCTGGTCGGGCCGGGGGGTCAGCTCGTGGATGCGCGCGACGGGATCGACCTCCGAGGCGTTGACGCCGATCGTCGCGCCGAAGCGCTTCGCGAAGTCCAGCTTCTCCTCGCTGAGGTCGACGGCGATGATCGGGTCCGCGCCGACGACGGCCGCGGCGGCGATCGCGGAGAGGCCGACGCCGCCCACGCCGAAGACGGCGACGCTCTCGCCGCGCTTCACGCCCGCGGTGTGGTACACGGCGCCGGCGCCCGTCATCACCGCGCAGCCGATGATCGCCGTCACGTCGGTGGGCGCGTCGTCCGGCAGCAGGACGACGAACTGCTCATCGGCCACCGTGTGGTCGGCCCAGGTGAACGTGTTCTGCGAGTAGGCAACGCTGCCGTCGCCGAGCGTCAGGCTCGCCATCTCCGGCAGCCGGGACGCCTCGGGTTCGCGCACCACCCAGGTCACCATCACCCGGTCGCCTTCGCGGACATGGCTCACCTCGGAACCGGCGGCGAGCACGACGCCCGTCGACTCGTGGCCGAGCAGCTGCTGGCGCTCCCGAGGGCCATGCATCTGGTGCAGCTGCGAGTGACAGACGCCGCTCGCGAGCTGCTTCACCACGACCTGGTGCGGCCCGGGGTCGGGCAGCTCGACATCCTCGATGCGCAGCGGGCCGGGGCCCTGTGGGCAGACGACGACTCGTGCGGGAGTGGGCATGTCACGCCTCCGTGCTTCGCGCCGACAATGGTAGCGGCTGGTGGCGGACGAGCAGTGCGGACATCTTGACATCATATCGCAGATACATCATGATGTCTCCATGCGGACAACGCTCACGCTGGACGACGATGTCGGGGAGTTCCTGCGCGAGCAGGCGCGGTTGCACGACAAGCCGTTCAAGCAGGTCGTCAACGAGACGCTTCGACGCGGCATGTCTCCAACGGCCAGCGAGAAGCCGCGCCGCCGGTACCGCGTCAACCCAATCCACGGCGAGCTCGCCCCCGGCTTCGATCCGCTGAAGGTGAAGGAGTTCCTCGACGACCTTGACATGGAGCACTTCTTCGAGGTCCAGCGCCGTAGCAGCCACAGCAACCCGTGATCGTCCCCGACACCAACCTCTTGCTCTACGCCCACTACGACGGCTTCGCCGAGCACGACGCCGCCCGACTCTGGTGGGAAGACCTGGTGAACGGCTTTGAGCGAGTCGGGATCGCATGGGCAGTCTCGGCCGGATTCGTGCGGGTGATCACCAATCCCCGGGCGGTCCGACGGCCACCGGCCCCAGCGCAGGCGGTCGACTTCGTACGCGGGTGGTTCGAGTTCCCGCACATCACGCCACTCAACCCGGGCGCCGAGCACCTGACGTTCATGCGCGAGCACCTGGTCGCGGTCGGAGTTGGCGGGAACCTCGTGACCGACGCGCACATCGCGGCGCTTGCGATGGAGTACCAGGCCGAAGTCCACTCGGCCGACATGGACTTCGGACGCTTCCCCGGACTGCGCTGGCGCAATCCCCTCTGACCGCGCTTAGATAACCCCGTCGCGGCGCAGCGCCTCGATTTCCTCCGCGTCGAGGCCGAGCGCGCCGTAGACCTCGGCGTTGTGCTCGCCGGTGAGCGGGGCACGGCGGGTGGTGCCGAGCGCGGTCTCGGACCAGATGCCCCAGGCGCCGGAGTAACGGAAGCGCTCGCCCAGCTCGGGGTGCTCGATTTCCTGCCAGTAGCCGCGGTCCTCCCAGTGCGGGTCCGGGAGGATCTCGTCGAGGCTGCGCACCGCGCCCCAGGCGTGGCTGCGCTCCTGCGCGCCCCGGTAGGCCTCCTCGGCGGGCACGTTCGGGAAAAAGTCGCGCAGCACGTCGCTGATGTGGTTCTGCTCCTCCACGATCTGCTGCTGCTCCGCGAAGCGTTCGTCCAGCAGGTCGTCCGCCGCTCCGTACTGGTCCAGCCACTCGCCGATGCTGCGCAGCTGCGGAGGCGAGAGCCGCTGGTTGAACATCGCGTTCACGTACTTGCCGTCGGCGCACTGGAACTGCGTACGCGGGCGCGGCAGCGACCACGCGGCGTGGCGGCCCGTCTGCCGCCGCAGCTCGCGCCCGGTGGCGAAGTAGATCGGCACCGCCATCTCCGTCGTCAGCGCGCAGGCGTCGTGGATCGAGACGTCGAGGAACTGTCCCTCGCCCGTGAACTCACGATCGAGCAGCGCCGTGGCGATCGCCAGCAGCGCGTAGTGGCCACCGATGTGCCAGGCGTTGCCGCCGCCCGGCGCGATCGGCGGGGCGTCCGGGGCCTCGTCCTCGTCGTAGCCGGAGGAGGCCATCTGCCCGCCGGCGGCCATGTGCACGAGGTCCGTCGCGACGTAGTCGCGCCACGGCCCCTCCTGCCCGAACGGCGAGAGCGAGCAATAGATCAGCTCCGGGTCCGCGCCGCGCAGCTCCTCCGGCCCGAGGCCGAGCGCCGGCAGCGTGCCGGGCCGCGTGGTCTCCAGCAGCACGTCGGCCCCGCCGACGAGCGTGCGGAAGAGCTCCGCGCCGCGCGGATCCTCGAGGTCCAGCGTGACGCCGCGCTTGCCGCAGTTGTAGTGCCAGAAGGAGAGCGAGCGCTCGCGGTGCGGCTCGTCGCGGTAGTAGGGGCCCACGTTGCGCTCGTCCGAGCCGCCGGGCGGCTCGACCTTGATCACGTCGGCACCCATCTCGGCGAGCAGGCGGCCGCACCAGCGACTCGCCTCCCCTCCCAGCTCGACGACACGCAGGTCGGCAAAGGGACGGTCCTCGCTCATGACGCCTCCTCCGTCCCGGCCTCGGCCGCCTCGTCGAGCAGGTAGGGCTCGAGCGGCTCGCTCGGCGGCCAGAGCCAGCCGTCGTCGTAGCCGGCGCGCAACTCCTCCTCGCTGAGGCCGAGCATGCCGCACAGCACCTCGCGGTTGTGCTCGCCGGCGAACGGCGCGATGCGCCGCGCCGTGGTCTCGTTGACCGCGGACTGCCACGGCAGGTTCTGGTAGCCCCGCTCGCCCAGCACCGGGTGCGGGTGGTACGAGAAGAGGCCGCGCTGGCGGATCTGCGGGTCGTGCTCGACGCGATTCTCGTTGCTCTGCACGGGCATCGCCGGCACGCCCGCCGCCTGGCAGCGCTCGGCCAGCTCGTACTTGCCGAGGGTCAGCGTCCACGCCTCGATCCGCTCGTCGAGCTCCTGCTGGTGCTCGAGCCGCCCCTCGAGGCTCTCGAAGCGCGCCTCGGCCGCCCACTCCGGCGAGCCCATCACCTCCTGCAACGCCACCCAGTCGGCGTCGTCGCGGCAGACGATGGCGCACCAGTCGTTGTAGCCGCCGCCGGCGCTGCGGTAGGCGTTGTGCGGGGCAGCGATGGCGCCCCGGTAGTTGTGGAGCAGCGGGGTGCCGGGCCAGTGCGCGCGGTTGCCGGGCGGGAACCCCTCGCGGCGCGCGGGCCGCCCGTTCACGGTCGCGTCGAGGATCGCCGAGCCCGCGAGTCCGATGCCGAGCCCGGCCTGCGAGACGTCGATGTGTTGGCCGCGCCCGGTGCGCCTGCGCTGCCGCAGCGCACTGAGGATCGCGATCGCGCCGAAGATGCCCCCCGTGTCGTCGAGGTAGGACCAGCCCCAGCCGGCGGGCGGCCGGTCCGGCAGGCCGGAGAGGAACGTCAGCCCGGAGAGCGCCTGCGCGCTCGGCCCGAACGTGCGGTAGGGGTGATCGCGGCCGATGTGGCCCAGGCCGGACATCGAGACGTAGACGAGGCCGGGGTTCAGCTCGCGCATTTGCTCGTAGCCGAGGCCCCAGCGCTGCATCACGCGCGAGGTGAAGTTCTCCAGCACCGCGTCGGATTCGGCGAGCAGCCGCCTCAGCAGCTCGCGCGCCCGCTCGTCGCGCAGGTTCATCGTGACGCTGCGCTTGTCCATGTGCTTCTCGACGAACCAGTGGTTGCCCTCGAGGCCGGGTACGGCGTCCTCCGGCATCCCGACGGTGGTGAAGCGGTCCTGGTGGTGGACCGTCCCGGCCTGCGGCCACTCCACCTTGATCACGTCCGCGCCAAGCGTCGCGAGGATGCGCGTCGCCCACGGCCCGGCGCGCACCCAGCTGAGGTCGACGACGCGGATGCCCTCGAGCGCGAGCCGCTTGGTCATGCCGGCGCCTCCGATCGCTCCAGCTCCGCGTCGAGCCGCCACACCGGGGCGCCCTCGGGCGTCGCGACGGCGCGCCAGGCCGGGACGGTGTAGGCGCCGTCCGGCGCCTCCTCCCAGGCGACCTCGACCGCCACGCCCACCCCCGCGGCCTCTTCGCCGTCGAGCAGCAGGCCGGCCAGCCGCACGGGCTCGCCGTCCTCGTTCGCGCAGTCCGGCAGCTCGACGAGGGCGACGACGTAGGGCGCGGCGGGGCGGAAGGCGGGGAGCACGGAGTGCGCGACGACCACGTAGCTGGCGATCACGCCCCGGCCCTCGGCCTCGTGCCATTCGAGGTTGAAGGAGCGGCAGCGCGGGCAGAGCGGCGCGGGCGGATACCAGCGCTGCCCGCAGTCCGAGCAGGCGCGCACGAGCAGCCGCTGCTCGCGGGCCGCCGCCCAGAACTCCTCCGAGTCCGGGTCGGGCTGCAGCGCGATCAGCGAGTAGTCGACGGTTCCCTGCATCTGCCTCCGGTCCTCCTAGCGGCGCAGCACCACGGTCCAGCCCTGCTGCGCGCCGCCGCCGCCCGCGCAGAAGGCGACGCTCGGTGGGCTCGGGTGCTCGACGGGCTCGCCCCGCGCGCGGCGGCGGCGATCCTCGCGCGCGAGGGCCTGACGGCAGCCCAGCGCGCGATCGTACGTGTGCTCCCCCTGCCGCCAGCCCGCGCACAGGTCGTCGGTGCGGCCGCGCAGCTGGCGCGCGCTCTCGATCAGGTAGCCGATGCCGTGCGCGTAGCCCTCGGAGAGCTGGCCGCCGTTGGTGTTCTGCGGCAACTCGCCGTCGAGGTGGATGCGCCCGCCCCCGACAAAGTCGCCGCCCTCGCCCTCGCCGCAGAAGCCGAACGCCTCGAGGTACATCATCGGCGTGGTCGTGAAGTTGTCGTACATCGTGACGATGTCGACGTCCTCGGGGCCAATGCCCGCGCTGCCGAAGGAGCGCTCACGCACGAACTTGCCCCAGCCCTCGGTCATGTCGGGGCGGCCCCAGGTCCAGCTCGGGTTGTGGGTGGAGGCGCGCGCGCAGCCGCCCATGATGTAGACCGGCGGCTGCTCGAGGTCGGCCGCGCGCTCCGCGGAGGTCACGATCAGCGCCCCCGCCACGTCGTTCTCCTGGCAGCAGTCGAGCAGCCGGAACGGCTTCGCGATCCAGCGCGAGTTCTGGTGGTCGTCGATGCTGATCGCCTCGCGGCGTGTCGCCTTCGGGTTGAGGGTGGCGGCGAAGCGCTGCGTCACCGCGAGATCGGCCATGTGCAGCGTGTTGTAGCCGTAGCGCTGGAGGTAGGACATGGCCTCGAAGGCGTAGATCGTCGGCGCGCCACGGATGCCGAACGGAACCTGGTACTGCCCTCGCCCCGCCGCGGCGACCGGCTGCGGCCTCGGCGCCTCCCCGCCGCGCGTCGCGGCGCCGCCGCCCATGCGCAGCCCGGAGCGCCCGTTCATCGAGCGCCAGACCGCCACCGTCTCGCAGTAGCCCGCCTCGATCAGCGCAATCGATTGCGCGACGAGCTGCCCGATGCTGTTGCCGCCGCCGAGGATGTCGACACCCATGTTGGTGCGGATGCCGAGCGCCGAGGCGACCTCGGCGTTGCCGCAGGAGTCTCCGGCCGTCGCCTGGTGGCTGGCCAGCCCGTCGATCTCGTCGACGGCGATGCCGGCGTCGGCGGCAGCCGTGACGATCGCCTCGCAGGCCATCGAGAGCGTCGTGCGGCCGGACCAGCGGGAGTACTCGGTCTCGCCGACGCCGACGATGCAGTAGCGGTCGCGCAGGCCGGACCCGGATCGCACCACGCCGCCGCCTTCCTCGGTGCCCTCGGAGCTACGGCGTCTCCGCGCTCGCGGCGATCGTGAGCGGGAGCACCTCGTTCAGCGAGCCCGAGCGGAAGCCCTCGAGGTCCACGGCCACGTAGGCGAAGCCCGCGCTCTTCACGGCGGCGACGATCTGCGAGCGCAACGGCTCGGCGAGGGCGCTCGCCAGCTCCTCGGGACCGAGCTCGACGCGGGCGACGCGGTCGTGGTGGCGGACGCGCAGCTCGCGCAGGCCGAGCTTGCGCAGCGCCAGCTCGGCCGTGGCGATCTGGCTCAGCTTCTCCGGCGTCACCTCGCTGCCGTAGGGGATGCGCGAGGCGAGGCAGGCCATCGCCGGCTTGTCCCAGGTCGGCACGCCGAGGCGCTTCGCGAGCGCGCGCACATCGGCCTTCGTGAAGCCCGCCTCCGCGAGCGGGCTGCGCACGCCGTGCGCCCGCGCGGCGCGCCGCCCGGGCCGGAAGTCGCCGCTGTCGTCGGCGTTCGCTCCGTCGAGGACCACGGCGTCTCCGAGGTCCTCGCGGGCCAGCGCGTCGAGCAGCGAGTAGAGCTCGTCCTTGCACTCGAAGCAGCGCTCCGGCGAGTTCTCGACGTAGCCGGGACGGTCGATCTCGTGCGTCTCGATCTCGCGGTGCGCGATGCCGATCGCGGCGGCGACGCGACGCGCTTCCTCGCGCTCGCTCGGCGCGAGCGAGGGCGAGACGCCGGTCACGGCGAGCGCGCGATCGCCCAGCGCCTCGACGGCGGCGGCGGCGAGCAGGCTCGAGTCGACGCCGCCGGAAAAGGCGACGACGGCCCTCGGAAGCTCCGCGAGCAGGCGGCGCAGCTCGTCCGCCCGGTCATCGAGGTCGCGTCCGTGCTGCTCGTCCATCGCTCGTCCTCGCGCGGCGGCGGGGTCCGCCGTGGGCCGCCGCCGCTGTAGTCTAGCGCAGCGGCGGCCGACGGCCCCGCGCCCGCGGAGTCGCGGGCTGGCGCCGGGGGGGGTGGGACCTGGGCGCCGCCGGAACTCAACTGGATAAGCTGCTGGCGCGGGTCGCGCGGGGCGAGCTGAGCCCGAGCGACGCC
>VXOS01000105.1 GCA_009839925.1 Chloroflexota bacterium
CTCGCCGGCGGCGGGGTCGGTGCGGTCTTCGGCGTGCCCGGCGGGCAGACGCTGCTGATCGTCGGCACGGACGACCCGCTGACGCCGCCCGCCTCGATGCGCCGGCTGCACGAGGCGATCCCCGGCTCCGAGTACCGCGAGTTCGCGGACTGCGGCCACTCCGTCTACTTCGAGGAGCCCGCGGGCTTCAACGCCGCCGTCGCGGACTTCCTCGCGCGGCATCAGTAGCACAGCGAGAGGGAGGACACCCGTGGGCCTGCTCGACGGCAAGACCGTGCTCGTGACCGGCGCCAGCCGCGGCATCGGCCAGGCGATCGCCGAGCGCCTCGGCGCGGAGGGCGGCCGCGTCGCCTGCGCCGCCCGCACGCTCAGCGAGGGCGATCACATGCTCGAAGGCTCCCTCGAACGCACCGTCGGCAACATCCGGGAAGTGGGTGGCGAGGCGACGGGGCTTGCGGCGAACCTCTCCGAGCCCGAGGAGTGCGCCGGCCTCGTCGAGCGCGCCGTCGAGGCCTACGGTCCGATCGACGTGCTCGTCAACAACGCGGTGCTCACCTACTTCACGCAGCTCGTGGACTACCCGCCGCACCGCTGGATGCGCGCCTTCCAGGTCAACGTCCACGCGCCGTTCATGCTCTGCCAGGCCGTGCTGCCCTCGATGATCGAGCGCGGCGGCGGGGCGATCGTGAACATCTCCTCCGCCTCGGCGATCGGGCCCGGCCGCGGGCCCTATCCGGGGCCGCCGCCGAAGGGCCGGGTCGAGTACGGCTCGACGAAGGCGGCGCTGGAGCGCTTCACGCAGGGCCTGGCCGAGGAGGTGACGCGCTTCGGCGTCGCCGTCTCCGCCGTCTCGCCCTCGCTGCCGGTCGCCACGCCCGGCACGGTGCTGCACAACGTGATCGCCGAGGGAGACCCGGACTCGGAGCCGGGCAGCCTGATGGCCGAAGCCGTCGTGCTGCTCGCGACCGAGCCCGTCGAGCGCGTCGCGGGACGCGTCTGCTACAGCCAGCAGCTGCTCGCCGAGTACGGGCGGATCGAGAACCCTCGAGGACACATGGCGGACGAGCCCGGTTCGGGCTACGCGCAGATTTAGTCAGGCACGCCACGCGAAGGAGGCAGACAATGGACATCCAGCAGGACAACGGGCTTTCGGCGCTGTTCGTCTCTTCGGAGGAGGAGCGCGTCTGCACGGGCTTCAACTTCACGGAGGGCCCGGTGTGGATCGCGAGCGACAACTGTCTCGTGTTCAGCGACATCCATCTCAACCGAACGCACCGCTGGCGGCCGGGCAACGACACCGCCGAGGTGTTCCGCGAGCCCAGCAACCACGGCAACGGCAACACGCTCGACCTCGATGGCAACGTGCTCACCTGCGAGCACTTCGGCCGCCGCGTCGCGAAGACCGCCTACGGGGGCGGGACGGAGACGCTGATCGATTCCTTCGAGGGCAAGAGCCTGCACAGCCCGAACGACGTCGTCGTGCATAGCTCCGGCGCGGTGTACTTCACGGACCCGGACTACGGCTACCGCCGCAACCCGGAGCCCGTCGCGCGCGAGCTGGACTTCCAGGGCGTCTACCGCATCGCGCCGGACGGCGCCGTCAGCCTCCTCGAGGACCGCATCGAGAAGCCGAACGGGCTGACCTTCTCCCCCGACGAGTCGCTGCTCTACATCGCCGACTCGAGCGAGCAGCGCAAGATCTGGCGCTACGAGGTCAACGCCGACGGCAGCCTCGGCGATCGCACGCTCTTCGCCGACATGGAGCGCGACGAGCGCACCGGCGTCCCGGACGGCATGAAGGTGGACACGGACGGGCGGCTCTGGAGCACGGGCGCCGGCGGCGTCTGGGTGCTCAGCGCGGAGGGCGAGCTGCTCGGCGTCTTCGAGACCGCCGAGCACGCCGCCAACCTCGCGTTCGGCGGGCCGGACTGGTCGACGCTCTATCTGACTGCGAACACTTCGGTCTATCGCGTTGAGACCGCGGTCACGGGCATCGCCCCGCACTCGAGGTAGCGTCCGCCCGCTGCTGCTGGTCTCGCTGCCCGGCGGCGGCCGGAGCGCCTGTGCCGGTGAGCCGGGAAGTCAGCGCTGCGGGTCGACGAACACCTCGCGGAGCGCGAAGCGCCAGCGTCCGCCCACGCGGCGCAGCGTGTCGTGGTAGAGGCCGACCGGGCCGATGCCGCGCTCGGCGTCCTGCGAGCGGTCCTGGTAGAGCCGCAGCAGGTAGACGCGCATCGTCGCCTCGTCGCCGTCGCCCTCGATGATCGGGCTGTTCGTCATGTGGCGCGCGGCGCCCGATCGCGCGTGGTCGCCGCGCGCGAACTCAATGAGCGCCTCGCGGCCCTGCACGTGCAGCCCCGCGCGGCGCAGTTCGATCACGCCGTCGTCGGTGAAGCAGTCGGCGTAGGCCTCGCCGTCGCCCGTGTCGATCGCGTGGGCGTAGCGCCCGAGCAACTCGAGGATCTCGATGCGGTCGGCGGTGGTCAGCGGCATCGCGGCGCTCGCCGGGGACTACGGCTGCGCTAGATGCCCAGGAACTCGTTCTGCGCGCTGAGCAGCATCACGTCGATCTTCGCCTGAAACTCATCGACGTCGAGGCTCATGATCTGCAGGTCGTGGAGTGCGCCGTCGCGGTCCATGACCTGGTTGCGCAGGCGCGCCTCGCGTTGGAAGCCCATGCGGCTGAAGACCTTGACGGCGGCCTCCTGGTCCGTGGTCATCTGCGCCATCATCTTCTTCACGCCTCGCTGCTTGGCGAAGGCGAAGGCCTGCTCGGTGAGCAGCCGCCCGAGGTTCTTGCCGCGCATCTCATGCGAGATCAGCACGCGCAGCTCGGCGACGTGCCGCGTCCAGCCGAGGCGATCCGTGGCCACCGAGGTGTAGCCGACGATGACGTCGTCGCGGACGGCCGCGATGGTCGTGTAGTAGCCCTCCTCGATGTCCTGGATCCACTGATCGACGTTGGACGGGTCCGTGATGTCACGGCGCAGGAAGAGCAGGTCGTGCGTGGGCAGCTTGCGCGCGAAGTCGAGCATCGCCTCGCGGTCGTCGCGCTCCAGGAAGCGCAGCGTCAGGGTGACGCCCTCGAGTGAGATGGCGGCGGGATACTCCAGGGGTTCCGCACTCTGCGCCGCTACCTGATCTGCGATCTGCCCACCGAACAGCCGTCCGAGCCCTTGCAGCAGTCCCATGTCGGTCCCCCAATGAGCCCGCAACGCTCACCCCGGCCGCACGCCCGGGTCCGAGCGACGCGGTTCTCCCTCACAGTCTCCCGCTTTGGGGATCGCCTTTCAACCCTTCGCGCCTCGCATCGTGACGATCTTCGCCCGGATCGCCGCGCGGACGGCTGCCTTCGACCGTCCCCGCGCGTACCATCGGCGAATGCCGCCGGCCGCCTTCCACCTGCGGGCGACGATGCTGCCCTACGGCGACACGCCGTGCGACCTCTGGGTTGCCGGCGGGCGCGTCCGCACCCGCCCGATCGACGGCGCCGAGCCGCTCGCGCCCGAGGGCGGCTACGTGCTCCCCGGCCTCGTCGATGCCCACGTCCACCTCGTCACGAATCGCGACTACAAGGATCTGCCTGCCGGGTCGCGCGAGGTCGTCGACCGCAACCGCGGCGACTTCCTGCGGCGCGGCGTGTTGCTGCTGCGCGACATGGGTGCGTTCACGCGCCGCGAGGCGGAGCGCCCGGCCACGCTCGGACTGCCGCGCGATGACGGCCTGCCGCCGGTGATCGCCTCGGGCCAGCCGCTCGCCCCGGCCGGAGTCTTCACCGGCATCCAGGAGCCGACCGCGCCCGAGCAGCTGGAGGCGCACGCGACCCATCGCGCGCGCGACCAGCACTCGCCCTGGGTGAAGGTGATCCTCGACAACTTCCCGCCGCACTTCGCCCCGGCCGTCGACGGCGTGCCGGGCATGGTGAACTACCGTGAGCCGGAGCTGCGCGCCGCGACCGAGGCCGTCCACGCGGCCGGCGCGCGTATCGCCGTGCATGCCTTCACCCACGAGGCCGCCGCCACCGCCGTCGCCGCGGGCGTCGACTCGATCGAGCACGGCTGGGGCCTCGACGCGGGGCTGGTCGAGGAGCTGGCGCGGCACGGTATCGCCTGGACGCCCACCCTCGCCCTCGACGAGATGATGCTGGACATGGCGGCGGGCGGGCGCGGACGGCCGCCAAGCAAAGCCGTCGACCGCTGGCTGCGCGACGCGATCGATCGCATCGAGCCGTTGATCGTGCGCGCCCGGCGCCTCGGCGTGCCGCTGCTCGCCGGCACCGACGGCGTCGAGCCCGTCACGCGCGAGGTCGCGCGCCTCCAGCAGGCGGGCCTCGAGCCCGCGGACGCCCTCGCGACCGCCTCGAGCGCCGCGCGCGAGCTGCTCGGCGAGCCCGGCCTCGAGGACGGCGCGCCCGCCGACCTCGTCTGGTTTGCGGACGACCCGCGCGAGTCGCCCGAGCTGCTCGAGCGGCCGGACCTCGTGCTGCTGCGCGGCGAGCGGGTCGACCTCGCGCGCGGGTAGCGGGGGCGCGCGCCACGGCGCAGACTCGGACGCGCACGAGGCGGCGGGGGCGGGAGCACGACCGTGAGCTGGTGGCCGAGCGCGGGAGGCGCAGCCTGGGACTGGGGCTGGACCCCCTACCCCGCCGTCTGGCTGCTGCTGATCGCGTTCGGGTGCGCCTACGCCCTCCGGGTGCGGTCGCTGCGCCCCGGCCGCCGCCGCACGGGCGACCCCGAGGTCAGCGCCGACCAGATCGTGCTCTTCGCCGCCGGACTGGTGATGCTGTGGGCCGCCCTCGACTGGCCGCTCGGCGCGCTCGCCGCCGGCTACCTGGCGAGCGCGAACGCGCTGCAGGACCTGCTGATCACGCTCGCAGCGGCGCCGCTGCTGCTGCTTGGCCTGCCGCGAGGCCGGCCGCGCCCGGAGCAGCCGCCGAGCGGACTCCGCGACCACGCCATGCAGCGCCTGCGGCGCGCCCTCGGCTCACCCGTGGTGGGCGGCGCGACCTTCGGGATCGCGCTCGCAATCACTCACCTGCCAGTGGTGGTGGACGCGCTGCGGCCCTCGCCCTGGGGCTCGTTCGCGATCACGGCGGCCTGGCTCGCCGCCGCCGTCGCGCTCTGGTCGCCGCTGGTCGGTCCGCTCGCCGGCCGCCATCGCCCGCCCTACCTGGTGGGGATGCTCTACCTCGTCGCGCCGTTCGTCTTCCCGAAGGTCGTGGGCGCCTTCTACCTCTTCCGCGACGATCCCCTCTACGACGTCTACGAGGCCGCCCCGCGCGTCTGGGCCGACGTCACCGCCCACGGCGACCAGCAGGTGGCCGGCTTCACGCTCTGGATCATCGGCAGCTTCATGGTGATCGCGGCGCTCGCCGTGCTGTTCTTCCGCTGGTACCAGGAGGACCGGCGGATGAGCACCCCCGACAGCCTCGATGTGCCGGCCGACCCGCGCGCCGTCGACGCGCTGTTCGACGTGCCGGGCGGCTGGGCGGCGCTGGAGCGGCTGATCGCCAGCGTGCAAACGGCGCTGCCGCCTCGCTGGTCCGGCGCGGAGCTGACCTTCGCCTACCGCGAGCTGGGCGGCGAGACGAACGAGACGCAGGTGATCCTGGAGCTGCACGTCGCCCTCGACGGCCGCGCCGAGGCGCAACTGGCGCACGCGATCGAGACGGACTACGAGGCGCACCTCGCGTCGCTCCCGGCCCTGCGCCGCGAGCAGATCGCGCGTCGCGTCGCCTTCCGCATCGTCGGCTACGGCAGCCGCGTCAGCTGACGGGGCTGCCGCCGGGCCTCGCTAGTCCGTGCGGTAGAGGTAGCGGATGTCCCAGATGCCGTAGAGCGTCGGCGTGGTGTTGCCGAAGACGTTGCGCACGGCGCTGAGGCGCTCGGACAGCGTCGTGTAGATCAGCGGCGCCTGCTCGGCGGCGATCGCCTGGGCCTGGCGGTAGTGCTCCGCGCGCTTCTCGCGATCGAGCTCCTGGCTGCCGAGGATGTAGAGCTCGTCGATCTGCGCCTCCCAGTCCGTCGCCGGCTCCTCCTGGCCCGGATTCCACATGTGCAGGGGGCCGCTGCTGTGCCAGACATTCGTGCCGCCGTGCGGCTCTGTCCCGCCGGTCAGGCCGATCACGATCGCCTCCCACTCGTAGGAGGTGGTCAGCTGGCCCACCAGCTCGCCGAACTCGATCGCCCGGTAGTCCGCTGCGAGGCCGACTTCGGCCAGCCCCTCGGCGATCAGCGCCGCCACTCGCTCGCGGACGCTGTTGCCCTCGTTCGTGGCGAGCGAGAACGCGATCGGGTTGCCCTCGCCGTCCTCGCGCACGCCGTCGCCGTCGCGGTCCGTCCAGCCGAGCGCATCGAGCAGGTCGTTGGCCGCCTCCACGTCGTACTCGTACTTGCGCACGTCGGGGTTGTGGAAGTCGCCGGCGGAGGGGCTGATGTGGGCCCACTGCGGGTAGCCGAGGCCATGCATGACCTCGGCGACGATCCGCTCCTTGTCGATGGCATGCGCGACCGCTTGCCGGAACTGCTGGTTGGCGAACCACGCGAGCTTTTCCGGAGCCACGTAGGGCGCGCCGCTCTCCGCGTTGGAGCCGGGGTTCTGGTTGAAGACCAGGAACGTGGTGCCGAAGCCCGGGCCGCGCCGGTGGATGGCGAAGTTGCCCTCCTCCTCGAGCGGCTTGAGGCCCGCGTACTCCTCGCCGGTGACGCCGTGCACGTCGGTGTCGCCCGCCTTGAACAGCTCGAGCTCCGCCTCGATGTCCTCGACGAGCAGGTGCACGATGGTCTCGATGTAGGGAAGGCTGTTGCCCTCGGCGTCCTTCAGCCAGTAGTTGGGGTTGCGCTTCAGCACCACGCGCTCGCCCGGCTCGTAGCTCTCGATTGTGAACGGCCCGGTGCCGATCACCGTCGTCGGATCGGCGTCGACGTCCCAGACTTCGGTGAACGTACCGTCCTCGACGTGCGGCTCCAGGATGTGGCGCGGGTAGATCGCCGTGCCCATCGAGCGGATGAAGGGCGCGAACGACGTCGGGAGCTCGAAGCGGACGGTGAAGTCGTCCACCGCCGTGACGGTCATCGTGTCCTCGACCCACTCCCCGTTGTCGTCGAGGAAGCGGAAGATGAAGGACGGGCGGGAGCTGGCGGGGATCTCCTCGTTGTAGATGATGCGGTTGAAGGTGAACTCGACGTCGTGGGCGGTGAACGGCTGGCCATCGTGCCAGGCGACATCACGGCGCAGGTTGAAGGTCCAGGTCAGCCCGTCCTCCGAGTGCTCCCACGACTCCGCCAGCGAGGGCTCGACCTCGTCGGTCAGCCACGAGACCTCGGTGAGGCCGTCGAAGAGCAGGCTGAGCAGGCCCGAGGAGTAGGCGTCGTTCGCGATCGCGAGGTTGAAGGTGAGCGGCTCGCCGATCGTGGACGAGGTGATGGTTCCGCCGGGCCTGCCGATCTCGTACTCGAACGCCTCGGCGTTCTCCTTGAGCGAGCCGACGATCGCCTCGGGCGTGTCGGGCTCGTCCCCGTCACCATCGTCGTCGCCATCCCCACACGCGGCGAGGGCGAGCGCTGCGGTGAGGAGCAGTAGCACCACGAGGAGCCATGCGCGTGTCACCAGTTGCATCCTCACACCGTTGCTCCTTACCTGTGAACCACAGCGTGAGACAGCCTATCGCAGGTCGGCGCTGTGATCCCGGCCGCGCTCGGACCCCCTCGCCCCACCCTCTCCCGCAAGCGGCGGGGGAGCCGGACAGTCCCGGCGCCCACTTACCCTCGGGGCAGGCCGAGGCCGCGGGTGGCGATGATGTTGCGTTGCACCTCGGAGGTGCCGCCGCGGATCGTGGCGGGGACGGCGCGCAGATAGTTGTACGGCGGCGCGCCGCCCTGCGCGGCGTACGGGCTCTCGGGCCCGTCCTCCGTGCCCTGCCCCCAGAGCTGCCCGTACAGCCCGAACGTCTTGATGCTCGTCGCCGAGAGCCGCTGCAGCAGCTCCGAGTTGAACAGCTTCGAGGTCGACGCCTCGTAGTTCGGGACCATCCCCGCGGCCTGGATCGAGATCACCCGCGCAGAGAACTGGAACATCACCTCGGTCTCGATGTAGCGGTCGGCGACCTCGGCGCGCAGCGTCTCCCCGCGCCCGAGCAGCGACTTCGCCGCGCCCTCCTCGCTCGCGCAGTAGGCCAGCAGCTTCTCGATGCCGCGTTGCATCGAGACCGCGCCCTCGATGTTGGAGCGCTCGAAGTCGAGCAGGTTCATCGCGACGTACCAGCCGCGATTCTCCTCGCCGACGAGGTTGGAGACGGGCGTGCGCACCTCCTCGTAGAACGTCTCGTTGAAGTAGTGCACGTCGGTCATGTCGACCAGCGGCTGGACGCCGATGCCCGGCGTCCGGCCGTCGACGAGCAGGAAGGAGATGCCGCGGTGCTTCGGCGCGGTCGGGTCGGTGCGGGTGAGCAGGAAGAACCAGTCGGCGGTGTGCGCCGCCGAGGTCCAGATCTTCTGCCCGTTGATCACGTAGTCGTCGCCGTCGCGGCGCGCGCTGGTGGTGAGCGAGGCGAGGTCCGAGCCGGCCCCCGGCTCGGAGAAGCCCTGCGCCCACGTCACCTCCCCGGAGAGGATGCGCGGCAGGTGCTCGCGGCGCTGCTCCTCGGTGCCGTTGAGGATCAGCGTCGGCCCGAGCATGTTGGTGCCGGAGCCGCCGACGGCCGGAGCGCCGGAGCCGGCCAGCTCCTGCTTGAGGATGAACTGCTCCATCGAGCTGAGCCCGCCGCCGCCGTACTCCTCCGGCCAGTGCGGCGCGACCCAGCGGTGCTCGGCGAGGGCGTCCGACCACGCGACGGCCGCCTCGCGGCGATCGGGGTCCTCGGACTTGCGGTCGAACTCCCAGGTGCGCTCGAGGCGATGCGCGCCGACGCCGCCGGTGCGGTAGCGCGCCGGAAGGCGCTCGGCGATCAGGCTGCGCACCTTCTCGCGAAAGTCCGCCTGCTCCTCGTTGTCGCTCCAGTCCATCGTTCGCCTCCGCCTTCCGGCGCTCTCGCGCGATTGCGTGCTATGCGATGACGTCTGCCTCGCGCAGCGAGGCCAGTTCCTCGGCGCTGAATCCGTGCTCCAGCAGCACCTCGTCCGTGTCGGCGGCGTAGGCCGGGGCCGGGCCGTGCACGGCCGTCGGCGTCTCCGACATCTGCACCACCGGCCCGGCGACGCGCTGCGGCCCGGTGATCGGGTGCTTCAGATCCCACATCAGGCCAAGCGCCCGCACCTGCTCGTCCTCCGGCAGGTCCTCCGGGAAACGCACCGGCGAGGCGGGGACGCCGCCCGCCTCGAACAGCTCCATCCACTCGGCGACCGTCTTCTCGCCCATCGTGCGCTCGATCTGCGCCTTCCACGCCTCGAAGCGTGTCTCGTTCTCCGGGTCCGTCGAGTCGTAGTCCGGGCTGTCGCCGTCGTCGTCGACGCCGAGCACGGCGCGGGCGGCGGCCCGCAGCGGCGGCGTGAGGCAGCCGAGGGCGATCGCGCCGTCGCGGGCCTGGTAGGAGCGGTAGTAGAGGCGCGGCGGGCCGGCCTCGGTGATGCGATGGCGGTCGCGGATCGCCATCTGGTCGCGGTAGGGCTTGCCGGCGGCGCGCGCCTCCTCGATCTCGGCGAGCATCGGGTCGCGCGTCACGGAGTCGCTGACCGGCTCGTCCATCACGTGGTAGTCGAGCAGGGAGAGCGCGGTGCGCAGCATCGAGGCCTGGATCAGCTGCCCGTTGCCGGTGCGCTCGCGGTGGTAGAGCGCGCTCGCGATCGCCATCGCCGAGGTCAGCCCGGTCGCGTAGTCGACGATCGGCGGGCGGGTGTACTGCGGGGTGCCCTCGTGGTCGACGCGGCCGATCACGGACATCAGGCCGCTGTAGGCGGTCATCGCGCCGTCGGTGGCGGGATCGAAGGCGCGAGGGCCCGCGCTGCCGTAGGCGCTGATCTCGCAGTAGATCAGGCCGGGGTGGAGGGCGGCGAGCTGCTCGTAGCCGACGCCGAGGCGTTCCGGGACGCCGGGCCGCATGTTGTGCATCAGCACGTCGAAGCGCGGGACCAGGCGGTGCAGCACGGCCTGGCCGCGCTCGCTCTTGAGGTCGATCGCCACGGCGCGCTTGCCCCGGTTGAGGGACTGGAAGCGCTTGCCCTCGCGGGGGACGACGGCGCCGACGTTGCGGTAGTGCTCGCCCTCGCGAGGCTCGACCTTCACGACGTCGGCGCCGAGGTCGGAGAGGTTGACGCCGCAGTAGGGACCCGCGGCGATCTGGGAGAACTCGAGCACGCGCACGCCGTCGAGCGCACCGGACGCCATCGCCGCTCCTCCGCTGCCGGTCCTGTGGGTCCGGGGTCGGTCGCCTCGCTGGTCGCGAGACAGCCTACCGGAGGCGCGCCGCGCGAGGTAGGCGTGGGGTGGTGTCCGAGGGCCGCCGGGGCGGCCGTGCGGCGCGAGATCGCCTCGGCTGTGGGCTCCCCTCCTTCAGTTGCAGGGCGGTAGCCCAAGCGAGTCAAGGTCGTTGACCGGCATCTCCCCTAACCCACCGGGGATGCAGCCGCTCAGTTGATTCTCGGCGAGCAATAGCCATTCGAGGTTGGTGAGGTCGCCCAGCTCGGCCGGGATCGATCCACTCAACTGGTTGTTGCTGAGATGCAGCCATGACAGGTCGGCGAGGGCGCCCAGCTCAGGCGGGATCGGCCCGCTCAACTCGTTGCTGCTGAGACTCAGCCGTTCCAGGTTGCTGAGGCGACCCAGCTCGGGCGGGATCGGCCCGCTCAACTGGTTGAAGTGGAGACCGAGCCACGTCAGGTCGGTGAGGGATCCAAGCTCGCCGGGGATCGGTCCGGTCAGCTGGTTGAAGTGGAGCCACAGTTGTTGCAGGTTGCTGAGAGCGCCCAGCTCGGGTGGGATCGGCCCGCTCAACTCGTTGTTGGAGAGACTCAGCTCTTCCAGTTTGCTGAGGTCGCCCAGCCCGGCCGGAATCGCCCCGCTTAGTTGGTTTTGGTTGAGCTGCAGCCGGCGCAGGTTCGTTGGGCGGCCCAGCTCGGGTGGGATCGCCCCGTTCAGTTGGTTGTTGTCGAGATGCAGCCACACCAGGTTGGCGAGGCCGCCCAGCTCGGCCGGGATCGGCCCGCTCAACTGGTTGCCGGCGAGCCTCAGGTGTTGCAGGTTGCTGAGGCCGCCAAGCTCGACCGGAATCGGCCCACCCAACTGGTTGTCGTGGAGATACATGGCTTGCAGGTGGGTGAGCGCGCCCAGCTCGGCCGGGATTGGCCCGCTCAGCTGGTTGCCATACAGAATCAGTTCTTCCAGGTTGGCGAGGGCGCCCAGCTGAGGCGGGATCGGCCCGCTCAACTGGTTGTCGTGGAGATACAGCCACAACAGGTGGGCGAGGCCGCCCAACTCGGCCGGGATCGGCCCACTCAACTGGTTGCCGTGGAGATACAGTCGTTCCAGGTTGCTGAGGGCGCCCAGCTCGGCCGGGATTGGCCCACTCAACTCGTTGCCGCTGAGACCCAGCTCTGCGAGGTGGCTTAGGGCGCCGAGCTCGGCCGGAATCGGCCCACTCAGCTCGTTGCCGCGGAGATGCAGCCACGAGAGGTTGCTGAGACCGCCCAACTCGACCGGGATTGACCCATTCAACTCGTTGTAGTCGAGACCTAACAACGACAAGTTGGTGAGGGCTCCCAGCTCGGCCGGAATTGGTCCACTCAGCTCGTTGTGATTGAGACTCAGGCCTTCCAGGTTGGTGAGGGCACCCAGCTCAGGCGGGATCGGCCCACTCAACTGGTTGTCGTCGAGATACAGCCATGACAGCTTGGCGAGCCTTCCCAGCGCGGCTGCTGAGACCCAACTCTTCCAGGTTGCTGAGGGCGCCCAGCTCGGCTGGAATCGGCCCACTCAACCAATTCCTGTACAGGTTCAGCTGCGTGACGCGGCCGGCGCCGTCAACCGTGACTCCGTGCCACTCGCCGATCGGTCGATCGGTCAGCCAGTTCGTGCTGGTCAGCCAGTTCGCGCCGTCCGTCGCGTTGTAGAGCGCAACGAGCGCGGCCCGGTCCTGAGCGGGCGATGAGGGCGCAGGCGTGGCTGTTGCGGTGGGGGCGGGCGGGGGCGATTCGGTGGCCGTCGGCTTGGGTGTCGCTGTCGGCGTAGGTGCCGCTGTCAGCGTGGGTGTGGGTGTCAGTGTCGGTGTGCGTGTCGGCGTCGGTGTAGCGGCGAACGTTGGGGTCGCCGCCGGCGGGGCCGGCGCCGCCGGCGTGGCTGTCGCCGCCGGTGTGGCTGTCGCCGCCGGTGTGGCTGTTGGCGTAGGCGGCGCGGTCGACGCCGTCGACGCACGCGTCGGCGCGGGTGTGGCCGCGGCAGTCGCCGTCGGGGTGGGCGTGGCCGTCGCTGTCGCTGCAGGGCTCGCCGTCTGCGCGGGCGGCTCGTCGCCATCGCCGTCCTCGCATGCCGCCGCGAGCCCCGTCAGCAGCAGGCCCGCCAGCCCGAGGAGCATCGCAACCGTTGCCGCCCGCATCGGTCCATCCTACGCC
>VXOS01000013.1 GCA_009839925.1 Chloroflexota bacterium
GCTTGGGCCCCCCCGTAAACGCCCCCCCCACCCCCGGCCCCCCCCCCCGCGCGCGGCCCGCCTGGGGGTGCGGCGCGGGCGTCCGGCCCGCGGGGGCCGCGGCTACGGTACCATCCCGGCGCGCCGCACCGCTGGCGCGGAACGGGGGTGGAGATGGAACTGGGCGTCGTCTTTCCCACGAACGAGATGGGCACGGACCCGATCGCGATCCGCGACTTCGCGCAGACCGCCGAGGACCTCGGCTACACCCGCCTCGTCGCCTACGACCACGTCCTCGGCGCACACCCGGACCGCCCCGAGGGCGGCGCCTGGCTCGGCCCCTACGGCAGGCACGTCACGCCGCCCTACACGCACCTCCACGCCTTCCACGAGCCGTTCGTGCTGTTCGGCTTCCTCGCCGGGCTGACCAGCAACCTCGAGTTCATGACCGGCGTGCTGGTGCTGCCGCAGCGGCAGACCGCGCTCGTCGCCAAGCAGTGCGCGCAGATCGACATCCTCGCCGGCGGGGGACGGCTGATCCTCGGCGTCGGCGTCGGCTGGAACTCGGTCGAGTTCGAAGCGCTGGGCGAGAGCTACCGCACGCGCGGGCGGCGCATGGAGGAGCAGATCGGGCTGCTGCGGCAGCTCTGGAGCGAGCCCGTCATCACCTTCGAGGGCGACTTCGACCGCGTCACCAAGGCCGGCCTGAACCCGCTGCCGGAGCGCCCGATCCCGATCTGGATCGGTGCGATGGCCGACGTCGCCGTCGATCGCGCCGGCCGCCTCGCCGACGGCTGGCACGTCCCGCGGGCCTACCGCGGCGACCCGGACCGGATCGCTTCCGAGGCGCAGAAGTTCTTCGGCGCCGCCCGCTCCGCCGGACGCGACCCCTCGACACTGGGCCTGAGCAGCAACCTGCACGTCGTCGGCCTCGACCCGGACGAGCAACTCGAGCTGGCCGAGGGCGCGGAGGCGGCGGGCGTCACGCACCTGCACATCAGCACCATGGAGCAGGGTTACACGCCCGAGCAGCACATCAGCGCGATCCGCGACTTCGCCGAGCAGTACGGCGTGGGCGCGTAGCCCGCGCGGCGAGCAGCGTGCCCGTTCCCGACCTCGACGACTGGCGGCGCCGCTGGCAGCGCCCGATCCTCCAGCGCCTCGGCATCCGCGGCGACACCGTTGAGCACGGCTACGCGCGGATGCGCGTCGACCGCCCCGAGGACGCCGACGAGCTGCTGTTCCGCAGCTCGCTCACGATCGCCGCGGACCTCGCGGCGATCTCCGCCGTCACCTCGCAGCTCGAGGACGGCGTCCAGGTCGCGAACGGCACCGCCGAGCTGCACCTCTCGTTCATCGACACGCCGGGCGGCCTGCCCGACGCCGTCGAGGTCAGCGCGCACGTCGCGAACTGGGCGGACTACGCGACCCACCTCGAGGTCGAGGCGCGCTCCCCCGGCGGCGAACTGCTGGCGCGCGCGCTGACGACCTACTCGCTGCGACCCGTCGCGGAGACCTCGTGAGCGCCGCCGCCGGGCCACTCTTCGACGTCTTCGGGGTCGAGGTCGAGGAGCTCGGCGAGGGCTACGCGCGCCTGGCGGTCGAGCGCTCACGGATGCCGTTGCGCGGCGTGCGCAACTCGCTCAACGGCGGCGTCGTCGCCTCGCTCGCCGACGCGGCGATGCAGCTCTGCACCGAAACGGTGCTGCGGCCCGGCGAGCGGCCGGGACCGACGCTGGAGCTAAGCGTGTCCTATCTCTCCTCGGCGCGCGGGGATCGCACCACGGCCGAGGCGCGGCTGCTGCGCCGTGGCGGCCGCCTTGCCGTCGGCGACGTGGAGATCCGCGACGCCTCGGACGGCGCGATCAACGCGAAGGCGCGCGTCACCTGCGGCATCCGGCGCGACGGCGACACAGGGACGAGCGAATCCACGGGAGGCAACCAATGACGGAGCAGAAGCCGCGCTGGGCGGTCGAGGGAGTGCTCAGCGACGAGATGCTCGAGCGGCACCGTACCCGGCTCGGCCGCAGCTGGGAGGCAGAGGGCCTGCTCGACCGCTCGGCGATCGACATCTTCGCGCGCGCGATCGGCGACTCGAACCCGCTCTGGCAGGACCCCGAGTACGCCGCCGCCGGGCCGTTCGGCGCCCTGGTGGCGCCGCCCGGCGCGCTCTACCGCATCCACCTCGGCAACGCGATGCACGGCCTGCGCGGCGTGATGGGCTACAACATCGGCACCGCCTGGGAGCTGCTTGCGCCCGTCTACGAGGGCGACACGATCCGCACCTCGATCGTCTTCGACGAGATCGAGGAGCGGGACGAGTCGCGCTTCGCGCAGCGCTCGATCATCGAGCACTACCGGGGCGACTGGACGAACCAGCGCGGCGAGGTCGTCGCGCGCTCGCACGTGCGCAACCTGCGCGTCGAGCGCAGCAGCACGCGCCGCAAGGGCCGCGACACGAAGCTCGAGGTACCGCACCCGTGGAGCGACGAGGAACGGCTCGCGATCGAGGAGGCCTCGGCGCGCGAGCCCGAGCAGATCCGCGGCAGCGAGCCGCTCTGGTGGGAGGACGTTGCGGAAGACACGCCGCTGGAGCCACTGGTCAAGGGGCCGCTGCGGATGTGGGACATGATCTGCTGGTTCTCCGCGCGCGCCATCCTCAACGGCTACTCACGCTCGATCCGCGGCATCCTCGACACGCCTGCGCTCGGGATGCTGCACCCGGCGAGCAACGCGCGCGAGCCGATCGAGATCGTGCACGTGGACAACGAGGCGGCCCGCACCGCCGGGCTGCCCGGCGCCTACGACCTGGGCGCGGCACGGCAGTCCTACCAGCTGCAATCGCTGATCCACGCGGTCGGCGACGATGCCTGGGTCAAGCACAACTCCTGCGAGTACCGGCGCTTCGTCTACCTCGGCGACGCGATGACGTTCCAGAACACCGTCACGCGCAAGTTCGTCGACGAGGACGGCGAGCACTGCATCGAGGTGCACGGCTCGGTCTTCAACCAGCGCAAGGAGGACGTGATGCCCTCGCGCTCGGTGATCGCGCTGCCCAGCCGCGAGGAGGAGACGACGCCGGCACGGCGGCGCGCCCGCGCGAGCTGACTCCCGGTTCGATCGCTCGAGGCCGCCGGCGACCGCGTGGCCGCCGGCCACCACGCGCTGTAGAACGCCGGGTCAGGCGAGCAGCAACTCCAGCACGCGTCCGACCTCGCGCGGGTCGCCCTCGGGCATGTAGAGCATCTGCACGTCCGCGCCCAGGCGGGCGCGCTCGGCGAGGCGTTCGCGCACCTCCTCGATCGGCCCGATCACCTGGATGCCCGCGATCATCTCGTCGCTGAGCGCGGCCAGCGAGGCCTCGCGGTCGCGCTCGCCCCAGGCCGCCTTCGAGGCGGCGACCTCGTCGGCGTGGCCGGCGCGGGTGAGCATCTGCCAGTAGAAGTCGCCCATGCGGTTCACGTAGTGGTGGACGTGCGCGCGGGCCGCCATCCACTTGCGCTCGTCCTCGTCGGCGTTGCCGTCGAGGATGAAGACGTTGGTGAAGGGGGCGATCGTGATCTTCGAGGCGTCGCGGCCGGCGCTGCTTGCGCCCTCTTCGAGCTGCTCGCGCAGCTGCGGGAGCAGCCGGGTCGGCCAGTGGATGGGGAGGATGCCGTCGGCGATCTCGCCGGTCTGGCGGATCGAGCGGGGGGTGATCGCGGCGATCCAGACTGGGACCTCGTCCCGCACGCGCGGGTAGTCCAGGCGGAAGCCGCGCTGCAGCTGGAACAGCTCGCCCTCGTACTCCAGCCGCCGGCCGGCCATCAGCATCTGGAAGATCTCGACGTACTCGCGGATGCGCCGCAGCGGCCGCTCGAAGGGCACGCCGAAGAAGTCCTCGATCACGAGGTGGCCGGACGAGCCGAGGCCGAGCACCATCCGCCCATCGGAGATCTGGTCGAGCCGCGCGAACTCCTGCGCCAGCACAGCCGGGCTGCGCGAGAAGACGTTGAGGATCGAGGGCAGGATCGTCGCGCGCTCGGTGTGCTCGGCGAGCAGCGTGAGCCAGGGGATCGCGGAGGGACCCCAGGACTCACCGCCGCTGGTGATGTACTCGATGCCGAGGTCCTCGGCGATGCGCACCTTCTCCAGCGTTTCCCGCCAGTCCTCCTCCATCGGCGCCTGCAGCCCGAGCTTCATCGCGGCCCCCTCTCGCGCGCCATCGCGCGCGGGCGGATTCTAGCCCGCCGCCCGGTGGGGAGCAGCCGCCGACCTGCTCCCGCGCTACCATGCACGCGAC
Source organism: Chloroflexota bacterium (assembly GCA_009839925.1). Classification (GTDB taxonomy): domain Bacteria; phylum Chloroflexota; class Dehalococcoidia; order UBA2979; family UBA2979; genus VXMT01. Next base: position 4,262 of record VXOS01000013.1, read on the forward strand.
GAGCGAGCGAGCCACGGCGGAGCCCATGCCCAACCAGTACGCCGCCACCGACACGCGCACCGGGCTCGAGGTGACCATCACCGGCGAGTTCCCCGAGGATCCCGAGGACCGCGTCCGCATCGCCCGAACCTCGACGCTGTTCACGCGGCTGATGGCGACGATCCTCGACATGGACGACGCGACGCCGCGCCGCGAGGGCTTCCGCGCCGTCGAGACACAACTGGAGATCGCCGACGCGCTGCTGCGCCGCGAGATGGACGAGGTGCAGCGCCTGATCCGCGAGACGCTGTCCTCGATGGGCATCACCGAGGACCACCTGAGCGAGATCGAGGCGGAGCTGCGCCGCCAGCTCGGCCAGCTCGGCGACGAGGAGCCGCCGGGGCCGGTGTAGCGGGATGTAGCCTGGTACTCACATGAGGGTGACGTTCGACATCGACGACGACCTGATGAGACGCCTGCGGGAAGAAGCCGCCCGGCGAGATTCGACCATGTCCGCGCTTGTCGAGGCAGGCCTGCGCCGCATCCTCGATGAACCACCCGCCCGAACGCGCATCGACGGTGACCTCCCGCCGCTGCCGACGCGGAACGCCGGCGTACCGCGAGTCGACGTAGCCGACCGTGACGCGCTCGAAGCGGCGATGGGCGACGAGGAGCCGCCGGGGCCGGTGTAGCGCCGTCCCCCGCGCTGGCGCCGCCGGGAGCGCGTCGCTACGATGGATGGGACCGCCCATTCGAACCGCCGAGGGGCGCCGTCCCCTGCTCACGACGCCCTCTCCCGCCACGATCGAGGTGGACTCTGCCGACCGACCGCATCGCCGTCACCGGGGCTCGCGAGCACAATCTCAAGAACATCTCCGTCGAGATTCCTCGCGACCGCCTCGTCGTCATCACCGGCCTCAGCGGCTCCGGCAAGTCCTCGCTCGCCTTCGACACGATCTACGCCGAGGGCCAGCGGCGTTATGTAGAGTCGCTCTCCGCCTACGCCCGCCAGTTCCTCGGCCTCATGGAGAAGCCGGACGTCGACTACATCGACGGACTCTCGCCCGCGATCTCGATCGACCAGAAGGGCGTCTCGAAGAACCCGCGCTCCACGGTCGCGACCGTGACCGAGATCTACGACTACCTGCGGCTGCTGTTCGCGCGCGTCGGCGTTCCCTACTGTCCGCACTGCGGACAGGTGATCCGCCGCCAGACGATCCAGCAGATCGTCGACGCGATCCTCGCCGAGCCGCCGGGCACGCGAGCGATGCTGCTCGCCCCCGTCGTGCGCCACCGCCGCGGGCACCACGAGCAGGTCTTCGAGGCCGTACGTCGCGCCGGCTTCGTGCGGGTGCGCGTCGACGGCGTCGTACGCGACGTCGAGGAGCAGTTCGACCTCGAGCGCTACGAGTGGCACGACATCGACGTCGTCGTCGACCGCCTCGTCACGCCCGAGGCCGGCGACGAGGACGCCGACGCGACGCGGCAGCGCATCTCGGACTCGGTCGAGCAGGCACTGAAGCTCGGCGAGGGTGTCCTGCTGTTCGCCCCGGAGGACCGGCCGGAGGAGACGTTCAGCGAGCACTTCGCCTGTCCGAACACCACGCATCCGCCCTACTCGGTGGGCGAGATCGAGCCGCGCAACTTCTCGTTCAACAGCCCGCACGGCGCCTGCGCGACCTGCACCGGGCTCGGCCTGCGCATGGAGCTCGACGTCGAGCTCGTCGTGCCCAATCCGAAGCTCACGATCAACGAGGGCGCGATCCTGCCCTACCAGCGCCTGAGCACGACATTGAGCTGGTACCGCCGACGCCTCGAGGCGCTCAGCCGCGCCTACGGCTTCGACCTCGACACGCCGATCGGCGAGCTCGACGACCGCCAGTGGGGGGCGCTGATGGACGGCGCGGATGGCCGCATCCACGTCTCCTACCGCACACGCGGAGGCCGCGACCGCGACTACGCAATCGCCTGGGAGGGCGTGCTGCCCAACCTCGAACGCCGCTATCGCGAGACCGAGTCCGACTGGGTGCGCAATGACCTGGAGCGCTACATGGTCGCCGCGCCCTGCCCCGACTGCCGCGGCGCGCGGCTGAAGCCGGAGATGCTCGCCGTCTCCGTCGATGGCCGCTCGATCGCCGAGGCCGTTCGCGACTCCGTCGGCGACGCCCTCAACTGGGTCGAGCGGCTGCGCGCGGAGGACTCGCCACTGTCGGCGCGCGAGCGCCAGATCGCGCGCCAGATCCTGCAGGAGATCGGGAACCGCCTGGCCTTCCTGCGAGACGTGGGCCTGCAATACCTCACGCTCGACCGCGCCTCGGCGACGCTCTCGGGTGGCGAGGGGCAGCGCATCCGGCTGGCGACGCAGATCGGCTCGGCGCTGATGGGCGTCCTCTACGTCTGCGACGAGCCGTCGATCGGCCTGCACGCGGTCGACAACGAGCGCCTGATCCGCACGCTCACGCGCCTGCGCGACCTCGGCAACACCGTGCTCGTCGTCGAGCACGACGAGGCGATGATGCTCGCGGCCGACCACCTGATCGACCTCGGGCCCGGCGCGGGCGAGCACGGCGGCGAGGTGGTGGCGGCCGGCACGCCGCACCAGGTGATGCGCAACCGCAAGTCGGTCACCGCGCAGTACCTCTCCGGCAAACGCACCATTCCCATGCCGGAGACGCGCCGCGAGGGCAACGGCGAGGCGCTGGTGGTGCGCGGCGCGAGCGCGCACAACCTCAAGGAGCTGGATGTCGCCTTCCCGCTCGGCACGATGATCTGCGTGACCGGCGTCTCCGGCTCCGGCAAGTCGACGCTGGTCAACGAGATCCTCGCGAAGCGCCTCGCGCACGACCTGCACCGCGCCCGCGAACGCCCGGGCGCGCACCGCAGCATCGAGGGCCTGACGCACGTCGACAAGGCGGTTGTGATCGACCAGTCGCCGATCGGGCGCACACCGCGCTCGAACCCGGCCACCTACACGGGGCTGTTCACGGTGGTGCGCGAGCTGTTCGCGACCGTCCCGGAGTCGCGGGCGCGCGGCTACAAGCCGGGCCGCTTCTCCTTCAACGTCAAGGGCGGCCGCTGCGAGGCCTGCAAGGGCGACGGCTACAACCAGATCGAGATGCAGTTCCTGCCCGACGTGACCGTGCCCTGCGAGGTCTGCCGCGGCGATCGCTACAACCGCGAAGCCCTCGAGATCCGCTTCCGCGGCAAGACCATCGCCGAGGTGCTGCGCATGACCGTGACGGAGGCGCTCGAGTTCTTCGACGCCTTCCCGCGCGCGAAGCGCAAGCTGGAGACGCTGCACGCCGTCGGGCTCGGCTATATCCGCCTCGGCCAGCCGGCGACCACGCTCTCCGGCGGCGAGGCGCAGCGCGTCAAGCTCGCGACGGAGCTCTCGAGGCGCGCCACCGGCCGCACGGTCTACATCCTCGACGAGCCGACCACGGGCCTCTCCTTCGCCGACATCGAGGCGCTGCTCGGCGTGCTGCAACGGCTGGTCGACCAGGGCAACACGGTGATCGTGATCGAGCACCAGCTGGACGTGATCAAGAACGCGGACTGGCTGATCGACCTCGGCCCGGAGGGCGGGGAGCGCGGCGGCGAGCTGCTCGCCGAGGGCCCCCCGGAGCGCGTCGCCGCGGTCGACGCCTCAGCAACGGGCCGCTTCCTGCGTGCCGCGCTCGCCCAGCACGGCGTCGAGCCCGAGGACAGCGGATCGCCCTCGGACAACGGCGCGAAGCCGCGTGCCGCCTCACGCAAGCGCAAGCGCGCGCCGAAGGCCGCCGCGCGGGCGTAGGGGCCTGCTCAGGCCTCGCCCGCTACCAGAACTTCCACCAGGGCTTGCCACCGCTCGCGGCCGGCCCGCCCCCGGTCAACCTCGAGACCTCGGCCGCGTGCTCGACGGCCTCCTGGCTGGCGCGCGGTACGTTCTCGACGAGGCGCGGGATCAGCTCGTAGAGGACGTCCGTGTCCTCCGGCGTGAGCCGGTCGCGCGCGATCATGTGTACGAGGCCCGCGCGGTGCATCGCCATCTCACCCGGCACGCGCTCGAACGCCCTGTCGTACGCCCGGGCGACATCCCGTGCTCCCTCGATGTTGTCGGCGGCGAAGCTCAACCACGAGCGCAGGCGGCTCTCCGTGAAGTCCGCCAGCGACTCATCGTCGAGCGCGTACTCGGCGCGGATCATCGACTCGGCCTGCTGCTCGCGCGCGGGCTGATCGAGGCCTGCCAACGCCTCGAAGCGCTGCCGCATCTCGGAGACTCGCGCCGACGCTTCAGTATCGCTGAGCGCCGACCAGGTCGTGTCAGGTTGCCCTCCGTTCGTCATGGCACTTTCCTTTCCCGCCAAGACAGAGCGCGGTACGCTGCGAGGAGACGCGCCTACCTTGCGCGTTGCACACAAACGTTATCGCATGACCACCATCCAACTCCAGCCCGCCGACGCCCGCCTCGCCGCGCTGGCCGTCGTCTACCACCTCGGGCGGCCGGGCTCGGAGCTGGATGCCGCGACGCTGCAGCCGCACGAGGCCGGACTGGGACCGCTGCAGCCGGTCATCGAGGGCCAGCTCGGCCTGGCGGTGACGACGCTCGACGTCACGCCCTACCAGCTCTCACGACTCGGCGAGGCGCTGCACGGCACCGTCAACGAACTCAAGCAGTACGAGCTGAGCGAGGGCCGCTCGGTCGTGCCGGGCTTCGCCGCTGCGTTCGCGCGCCTCTTCCCGGACCACGCAGGCGAGGAAGGCGGGGCGCTCGACCTCGCCTCGCTGGGGGTGATGCTGCGCCGGCGCCTCGACACCGCCGTCCGCGAGGCGGCGGCGCAGGTCGAGGCCGCCCGCGCAGCCGAGGCGGAGCGTGCCGCCGCGGAGAACGCGGCGGAACGGAAGGGGCGCAGCCTCTGGCGGCGCCTTTTTCGCCGCCGTTCACGGTGAGCGCGAGCGGCCCGAGCGCGCGCCCGGACGCCCTCGCTTGTCCCGATGCCGCCCCGATCCTAGAATCGGGTCAACCGGACCACGTGAAGGGACGCCCTGCGGGATGACCTACTACATCACCCAGCCTTGTATCGACGTCATGGACCAGTCCTGCGTCGATGTCTGCCCGGTCGATTGCATCCACTTCGAGGAGGGTGAGGACCGGATGCTGTACATCGATCCGGACGAGTGCATCGACTGCGGCGCGTGCGAGCCGGCCTGCCCCGTGAACGCGATCTACGCCGAGGACGACCTCCCGGACGACCAGTCCGCCTTCGCCGAGATCAACGTGATCTGGTACCAGGATCCCGCCGCGGCGCGGGCGAAGGTGCCCGCCTAGCGCGCACGGGCCTCCGGGCCTGACAACGGACGCCGGCCCACAACGGAAAGCGCCGCTCTCGCGGCGCTCTCTTCGTGTGCGCGGTACTCGCGGTGCTAGCGCGCCGGCATCGGCGAGCCCTCGAGGATCGGGATCTCGTCGTGGGCAAGCCGCTCGGCGCCCTCGCGCAGCGGGTGCGACTCGAGCCGCACGGTGCCGTCGCTCTCGAGGTGCACCATCAGCACGCGCCCTCCGGTGTGGCCCGCGAGGCCGTCCGGCGCGCCGGAGTAGGCGGCGAGCCCCTCGCCGGCCGCGACGCGCGTCTGCTGCTCCCAGTGCCCCAGCGCGAAGTAGTCGTGATCGAGCACGGAGAAGTGATCCTCGTATATGTGGTACGAGCTGTGGTCGGCGGACATCGGGTGCAGGAAGTGCCCGTGCCCCACGCCGATGTGCCAGTCCGCTTCGCCGCGCCGGGGCGCGTCCTCGAAGGGACGGAAGTTGGGGTCGAGCTCCGTGTGGCTGCGGCCCCAGAGCTCGACGCCGAGGTCGGGGAGCATCACGGACTCGCCCTCGGGCGTGCGCATCAGCCGCAGGTTCGGCGCCAGCTCGGTCAGGTCGAGGCGGTCGTAGACGGAGCCGGGTCCGACGTGGTCATGGTTGCCGGGCAGCAGGATGACCGGACCGGGCACGCGCGCCAGCTGCTCGCCGGCGAACTGCATCGTGTCTTCCTGGACGCGGGCGTTGTCGAAGAAGTCGCCCGCGATAACCATGAAGTCGACTCGCTCCGTGATCGACAGGTCGATCACCGCGCGGAAGGTGTCGTGCATCTCCTGCCGGCGCTCCAGCGTGCGCTCGGCCTTGCTGTGGTCGTAAGCCCCGAGGTGCACATCCGACGTGTGCAGGAACTTCAGCTCTTTCCTGCCCTGGTGGTCACTCACGCGTTCCCCGCCTCCCGCACTACCGGCCGCAGCGCCTCGATCCGCTCGCGCAGCGCCTCGACGACTCCGTCGAGGGGCACGCGAATTTGCGACATCGTATCGCGTTCCCGGATAGTAACCGCATCGTCGTCCAGCGTCTCGAAATCGACCGTCACGCAGAGCGGCGTACCGACCTCGTCCTGCCGCCGGTAGCGGCGGCCGATCGACTGCGAGTCATCGTACTGGGTTCGGAAGTGGGGGCGCAGCCGCTCCCAGACGCGGCGCGCCGTCGGGACCAGCCGCTCGTTGCGCGACAGCGGCAGCACCGCGACGGTCGTCGGCGCAACCTCCGGCGCGAGCCGCAGCAGCACGCGCTTCTCGCCGCGCGCGTCCACTTCCTCGTCGTAGGCGTCGACCAGCAGCGTGAGCATGATGCGATCGACGCCCGCCGCCGGCTCGACGACGTGCGGGACGATGTGCTCGCCCCGCTCCTGGTCGAAGTACGTCAGCGACTTGCCCGACGCCTGCGCGTGGGCGCTGAGGTCGAAGTCGCCGCGGTGCGCGATGCCCTCCAGCTCGCCCCAGCCCCAGGGGTAGAGGTACTCGACGTCCGAGGTGCCGCGGGAGTAGTGCGAGAGCTCCTCGGAGGTGTGGTCGCGCAGCCTGAGGCGCTCCGGTCGCACGCCGAGCGACTCGTACCAGCGCAGCCGCTCCTGCTTCCAGTACTCGTGCCACTCCATCGAGTCCGCCGGGTCGCAGAAGTACTCCATCTCCATCTGCTCGAACTCGAGCATGCGGAACGTGAAGTGCCCGGTGGTGATCTCGTTGCGGAAGGATTTGCCGATCTGGGCGATGCCGAAGGGCAGCCGCCGCCGCGTCGACTGCTGGACCAGCTCGAAGTTGACGAACATGCCCTGCGCGGTCTCCGGCCGCAGGTAGGCGACCGAGGCGTCGTCCTGCACGGGCCCGACGAACGTGCGGAACAGCAGGTTGAACTGCCGCTCCTCGGTGAATTGCCCCACCGCGTCACAGGCGGGGCAGACGTTGTCCACGATGAGGTCCGCGCGCACGCGCGCCTGGCAGACGAGGCAGTCGACGAGCGGGTCGGCGAAGCTGTCGACGTGGCCGGAGGCCTGCCAGACCTTCGGGTTGGTGATCATCGCCGCCTCGATGCCGACGATGTCGGTGCGCTCCTGGACCATGCCGCGCCACCAGGAGTCGCGGATGTTCCGCTTCATCTCCACGCCAAGCGGGCCGTAGTCGTAGGTGGAGGCGAAGCCGCCGTAGATCTCCGCCGAGGGGAAGACGAAGCCGCGCCGCTTGGCGAGCGAGATGAGCGTCTCGAGCTCAACCGACGCGGCTGCGGGGGCGTCGAGAGGAGCGTCGGTCACGCGCGGACTCCTCGTTACGTCGTGTGCTGACGGGCGCTGGTGGACGCGGGCGAGCGTAGCACCGCCCCGCACTGCCCTCAACGATGAACGCGCCTACTCGTGGCCCCGTGGCTGCTCGGCCGCCATCACGATCGCTCTTGCTTCTCTTTCTTCGTCAGCCGGCGCGCGCGTTCACCGATCAGCCGCTGGATGTTCTTCAGGCTGACGCCGTGCGTGCGCATCTCACGCCGCTTGCGCCGCTTCTGCTCACGCCGCTCGCCCTTCGTCTCACTCACGCGCCGCCTGCACTCCCCTCACCAGCCCGCGATCGGGTGACCCGGAGTGGGCGCGTACCCGTCCTGCGAGCGTGCTGCGCGCCCGGTCAGCGGGCGCGGCAGCGTCGATGCTGCGCGTCGGCCTCATGCGGGAACCATACGACCGAAACCCCGCCCCGCAACCCGCCCACGTCCGGAACAACCCTCGAGAGTCAGCGAGGCCGGGCCTTGCAGCCC
>VXOS01000019.1 GCA_009839925.1 Chloroflexota bacterium
CCGCGCGCAGCGCGTGCTCGTCCGGGATGGGGGTGTGGGGGGCGCAGCCCCCCGCGAGCAACCGATGCGCGAGCCCTCGATGGTTGTACCTGGCGCGGGGGCCCTCACCCCGCAGCCCGGGATCGAATAAGATCGATCCGAGGCGTCGCGAACGCCTTGCAGGCGGGACTCCATAGACCGGGACTGTGTGATGCAGAACTTCAAGACCGTGGTGCTGCTGGCCGCGATCAGCGGGCTGTTGCTGCTGGTCGGGTATGGCGTCGGGGGGCTCGGCGGCCTGATCGTCGCGCTCGTGGTGGCGCTGCTCGTGAACGTCAGCTCCTACTGGTTCTCCGCCGACATCGTGCTCAAGACCTCGGGCGCACAGGAGATCGGCTACGAGGACGACCCGGACCTGTTCCGCATGATCGAGCAGGTCGCGAATGGGGCCGGGCTGCCGATGCCGCGCGTCTACATCATGGACTCGCCGCAACCCAACGCCTTCGCCACCGGACGCAGCCCGAAGCACGCCGCCGTCGCCGTCACGACCGGCATCCGCCGGCTGCTCACCGACCGCGAGCTGCGAGGCGTGATCGGCCACGAGATAGCGCACGTCGCCAACCGGGACATCCTGACGTCCTCGGTGGTCGCGACGGTCGCCTCCGCGATCTCGTTCCTCTCGTTCTTTGCGCTCTGGGTCGGCGGGGGGCGGCGCGACGGTGGCGGCTGGCTGGCCTTGCTGGCGGCGCTGCTGGCGCCGATCGCAGCCTCGCTCATCCAGCTCGCGATCAGCCGCTCGCGCGAGTACCAGGCGGACACGGACGGCGCCAACTACGTCGGCGATCCGATCGCGCTGGCCTCGGCGCTGGCGAAGCTCGAGCAGGGCGCGCAGCTGATGCCGCGCGAGGTCTCCGAATCGACGGCGCACCTCTACATCGTGAACCCGCTGGGCGGGAACAGCGTCTCCGGCCTGTTCTCCACGCACCCGCCGATGGAGCAGCGCATCGAGCGACTGCGCCGCATGGCCGGCTACCCGCAGTAGCGCCCGGGCGTCGCGCCGGAACGCACCCGCGATGAGCAAAGGCGAGCCAGCGGCCGGGAGGGCGGCGAGGCTGGCGCTGCGCGAGCGCATGGCCGCGGAGATCCCGGACTTCATGATCGCGCACATCGATCGGGTCGTCGCTGAGGCCGAGCCGCTGGCGCGCCGGCACGGCGCCGACGTCGAACGCACGCTGCTGGCGGCGCAGGGGCACGACCTGCTGCGCGCGCTCACGGACGCCGAGTGGCTGGCCCGCGCGGAGGCGCGCCGCCTCGCGCTGCTGCCGGTCGAACGGGCGCGGCCGGTGCTGCTGCACGGGCCGCTCGGCGCCCTCGAGCTGGCGGAGCGCTTCGGCGTCGACGACGCGCTGGTGCTGCACGCGATCCACTGGCACACCACGGGCGACCCGGCGTTCGGGCCGGAGGCGTGGGCGATGTTCGTCGCGGACAAGATCGAGCCGGCGAAGCTGGCCCGGCGCCCGGAACTACAGCGCGTGATCGACCTCGCCGAGGAGTCGCTGGAGGCTGCGGCGCTCGCCTACCTGGAGCTGGAGGCGGACCGATCGGAACGCGAGGGGTTCGAGTTGCACCCGCACGCGATCGAGACGCGGGAGGCGCTGGTGGCGGCGGTGCAGCAGGCCTGAGCGCCGCCGGCGACTGCCCGGCGGGGAGCGCCCCGTTAACCGGTTACGGGTTCGCAGCGTTCTTGTGGATGTGGTGGGAATGCGGCGAAAGGCCGTCCCGCAGGCCGGAGGGGGCTATACTGGATCCTGATCCGGCACGCGCTGGCCTCGGCGGGACCAGTCAGTCGGGGGCTCGCGCGGAGCGGCTGCATGTCATCTCCACCACTGTTCGGTCTCTCGCCTGAGGAGGAGCGGTCGCTCGTCGATCGCGCCAAGGCAGGCGAGAACGAGGCGATGGGTCGCCTCTACGACGCCTACGTGGCGAGGTTGTATCGCTACTGCCTCACCCGCGTCGGCGACGAGACCGAGGCCGAGGATCTGACGGAGGAGATCTTCGTCAAGGTCCTGGGAGCGATCGACCGCTTCGAGTGGCGGCCGGGCGCGGAGGGCCAGCGCATCCCCTTCGGGGCGTGGATCTTCCGCATCGCCCGCAACGAGGTGGCATCGTTCCAGCGACGCGCGGCGTCGCGACCGCGGCGGGCGGAGTTCTCCGACCTCGTCGCCGAGCGTCTCCGCGATGAGGGCCGCGGCCCTCAGGAGCTGGCGGAAACGAAGCTGACGATCGAGGAGGTGTTCCGGGCGGTGCGAGAACTTCCGGAGGCGCAGCGCGACGTGATCCTGCTGCGCTTCGCATCCGGCCTCTCCGTCAGGGAGACGGCGGAAGCGCTCGGGAAGCACGTGCCGAACGTGAAGGTCTTGCAGCACAAGGGCGTGCAGCGCCTGCGTGAACTGCTTGCCGAACCGTCCGGAATCCGCGAGGCGAGAAAGTCATGACCGACTTCGAGATGGTGGAGGCCGAACGATTCGCCCAGGCCCTCGACGCGATCGAGGCGCTGGCCGAGCCGGACCTCGACCCGCGCGAAGACCCCACCCTCTTCTCGCTGGCCGCGCTGGCGGCCGAGCTGTACGACACCGAGCAGGCGGCCACCCGCTCGCCCCGCTTCGAGTCCTACCGCGAGCGCTCGCGCACCTACGTGTTGAACCGCCTCGGCGCCAGGCGCGCGGCGCAGCAGGTCGACGACAGCGCGCCTCGCGAGGAGGCGAAGCCGTTCTTCATCTTCCGCTGGAATGTCCTGACTCCGATCTTCAGCGCCGCGGCGACGGCGGTGCTCGTGCTGGCGTTCGTCGCCGCCACGCAGCTCGATTCGACGCCCGCGCAAACCGCCGCGGTCGTCGAGCCGCCTGCGGCCGAGCAGGCCGGCCCGCAGGTGGCGGTTCCCGAGCCTCGCGAGGCGGACACGCAGAAGGCTGTCCCGGCCGATGCCCCGGCGCCGGACAACACCTCGTTTGAGGTTCCCGCTCCCGGAGGCGTGGCCCGTTCCCCCGAGTCGTCCGATCCAGACTATGTGGCGATCATCGAGGGCATCGAGAACGGCCCCACCACGGTCGGGCCGTACGTCCCGCCGCCCACTGACCTCGGTCCGGTCGTGCCCGGTCAGGAGGAGCAGTACGCGGCGCGGATGCTCGAGCTGGAGATCGAGCGCATCGACACGCTGATCGCGGCGATCGCCTTCAACGTGTTCAACGACCAGCCGGTGGATCCGGCGATGCTGCGGGACATCACCGAGTCGATCGCGCTTGTGGCGGAGCAGCTCGAGGCGCAGCCGGAGCTGGTCTCGAAGCAGCAGGTGATCAGCTTCCTCACGTCAACCGCGCACGGCCGCACGCTGCTCGCCGCCGCGCGGGCGGACGAGGAGAACGGCCGCGCGCTCGGCGCCGCCCGCCGGGCCGCCCAGGACGGTGTCGTCGTCGCCTCCCACTACATCCGCGAGCACTACTAGGGCGTGTTTACGAACCGCGCGTCAAGTATTTGGCGCAGGCGCTAGGGCGCGATCAGGCGGCCGAGGATGCCGCCGACGATGGCGCTCGCCGCGAGCACGATGGTCAGGATCAGGTTGCTCATGTAGTTCTTCGCATCGGCTACGTCTGCCTTGCTGGCGACATCTTGGTGGATCTTGCTATGCTCGTCGTGAAGCTCGCGATGGCTTTCGCGGTAGTCATCGAGACGCGAGGACAGCCCCTGGAACTGCGCGGTTCCCACATCTTTGGCCTGCTCTGCTGTCACCGAGGGCGCTCACTAGCGGCAGCGTTGATCCAATCCCATAGGTCTGTCCAGGTGACCCCTTCAAACGTCCCATTCATGCTGATCAGAGCTGCGGGCGCCTCGCGACCAACATCGAGCTTCAGGAGTAAGTCGCTCGGTGACAGATCGTCTCCTCGGACAAACCACACGAGATCTGAGAACTTGTAGCGCTCGGCGTCAGTGAAGTCGTTGCTGAGCTTCTCCTGAAGAGCCGTGTTGGCGCTGGGCTCGTCGTTGTGCAGAAGCACTACATACGATGGCATGGACTCGCCTCCGTGCTGCCCCGGATCGTCCGGCACACGGTGGAGGGAACTCGCGAGGATCGCCGGATGGTTTCGGGTGCGATACGCGTAGCGTATCACCCCGAAATGACCCCTGCAATTTGCGGGCTGCGGGCGCATGTTGACCGATCTGGAAGCGCGTCCGTACTCTGCGCGTCAAGCAGGGGAATAGGGGCTGTGGCGACGAGCAGGAAGAGCGCGATCGTCGCGGCGAGCACGAACCCGACCTCGCCAGGTATCCCGAACGCGATGAGCAGCGAGGCGATCGGAATCCCAAGGATGATAGTGAGCACCGGCCCGCAGCCGAGAACCGCGAGCGTAAGGTAACAGCCGCCCTTCACGTCGAGCCGCCCCGCCCCTCGATGGCCATCAGCACAGCCTGAGGCCGGCACGGATCAACGGATACAGACTGACCTTCGCACCCGGTATCTCAGGGTCGTCGCGCCACAGGTTCCGCGGCAGCGGCGGGAAGTCCTTGTGCGTCTGCGCCGTTCCGTTCAGCGCATACCGTTCTCCGTCGATGTTGGCCCACACCGCGTCACGATCCGCAGCGCACGCGGGCAGACGAAACGGTGAGCGGCCAAGCCGCGCCGTACTCCGATTCGAACTCTGTTTCCGAGTGCTCTTCACCGTCGCACGCGACTAGCGCGAGCGCGATGATTCCGCCAAGCGTGCGTCAAGTGGATTCGGCGTACCGGCTGTAGAACGTCAGGTCTGATATGATCCGAATGAGCCCGCAAGGAGGGCTCACAGAGGCGGCCCCCGCGCGGGGCCGCTAACCACGGTCAGACTGCCGCATCTGCGGCTTGATGGGAAGGGAGAACCTAGTGCCTACGCAGGAGGAAGTCGAAGGCGGTGCACTACTACTCGTCGAAGCAATCGCTTCGGCTGGGCCACGTCAGGCCGATCCGATCTGGCACTCGATCCTCGGGGCCGCGACGGAGTATATCGACGAGTGGGAGGATCAGGCGGGGGACGCCTCGCCGCGCCACTTGGCGATGCAGACGTACGCGCGCTATCTCGCTGCGATGCTGCGCGACTTGATCGATAACCCCGGCGCTGGCCAGCCGACCATCACGTTCATCGAGGGTTGATGCCTCCCTGAGTCCGCGCCCGCACCGCAGTTGGTGGACAGCCCCTAGGGCTGAGGCGCGCCTCGGCGCTGACGGCACGCCTCGTGTGTACGCCCGGGCTTCAGCCCGGGCGCTTTGCTGTCTTTTGCCGGACTTGCGGGTCAGTTGCTCTCCGCGACCGGGGCCTCCGCGACGGGGAAGCGCATCCACAGCTCGTCTCCGCCATCGAAGCGCTCGAGGTCGTTCACCCAGTCCGGAGCGCCCGCGATGTGCAGCATCCACTGCTCCTCCGCGGCGTTGTAGCGCCAGATCGCGAGCGGCTGCGGGTCGTCCAGCAGCAGGTGCAGGAAGCGCAACGGGTAGCCGTCCGGGCCGTCGTAGCTGAACGCCGTGTAGCCGCCCTCGGGATTGCGCTCGCCGCTCAGCGTCGCCTCGCGGCCGCCGGGAGGCAGCAGCGGGCCGAGGCCGTCGAGCGCGCCGAGCTGCACGATCGCCGGCCCCGGCTCGGCGTCCGGCGGCGCTGCCCCACGCGGCCGGGCCCGTTCGCGCAGCGCCGCGGCCACTTCCTCCGCTGACAGTTCCGGCATCGCCTCAATCAGCAGCGCGCTGACCCCGGCGACGAGCGGCGCGGCGTCCGAGGTGCCACCCAGCGTCGGTCCGGCCGCGTCTGCGCTCGGGAGCGGGGTCGGCGCGAGCAGGTCGGGCTTGGCCCTGCCGTCGGCGGCCGGACCGCGCGAGGAGAAGCGGGCGACCTCGCCGGCACTGTTGAGTGAGCCGACCGCGACCGCCGCCTGGTGGTCGGCCGGCTGCGAGAGCGAGCCGGCGGGCTCAAACCAGTCGAGCCGCTGGCCTCGATCAGGCGTGCCGAGCAGCAACAGGCTGAGCGTGTGCGCCGCGGCCGGCGTCTCGGCTGCCCCGGGCGCCGCCACGACACGCACAGCGTAGCGGCCGCTCGTCGTCGCGAGGACGCGCAACGCCTCGACGGGATTGTCGTCACAGTCCTGAACCCGCCGGGAGGCCTGCACGAGCGTCCCGTCCGGGCCGACCAGCTCGAGGTCGTAGTCGCTGCATGCGGCGCCCCACTGATCGTCCCAGCGCAGCGAGGCGCTGATCAGGTCGCCGGCGCTGTAAGGACGGCCGTTGAGTGGTTCGCCCGGGCTGAACTCGTGCACGCCGTCACCGTCGGAGTCGCTGAAGGGTCCGCCCCAGTGCTGCCGGGCCCAGTTCCCGGCGGCCGTCGCCCAGAGCACCCCCGCCTCGGCCGCGCGGTCGACGATCTCGTTGACGGGCCCGGTACCGTCACCCGGACCGTTGTGGACGAACCCGATTGAGAACGAGATCACGTCCACGTCCTCCTCGATGGCGTACGCGACGGCCTCGGCCAGCTCGTCGATGCTGGAGAAGCCGAGCAGCAGCAGCTCGGCGGACGGCGCGAGTTCGTGCACGATCGACGCCGCACGGAGCCCGTGGCCGGAGCCGCCGTCGAGGCTTCCGTCGGCCCGGAACGAGCGTGCGCGAACGGGTGAAGCGGCAGCGGCGAACGCTTCCTCGTAGCCGCTGAAGCCGACATCGATGACGGCGACGCGCACGCCGCGGCCGCTGAAGCCTGCCGCGTGCCAGCGGTCCGCGCCGACCAGGACGCCGACGCCACGGCCGGACTGTTGAGGGCGTTCCCCGGACGACGGAGGCGAGGGCGGATCGAGCCGTGCGAGCTCAAGCGGCTCGTCGAGGCCGGCGCTGCGGCTGGGCCGCGCCTCCTCCGGGGCGACCGGGGCGCCCCCGACGTTCGCGAGCGTTCCGACCGCGGCATCGACTGGAGCGAGAGTCGTGACCTCGATAGTTGCGGGTGGCCGGGCCGAGGCCGGGGTCGCGGCGCGGTCTGCGAAGGCGGAGGCGGCGACGAGCAGGGCGGCGGCAAGCAGCAGGCGCATCGGTACCCCCGTCGCGTCCGCTCATCGTAGCCGCACCGGCAGCCCGGCCGCGCCTGCGCGGGCTCGGCGGCGCGCCGTTCACGCGCGGTCAGCGGGCGGCATCGGGTAGCCTACGGCGGCTCGGGGGCGGGACGGCGGGATCCCGTTCCAGAGCGGGAGGCGGCATGTTGTCGAGGCGTCTGCGTCCTTCCCTCGCCGTCCTTCTCGCCGCCGTGGCGCTCGGCGCCTCCCTCGCAGCTACATCCGCTACTGCATCGGCGGAGGGATCGGAAGACGCGCCGGTCCCGCTGACGACGCAGTTGCAGCCCGGCTGGAACATGGCCGCCTGGCTCGGGCCCGATGGTCCCGTCTCCACTGTCTTCGATGAGATTCCGGAGCTGGAGCGCGTCTACGCGTGGGACAACGAGGCGGAGCGCTACCTGCGGGCGTTTCCAACCAGCGTTCCGCGCTACGCGCTGAGGCAGGTGAGCACGGGCATGGGGCTGTGGCTCTACATCGGCGGCGACTCGATCGTCGAGTGGACCCGCATGCCGCCCGAGGGTGGCGTGCTGCTCTCGCTCTCAGCGGGCTGGAACCTCGTCGGCTGGGGGGGACGCGACGGCGAGCCGTTCCCGGAGTCGGTCGAGCGCTTCGGCGACAGGTTGATCGAGGCGAGGCGCTGGAACGCGGTGACCCGGCGGTACGAGCGGTACCGGCCGGACGCGGACGATTCGTCCAACACGCTGCGCGAGGTGAACCTGGGCGACGCGTTCTGGATCAGGCTGAGCGACGAGGCGCGCTGGTGGCAGTCGGAGCTGGTGGGGACGACGTTCGAGCTCGGAGATGAGCTGACCGAGGAGGTGCACGTATCACTTCGAGAGGACATGACCGCTGTGGTGACGTTCTTCGCGGAGCGCTACGGGATCGAGCCACCGCCCTTCACGGTGGAGTACCACCCGGACCTGGAGATCTTCGCCGGAGCCCTTCCCGGGCGGATCCTGCTGAGCAGCGGCGTCATCGACTACGCGCTGCGCGACGTAGTGCTGGCGCATGAGTACTTCCACATCCTGCAACGCCACTTTGCGGGGAGGACGCGCTCGCCGGCCTGGATGACCGAGGGCACCGCGACGTACGCGGGCGGCCGCTACCGGCTCGCCGCCTGGAACATCACGGGCGAGCAACTGCGCAACGCTCGCTGGCGCCACTCGCAGCAGGTCACGGAGCCACTCGCCGACCTCGTGCTGATCCGGGTGTTCTACGGCGTTGAGGCGCCCGCCTACAGCCTCGCCGCCATCGCCGTCGAGTGGCTGGAGGGGCGCCTGGCCCTTGCCGGGGACGAGGCGGAGTTCGCGCCACTGGAGGTGGGGTGGCCGGACAGCTTCACGGATACCGCCGCCTACATCGAGTACTACCGGCGACTCGCATCCGCGCAGGACTGGGAGAGTGCGTTCGAGAGAGTCTTCGGCATCTCCGTCGACGACTTCTACGCCGCCTTCGAGGCCTACCGCGAGGCACTCTACGCTGCCCCTGTGGCGTCCGCCGAGTAGTCGCCCTGGGGGGCCTACGCGGCCGCCTCCAGCAGGCCCGTCTCGTCGCCGCTGAAGATCCCGGACCAGGCGATCTCCGTGCGCACGCCCTCGAAGCGGCGGCCCGTGTGGTGCGCGAGGACGCGCAGCATCAGCCGGTCGCGCTTGCGCATCGCCGCGCTGCGGATCAGCCGCTTGCGCGCCACCTTGCGTAGCAGCGGGTCCAGCTCGAGGCGCAGCGCGACGCCGGAGCGGTCGCCCGATCCGTCGCCGAAGGCGATGCGCGGCATCTCCGCGAGGTCGTGCATCGTCCGGTAGACCTGGCCCAGGTAGTCGGCGTGCAGCCGCACCCCGCCGCCCTGCAGGAGATCGAGCAGGTAAGCGCGCGCCTCCTCCGGCAGCTCCCAGACCGCACCCGGCTGCACCGCGATGCCGCGCGACTCCTCGACGTTCTCGAGGACGGCGATCGGGTTGCCGGAGAGCTCGAGGATGCGGCTGAGCTGGGTCATCGCGCGGTTCAGCTCGACGATCGACTCGCGCAGCGGCTCGATGTCGGAGATGCCCCAGAACTGCTTCGGGCGCGGCGTGTTGGGGAAGATCACGAACGGGATCACGCCGTACGGGTTGGCCCGCGCCTCGACCGGCTCGTCCTCCACCCACAGCTCGAAGCGCTCCGCCGTCCACACCTCGGTCAGCGTCACGCGCTCCGGCGTGCGGCCGCCGGGGCCGCGCGGCAACCGCCCCGTGCGCGCCTCCGCGTCCTCGGCGGGCGTCTCGTAGCGGGCGGCCACGCGGCGGATGCGGCGCACGTCATCGCCCAGCCACCAGACGTACAGCCCCTGGACGTCCGGCGCGCTCACCACCACGCGCTGCTCCTGCTCGTCCCAGCTCACCTTGAACGCGCCGTCGCCGAGCGTCGCCGTGTCGAACTCGCCCTCGAGGTCGAGCCGTTCGAGGTCGTTCGCCTCCCACAGCTCGAGCAGCGCCTGTTCGGCCTCCGCGGCGCCGCCGCCGTCCGCCTCGACGACGGTCGGGCGGTGCGAGGTCATGAGGTAGGAGGCGCCCTTCTCCACGAAGGCGCGCGCGTAGTTGAAGCTCAGCGATCGCTCGCGCGGCCCGCCCGGCGCCGCGCCCCGGCGCCCCTCGTAGTAGTCGAGGAACTCGCGGTAGCGCGCGAGGCGCTCGCGATCGCGCTGCGCGAGGGTGCGCGGGAACGGCGTTGCGCCGGCCGGCGCGACTGCTGCCTGTGTCATCGTTCGATCTCCTTCCGATCGGCGTGGTCCGCCCCGCGCGCGCCGCGAGGGCCGTGCGCCTCTCCCGAGGCCCCACGACGTCCTCGCGAGGCGGGGCCGTGCTGCAGGACGCGGAAGACGGTGCGGCGCGAGACGCGATAGCGGCGCGCGATCTCGTCCACGGGCAGCGCGTGCTCGCGGCGCAGCCGCCGCATCTCGCGATCGCGGATGCGATTCAGCATCGCCCGCGCGCCGCCCGGCTCGTCGTAGCGACAGCGCGGCAGCGGGCAGTGCAGGCACGAGGGGAACAGGTCGCAGCCCTGGTCCCGGTACTCCACCTGCTCCGGCAGCGCGTCCGCGCGCACCAGCTCCGGCTGCGGCTCCTCCGAGGCCCTCACGCAGCCACCGCCTCGATCGCGTCGGCGGGCGTCCGGCCGCGCGCCGTGCGCGATCCGCCCTCGTCGCGCGCGGCGTGCACGGCCAGCGCGAGGCTCATCAGGTAGTCGTCGTGACCCTCCGAGGGGTCCACGGAGAACTGCGTCTGCCCGCGCTCGCCGTAGGCCGCGCGCGCACGCTCCAGCTGCACGCGGCACTCGGCGGCCTCGCGCGATCCGTCGACGCGGTAGAGCCGCAGCCGGCCCGAGTGCACCGCCGCCAGCAGCCCAAAGCCGAGCTGCGACTTGCGCTCCGCCGTGAACGTGAACGGCACGACCCGCCCGGCGGGCAAGCGGCGCGCCAGCAGATCGGCGACCGGACCGCCGAGGCCCGTCGCGTCGACGACGACGCGCCGCACGCGCCAGACGCGCGCGAGGCGGTCCGCCAGGGCGTCCAGCAGCTCGCCCGCAGGGACGCCCTGCCAGGCCTGGTGCTCGACGATCTCGAGGAGCGGCAGGCCGGCCCTGTCCCCGCTCCCCGCGCGCACGCGCGCGATCGTCAGCACCGTCCAGTCGTGTTGTTCCGCTATTCGCCCGCCCTCCAGCGCGGGTCCGGCGAGATCCAGGCCGGCGACGTAGCGCTCGCCGCGCAGGGGCGTGCGGCGGCGCTCGTGTGCGCCCTCGATCTGCGCGAGGGCAGCCCCGTCGAGGAGGCGATCCTGCTCGTGGAGCTCCTCGAGGAGGTACTGCGTGCGGAACAGCGGGTGGCGCTCGCCGAGCCGCCGCCGCTCCTCCTCCACGTAGGCGCCGTAGGGCGGGTTGTGAGCCGCTACGTGCTCCCAGTCGAAGCGGAAGCAGCGCCGCCGGCCGTCGGCGCGCTCCGCCTCGCGGTGCGCGGCCTCGGCCTGCGCAAGCAGCGATCGAGGCCCCCACGGCGTGCCGTAGAAGACGACCGGCGCGTTCGTCGAGGCGGCCATCGGGCGGAAGTCGCGGTCGAACTTCTCCGCCGGCACCTCCTGCGCCTCGTCGACCTCCAGCAGCAGGTCCGCGGTGTGGCCCAGCACCGAGGCGCCCGGCCCCGCCGAGAGGAAGCGCGCGGCGGCGCGACCGCAGCGCACCGAGGCCGCGCCCTCGCGGCGCACGATCGCGCCGAGGCGTGCGCCGTTCGCGCGCGCCAGCAGCCGATCGCGCGAGATCGCGGCCTGCGGCTCGAAGGTGGGCGCGCACTTCACGATCGTCCCGCCGGCGCGCTGGCGGATCAGCAGCAGCACCAGCTCGAGCTGCGCCGAGAGCTCGTTCTTGCCGCCCTGGCGCGCGATCTGCACCGAGATCGAGCCGCCCTCGCCGCCCACGACGCGCTCGAGGACGGCGCGCGCCACCGCGGCCTGGTAGGGCCGCAGCCGCGGCAGTCCGCTCGCGCTGTCCGAGGACGGCGCTGCCCCGGCGGGCGCGTCCGGCGTCGCTGTCGCGCTCATCCGGCCAGCGCCCGCAGCAGGATCTCGCCGGCGGCGAGCGCGATCAGGCCGAAGAACAGGCCGTTGACCCGCATCCGCATCTCGCCGGCGTCGCGCTCGAGGTAGTCGATGCGCGCTCGCAGGTCGTCCTCGGGCGGCCGGTCGCGCGTTTCGACGCCCGCGATGCGCCGCAGCACCAGCGCCAGCCGCTCGCCGGCGCGCTCCGGCCGTTCCATCTCCACTCGCTCCATCTGCGCTACCTCCAGCTGCTTCGTCTCCATGGCGTTCCGGTCCCCTCTCCCCGAGGGGGAGGGGGGGGGGGGTGGGCTGTGTGTTATAAACCTCTCC
>VXOS01000104.1 GCA_009839925.1 Chloroflexota bacterium
TCAGTCGTTCGTCGTGCGGCGGCGTCTACGATGATACCGTCCCGGGGGGGGCCGAGCCGCGCGCAGCGCGGGAGGGAGCCGGAGGCGCTAACCGCCTGTCCAGACGGGGTCGCGCTTCTCGGCGAAGGCCTTCGGGCCCTCCTTCGAGTCCTCCGAGGCGTGCACGACCTTGCTCACCCAGGTGCCGAGGCGCAGCGCCTCGTCGACCTTCGCCAGCCGCCACTCCTGGATCTGCGCCTTCGTGCCCTCCACCGAGAGTGGGGCGTTCTCCACGATCAGCTCGGCGATCTCGATCGCGCGAGGCATCAACTGCTCCGGCTCCAGCACCTCGGTCACGATGCCCCACTTGAGCGCCTGCTCGGGCTCGATGCGGTCGGCGGTGAGCAGGATGTAGTTGGCCGCCGAGAGCCCGATCACCCTCGCGAGGTGCTTCGTGGCGTACCCGGCCATGATCCCGCGCTTCGGCTCGAACAGCCCGAAGTAGGCCTCCGTCGAGCAGATCCGGATGTCGCAGTCCAGCGCCGTCTCCATGCCGCCGCCGACGGCGAGCCCGTTGATCGCGGCGATGAACGGCTTCGGGTTCCCAGAGTACGGATAGGTCGCCTCGAACTGCCGCTCGAAGGTGCCGTCCGCCATCTCCTTGAGGTCGCCGCCCGCCGAGAAGGCGCGGCCGGTGCCGGTCACGATGCCGACCCGCATTTGCGGGTCGTTCGTGAAGTCGCGGATCGCCTCGGTCAGCTGGTTGATCAGCTGGCCGCCGAGGGCGTTCAGCCGCTCCGGGCGGTTGTAGGTGAAGATCGCGTAGTTGTCGTGCTTCTCGTACAGCAGGTCCGGCATCGCCGCAGCTCCTCGCTCGCGCGCGCAGGGTACCCTGTCGGGGCGGCCAGCGGGCAAGCTCCGGCGCAGGCCGCACGCGGGACGGGCGAGCAGATGGTTGATTCCACGGACGTGGCCGAGCACCTCGACCTCGATCGCCTCGAGGCCGGACTCGACGAGATTCGCCGCTCCCCGGCGGACGGCGGCGCGCTGCTGATGATCGTGCGGCGGCCCGGCATCGACGAGCGCGAGGTCGTCGAGGAGGCCAGCCTCGACGTCGCCGTCGGCGTCGTCGGGGACAGCTGGCAGGACCGCCCGAGCAGCAGTAGTGCCGACGGCGGACCGCATCCCCTCGCGCAGGTCACGATCATCAACTCGCGCATGCTCGACCTCGTGGCGCGGTCACGGGAACGCTGGCCGCTCGCCGGCGATCAGCTCGCGATCGACCTCGACATGAGCGCGGAGAACCTGCCGCCCGGGACGCGGCTCTCGATCGGGTCGGCAGTGATCGAGGTCACCGAGAAACCGCACACCGGCTGCCTGAAGTTCGCATCTCGCTTCGGCCACGACGCGCTGCGTTTCGTCAGCACCGCCGAGGCGATGGCGATGCGCCTTCGCGGCGTCAACACCCGCGTCGTGCAGTCGGGCACGGTCCGCATCGGAGACACGGTCGCCAAGATCGCGGCGCCATGACCGACGAGGCCGCCCGGCGCGGCGCGGAGGGCGAGCAGGAAGACGGCGACGACGCCGTCCTCGAGGCGAACGCGGCCTTCTACCGCGCCTTCGCCGATCGCGATCTGGAAGCGATGGACCGGATCTGGGCGCGCGAGGCGCCGGTGGCCTGCACGCACCCCGCCTGGACGGTGCTGACCGGGCGCGAGGACGTGCTGAAGAGCTGGGAAGGCATCCTCACCAACCCGGACGCGCCGAGCATCGAGGTGCGGGACGCCGTCGCGCACCGCCTCGGCGAGACGGCGATCGTGCTCTGCCGCGAGATCGTGGAGGGCGCGCCGATCGAGTCGACCAACGTCTTCGTCCTCGAGGGCGGCGAGTGGCGCATTGCGCACCACCACGCCAGCGCGATCGCGCGCTTCCTCGTCTCGCGCTCGACGGAAACGGACCCCTTCCGCGACCGCCGCAACTAGCCGCATTTCGGGAATGACTCCCACGGTAGACATATTGATGCACATTTGAGATGCTTTGATGCATGCGGACGACTGTACGCCTCGACGACGTGCTACTCCGGCAGGCCAAGGAGCACGCTGCGCGGAGTGGGCGCACGCTCACCGCGCTCATCGAGGACGCGTTGCGCCGCACTCTCGCCGAGGCGAAGCGCCGCCCCGCACATCCGCCTCCGAACCTACCTACGTTCCGTGGTGACGGGCTCCAGCCGGGTGTCGATCTCGATGATTCCGCCGCCCTGCTCGACCTGCTGGAGGGCCGGTGATTCTCGTCGACGTGAACGTCCTCATCTACGCGCATCGCGAGGACGCCGCCCGGCACGACGAGTACGCCCGCTGGCTCCAGGAACAGGCCGACGCCGAAATCGCCTTCGGGATTAGCGATCTGGTCCTGAGTGGCTTCGTCCGCGTCGTGACGCATCCGCGGATCTTCAAGACCGCAAGCCCGCTGTCTGATGCGCTCGCCTTTGCGAACGGGCTCCGTGCGCTTCCGAACGCCGTGGCGGTCGCTCCGGGTGAACGCCACTGGGGCATCTTCACGGGACTCTGCAAGGTAGTCGGAGCTCGGGGGAACCTCGTTCCCGATGCGTACCTGGCGGCCCTCGCAATCGAGTCCGGCGCCGAGTGGATTACAACGGACCGCGACTTCAGCCGCTTCCCCGCCCTGCGCTGGCGCACTCCCCTTGCCGCCTGAGCCGGAGCGGTTTCCCGTCGCTACCTACACATGGGGAGCGCCGGCTCTTGCGACACCGCGACGGCCACACCGCCGCCTTAGATCGCGTTCCTGGCTACCATGCGAAGTGCCGCCGCAATGACAGCCATCGCGTCTTCCTCGATCACTTCGTAGGGTGCTTGGTACCCACGAAGCGCCCGAGACTCCACCCCGGAAGTATCCACCGGCTTCCGGAAGTGGGCGTAGCTATTCCTTGACTCGCGAATCCTCTCTAGATCCTCGAACTCGGCCTCACTAATCAGCCGAGCCTTCCGAGCTTCCTTCAGGAGGCGCGCGAAACTCGCTCTCTCGAGATCGTTGCGACCCGCGCCGTAGAACAATGCGGCAAGAGTTCGCTCGACGTAAGCGAGGCCCAAGAGCGTCGTGGCAATGAATTGGCCGTAGACAAAGCAATACCTCGATTCCTCAAACACGCTCTTGGCAAGGAGACCACCGGGGAAGGTCCAGAACTCGCCGGGCGGTGCCCTCTCGGCCAGCCAATCGAGACGCGAGAGCCGTCCCTCGAAGCACGCCAAGTCCTCATCGCTCAACCACTCAGCCGTACTCGACCTCTCCTCAGCCAACGTCAAGTCCTCCGATGCACCAGATACGCCGATGCCTACCCCGGAGCGGCGACCATCGCTACACAGCGACGGCCACACTGCCCCGCTACAGCGCGAGCCCGGACACCACCTCCGCGTTCGGCAGCCGCAGCAGGGCCGAGGGCGCGACGGAGAGCTTCGTCGAGCGGCCGCCGCCGCCCACGATCACCTCGTCGAGGTCCATGACGCGCTCGTCGATGTAGAGCGGCAGGTCGTCGGGCAGGCCGAAGGGGGTGACGCCGCCGATCAGCATCCTGGTCAGCTCGCGTGTCTGCTCGGGTGATGCGAACGAGGCCTTGCGCACGCCCAGCAGCGGGCGCACCACGTGGTTCACGTCGAGCCGCGTCGTCGCGAGCACGAGGCAGGCGCAGTAACGCAGCTCGCCGCGCCTGGAGACGACGATGATCGTGTTGCCGGAGGTCTCCGGCGGGTAGCCGTAGTGCTCGCAGAACGCCGCCGTGTCCGCCAGCTCCGGGTCCACCTCGATCAGCTCGTAAGGCTCGCCGAGGGCCTCGAGCGCCGCGAGGGCGCGTGTTCCCGGGTCGTCGCCGGAGGTCATCGGCTGCTCTCTCCCGTCCCGGATTCGCGACCGGAGACTACCGCAAGCCGGCCGCATCGGTGGCGCGCCGGGCCACGTTGCTTGTTAGACCACATGTGCTACTATCCGGCCCGATCTAGCAAGGAGGAATCATGCCAGACGTTCAGCCCATCCCGGACGGTTACACCGCGATCACCCCGTACCTCGTCGCCGAGGACGCCTCGGGCCTGATCGAATTCCTGACGAACGCCTTCGGCGCCGTCGAGCGCATGCGCATGCCCATGCCGGACGGCTCTGTCGCCCACGCCGAGGTCGAGATCGGCGGCGCAGCCGTCATGCTCGGCTCCGCCATGCCCCCCGATTTCCCGCCCACCCAGGCGCAGATCCACCTCTACGTCGAGGACGTCGACGGCGTCTATGCCCAGGCCGTGAGCGCCGGCGCCACCGCCGTGGCCGAGCCTGAGGACCAGTTCTACGGCGAACGCATCGGCCGCGTCCTCGATCCGGCCGGGAACGCCTGGTCGATCGCCACGCACGTCGAGGACGTGACGCCCGAGCAGATGATGGAGCGCATGGCCGCGATGGGCGAAGGCTAGCCCGGACAGCGCGGCGTTCCCGCTCAGGAGCCGCGGGCGGCCTCGATGAAGGCGCGCAGCGCGTCGATGTGATCGCCGGGGGTCTCGAGGCCGAGGTCCATCGTGAGCACGTGCAGACGGTCTGCGCCCGCCGCCTCCAGCCGGGCGGCGAAGGCGACCTGCTCCTCGGGCGTGCGGTGGTACGAGACCGAGGCGCCGATGCCGATCTCCGAGGGGTCGCGGCCGGCGCGCTCCGCCGCCGCGTGGATCGCCTCGACGCTGTCCGCGACCTGTTCGATGTCGCCGCGACCGGCGACCCAGCCGTCGCCGATGCGCCCGATGCGGTCGAGCACGACGGGCGCGGTGCCGCCCATCCAGATCGGGATCAGGCGGTTGGGCCGCGGGTTGATGCCCGCGGCGGGGATGCGGTCGAAGTCGCCCTCGAACTCCACGAGCGGCTCCGACCAGAGCCGCCGCAGCAGCCCCACCTGCTCCTCGAGGCGTCGCCCGCGCGTGTGGAAGCCCTCGCCCAGCGACTCGTACTCGAGGTAGTTCCAGCCGCTGCCGATGCCGAGGATGAGCCGCCCGCCCGAGAGAATGTCGACCTCGGCCGCCTGCTTCGCGACGAGCGCCGTCTGGCGCTGCGGCAGGATGATGACGCCGCTGATGAACTCGATGCGCTCGGTCAGGCCCGCGAGGTAGGAGAAGAGCGCGAACGGCTCGTGGAAGCTGCTCAGGTAGGTGTAGGGCCAGCGGCCCTCGCGTCCCTCGGGGTCGGCGCCGAGCACGTGGTCGTAGGCGAGCAGGTAGTCGTAGCCGAGGCCCTCGACCGCCTGCGCGTAGTCGCGAATCGCGATCGGGTCGGTCCCGATCTCGGTCTGGGGGAAGATCGCTCCGTAGCGCATGGCCGCTCCTTGTGCTCGTCCCTGCCGGCGCTCAGCCGGTGTAGTCCTTGTGCGGGAAGGTCTCGTCGTGGGTCTGCTCGCAGGTCTCGCAGACGGGGTGCGCGCAGCGCATGCAGGCGCGCGAGGTGACCCTCGGGCAGTGGCGGCAACCCGCGCTCATCGGCCCGCTGCGGTACGGCATGGGTGCACGATAGCAGCCACGCCCACCCCCGATCGCGGCGGCGGGGTTGCCCAAGACGCCGCGAGCGGCAAAGATTCCGTCTGGAGGTCGCCGATGGTCATCCACGCCAGCAGAGTCGACTACCGCAACGCCTTTGCCGGACTGGTGTTCCCGGCCTCGAAGGACGAGATCGTGCGCCGCTCGCGCATGGTGGGCGGCATCGACCGCGAGGTGTTCGCGATCCTCGATGCGATCGCGCCGCGCCGCTACGCCGACAAGGACGACCTCGACGCCGCGATCCGCGAGGTCTACATGGCGCGCGGCGAGGACTCCGAGGAGCTCCCGATCTAGCTGCCGTGCCCGCGGCCCGACCCGCCTACTGCTGCGAGTAGCCCGAGCCGGGCGCGTCGACGCCCGTGCCGTGGCCTTCCTCAATCCAGCCGAACTCCTGCAGGATCTGCTGGCTGTAGCAGACGCGACCGTTGACGCGCTCGGGCGGCTCGGTCGCCAGCAGCAGCGTCGCCTCGGCCATCGTCGAGGCGGGCTCGCTCGGCAGGTCCGGCGAGGGCTTGTTGAAGAGCAGCGCGCCCTCCGTGAACACCGCCTGCGAGGGCGAGAGCGCGCTCACCGCGATGTTGTCCACCGAGAGCTCCGCCGCGAGGCCCTGCGTGAAGCGCTCGAGCGCCGCCTTCGTGGAGCCGTAGAGGACGCCCATCCCGTCCCAGCCGGCGCGCTCGTAGGGACCGCGGCCGGGTCCGATCGCCACGCCCGAGGAGATGTTGACGATCGCCCCGCCGCCCTGCGCCCGCATGTCCGGGATCGTCTCCCGCGCGAGCACGAAGGGCGCGTGGATGTTCACCGCGAAGCCGATCATCCAGCGCTTCGTCGGGAACTCCCAGACGGGGTGCGCGAAGTTCGTGACGGCGTTGTTGACGAGGATGTCGATCGGCCCGTAGGCGGTGCGCGTCTCCTCGACGAGGCGCAGGCACTCCTCCTCGTCGCCGATGTTGGCGACCACCATCGTGGCCTCGCCGCCGCCGGCGCGGATGCCTTCGAGAGTGGTCGTCAGCGCACCGGGCGCGCGGCTGTCGCCCTCGTTCACGGTGCGCGCGACGCAGGCGACGTTCGCGCCCTCGGCGGCGAAGAGCTCGGCGATCGCCTTGCCGATGCCGCGGCTCGCGCCGGTCACGATCGCGGTCTTCCCGTCCAGCTTGCCCATCGCGCTCCTCCTCGCCCGCTCGCGGCCTTCCGAGGCGTCACGATGCCGCACCGGCGCGCCGTCGGCAACGCCTCCGGTCCGGTCCCCTCGCCCCGAGGGAGAGGGCGGAGGGTGAGAGAGAGCGGGTACAGTACGCCGGCTCCGCCCGGCAGAGGGCTCCGGTGCAAACACCCGATCGAGGCGCCAGCTCCGCCGGCGAGCCCCCTCACTCCAACCCTCTCCCCCAGGAGAGGGGGCCGGATCGGCGTACCAACGCCGAGAGCCATCCGGTCCCCCCTCCCCCGGCGGGAGAGGGCGGAGGGTGAGGGGAACCCCGGCGCCGCCGCTTGCGTCCTCGCGGCCACACCCGGACGATCGCGGGCGAAGGAGCGAGCGCATGGCTAGCGGCCTCGGCCCCGTTAACGGCGTCCTCGTCTGGACCGAGGCGGCGCGCTTCCGGGCGCTGCGCGACTTCTACGTGGACACGCTCGGCCTCGCGCCGCGCGCCGACCGCGACGGGCACGTCGACTTCGAGTGGGGCGGCCTGCGCCTCACGATCGCGGTCCACGACGATGTCGGCGGACCGGCCCGCGACCCGCTGCGCGTGATGATCAACTTCGCCGTCGAGGACATCGAGGCCGAGTACGCGCGGCTGCGCGAGGCGGGTGTCGCCTTCAGCCGCCCACCCGGGCGCGAGCGGTGGGGCGGTCTCGTCGCCACCTTCGCGGACCCGGACGGCAACACCTTGCAGCTGCTGCAGCTCCCCGAGGGGCCCTAGCCGCCCCGAGTGTCAGGCCGTCATGCCCCCGTCGATCACGAACTCGGAGCCCGTGCTGTAGGAACTCTCGTCCGAGGCGAGGAAGAGCGTGAGCTTCGCGACCTCCTCGGCCTCCGCGACCCGGCCCAGCGGGACGCGCCCCAACAGCTCGTCGAGCCTGCCCGCCTCGACAGTCGGGTTCTGGTACAGCATCGCGGTCTCGATCGGACCAGGGTGGACCGAGTTCACGCGGATCCCGTAGCGGCCCAGCGCGACCGCCGCCGACTTCGTCATGCCGCGCACCGCCCACTTGCTCGCGGTGTAGCCGAACGCGACGCCGGTTCCACGCAGACCGCCGATCGAGGAGATGTTGACGATCGAGCCGCCACCCCGCTCGATCATCACCGGCGCCACCTCGCGCATCCCGAGGTAGACGCCGACCTGGTTGACCTCGATCACGCGCCGGTAGTCGCCGAGATCGCCGCCGACGAGGGGCGTCGGGATGTAGATGCCGGCGTTGTTGATCAGCACGTCGATGCCGCCGTGTAGCTCGACGGTGCGTGAGACGACGGACGCCCACTCGTCCTCGCTGGTGACGTCGTGCTGCAGGAAGGTGCCGCCGGCCTCGGCAGCCGTGCGTTCGCCCTCCTCGGCGAGCACGTCGGTGAGGACGACGTTCGCGCCTTCCTCGGCGAAGAGCGCCGCCTCGGCGGCGCCTTGCCCGCGCGCGCCGCCGGTGATCAGCGCCGTCTTGCCCTCGAGCCTGCCCATTGCTACCCCCTCGCGCGGCGCCCATGCGCCGAGCGCAGGCTACGCGACGCGTCCAACCGCCGGTCCGGGCGCGTCAGGCCAGCGAGCCACCGTCGGCGATGAACTCGGAGCCGGTGCTGTAGGCGCTCTCGTCCGAGGCGAGGAAGAGCGCGAGCCTCGCGATCTCCTCGGGCCGGCCGACGCGGCCCAGCGGGATGCGCTCCACCGCCGCATCAAGGTTGCCCCGCTGGACGATCCGGGTCTGGCCCAGCATCACCGTATCGACGAAGCCGGGATGAATCGAGTTGACGCGGATGCCGTGGCGGCCGAGGCGAACCGCGGCCGACTTCGTCATGCCGCGCACCGCCCACTTGCTCGCGCCGTAGGCGAACCCGCTGGAGCCGGCGCGCATGCCCGCACCCGAGGAGATGTTGACGATCGAGCCGCCCCCGCGCTCGATCATCACCGGCGCCACCTCGCGCATCCCGAGGTAGACGCTCACCTGGTTGACCTCGATCACGCGCCGGAACTCGTCAGGCTCGGTTTCGAGGAGCGAGGACGGGCTGAAGATCGCGGCGTTGTTGACCAGCACGTCCAACCCACCGTGTAGACCGACGGTGCGTGAGACGACGGACGCCCACTCCTCCTCGCTGGTCACGTCGTGGTGCAGGAAGGTGCCGCCGATGATGTCGGCGGTGCGCTCGCCTTCCTCGTCGAGCACGTCGGTCAGGACGACGTTCGCGCCTTCCTCGGCGAACAGCGCGGCCTCGGCCGCGCCCTGCCCGCGCGCGCCGCCGGTGATCAGCGCGGTCTTGCCATCGAGTCTGCCCATCACTGCCTCCCCTCGCGCGGCGCGGCCGTACCGGGCGCAGGCTACGCCGACGGCGTAGCCCCCGTCAGGCCAGCAGGCCGCCGTCGACGATGAACTCGGAGCCCGTGCTGTAGGAACTCTCGTCCGAGGCGAGGAACAGCGCGAGCTTCGCGACCTCCTCGGGCCGGGCGAGGCGGCCCAGCGGAATCTGCCCCACCAGTTGCTCGAGCCTGGCGGGGTCGGTGTCGGCGATCATCGGCGTATCGATCAGGCCCGGGTGGATCGAGTTCACGCGGATGCCGTGGCGGGCGAGGCTCCGCGCCGCCGACTTCGTCATCCCCCGGACCGCCCACTTGCTTGCCCCGTATGCGACCCCGCTGAGGCGGCTGGCGCGCATGCCCGCAACCGAGGAGATGTTGACGATCGACCCACCCCCGCGCTCGATCAGCGCCGGCGCGACCTCGCGCATCCCGATGTAGACGCCGATCTGGTTGACCTCGATCACGCGCCGGAACTCATCGAGCTCGCATTCCATGATCGAGGACTCGCTGAGGATGCCGGCGTTGTTCACCAACACGTCGAGACCGCCGTGCAACTCGACGGCGCGGGCGACGGCCGCCGCCCACTCGTCCTCGCTCGTCACGTCGTGGTGGAGGTAGTCGGCGCCGATCGAGTCGGCGACCCGCTCGCCGTCCTCGTCGAGTACGTCCGTGAGGAGGACGTTGGCGCCTTCCTCGGCGAAGAGCCGGGCTTCGGCGGCGCCCTGTCCGCGCGCGCCGCCGGTGATCAGCGCGGTCTTGCCATCGAGTCTGCCCATGCCGCCTCCCCTTCGCGCGGCGCGAGTGCGCCGGGCGCAGGCTACGCCGTCGGCGCAGCGGCCGTCAGGCCAGCAGGCCGCCGTCGATCAGGAACTCCGAGCCCGTGCTGTAGGAACTCTCGTCCGAGGCGAGGAACAGCGCGAGCCTCGCGACCTCCGAGGGCTCGGCCATCCGGCGCAGCGGGATCTGCCCGAGCAGCTGCTCGATGTTGGCCGGGTCGGCCATCCGCGTGTCCGCGAGCATCGGCGTGTTGATCAGACCGGGGTGGATCGAGTTGACGCGGATGCCGTGGCGGCCAAGCCGCACCGCGGCCGACTTCGTCATGCCGCGCACGGCCCACTTGCTCGCGGTGTAGGCGAAGGAGCCGCCCCCGCCGCGCATCCCGCCGATCGAGGAGATGTTGATGATCGAGCCGCCACCGCGCTCGATCATCACCGGCGCGACCTCGCGCATCCCGAGGTAGACGCCCACCTGGTTGATCTCGATCACGCGCCGGTACTCGGCGACGTCGCCGCCGACGAGCGGGCTATCGGCGTAGATCCCGGCGTTGTTGATCAGCACGTCGACGCCGCCGTGCAGCTCGACGGCGCGCGCGACGACGGCGGCCCACTCCTCCTCGCTGGTCACGTCGTGGTGGAGGAAGGCGCCGCCGATGATGTCGGCAGTCCGCTCGCCCTCATCGTCGAGCACGTCCGTAAGGACGACGTTCGCGCCCTCCTCGGCGAAGAGCGCCGCCTCGGCCGCACCCTGCCCGCGCGCTCCGCCGCTGATCAGCGCCGTCTTGCCCTCGAGCCTGCCCATGGCGGCCTCCCCCCGCGCGGCGTCCGTGCGCCGGGCGCAGGCTACGTCACGCGTCGAGGGGTGGCGACGGGCGGCGGGTCGCCGCTACAGCTCGTCGAGGATGGCGGCGCGGCGCTCCTCGTACTGCTCGGGGGTGACCAGGCCCTCGTCGCGGAGGCGCTGCAGCTCGCGTAGGCGATCGGCGGCGCTGCCTTGCGACTCCGAGTGCACGGTGGCGGGAGGATCCTCGGGCGTGCCGCTGGCGCGCGGGTAGTCCATCAGGCCGGACGGCGAGGCGGGCGAGGCCGTGGTGCGGCCGGACACCGCGGGCGGCTCCTCGCCCTGCATGCGCAGCTCGGCGGCGGTCGGCGGCCGGTAGCCCCCGGGCGAGTGCGCGATGTAGGTGTTGGCGACCTTGTCCCACAGACACTGGCGCTCGTGATCCCACGTGCACCACAGCGCGGCGGGCAGCCAGAGCAGGGTGCCGAGACCGTTCGTCACCCCGCTGATCACGGAGATGACGATCGAGAACAGCGTCTTGACGACGATCTCGCGCAGGATCGTGTACCACCCGCCGGCGCGGCTGCCGTCCTCGCGCATGATGTACATGCCCAGCATCTGCTTGCCCGGCGTCTGCCCACGCTGGGCCACGATCAGGAACCAGATCAGCCAGCCGACACCGAACGTCGCAACGACCACGAGCAAGTCCAGCACCCAACCGCCGAGGCGACGGCCCTGCGTGGCCGTCACAAGCTGCTCCGGCGGGTAGAACGCCTCGATGCGGCGCATGGGCTGCATCGCCATCCGGAGGCCTCCTCACCTCGCCTGCCCTTCAGGCAGGCAGTCGCACCCTAGCCGAAGACGCCGGACGCCGCGAGACGCGCGATCTCGTCGCTGTCGAGGCCGAGCTCGGCCAGCACCTCGCCGGTGTGCTCGCCGGGTGCGGGGGCGGGTCCGCGCACCCCGGTCTGCGCGCCGCTGATGCGGAACGGCGCGGACAGCGTGCGGTAGGCGCCGGCCTCCGGGTGCTCGACCTCCTCGAGCATCCCGTTCGCCTCCATCTGAGGGTCGGCGAGCGCCTCGGGCAGCGTGACGACCGGCGCCCAGACCAGCTCCGCCTCGTCCAGCCGGCGCGCCCACTCGGCGAGGTCGGCCGAAGCGATCAGTTCCTCGATCCGTTCGCGCAGCTCGGCGGCGTGCCGCTTGCGGCTCGCGAGGTCCGCGAAGCGGGGATCGAGCGCCCACGCGGGCTCGCCGATCATCGCCACGAAGCGCGGCCAGAAGCGATCGGCCTGGGTCATGCCGAGCAGCAGCCAGCGGCCGTCGCGGGTCTGGTACGAGTTGCGGATCGGGTTCCAGGGCCGGGAGCGG
>VXOS01000169.1:0-790 GCA_009839925.1 Chloroflexota bacterium
GAGGCGAACCAGCGCCTGGTCGTCCGTCAGCCGGATCCGTAGGCAGCGAGCGCCAGCCCTCCTCCCTCGGGGGGAGGTGGTCGACGTCGTCCGCGAGTATCCCCAGCGCTTCGCTCGGGCTCTCGGGTCGCGCGGGTGGTCCGGCGCGCCTGGATTCCGGCTTTCGCCGGAATGACGGGAAGCGGCCGGAATGACGGGAAGCGGCCGGAATGACGGGAAGCGGCCGGAATGACGGAGAAGGGCCGGGATGACGGAGAAGGGGCTGAGGGCGCGCCGAAGCGCCGAGGGCGGAACCGGGGGCGCGATTGCGCAATATGAACACCGGTGCCTGCGGGGTGTGTTAGGAGTGCTAAAGGTTGCGCGGTGACGGTACGGATGGGGGGTGACGTGCGGGAGCTTGAGGGACGCGTGGCCGTCGTGACCGGGGGCGCCAGCGGCATCGGTCGCGCTATCGCCGAACGGACTGCCGCCGAGGGCATGCGGGTCGTCCTCGCCGATCTCGAGGAGCCTGCACTGGACCTCGCCGTACACGAGCTGCGTGAGCAGGGAAGGGACGTGATCGGCGTCGTCACCGACGTCAGCGACGCGGCAGCAGTCGAGCGACTGCGCGACGAGGCGCTCGAGGCGTTCGGGGCGATCCACCTCGTCTGCAACAACGCCGGCGTCACCGTGAACTCCGACCGGGGACCCGGCGCGGCCGCCGCCCCCCCCCCGCCCCGGGGGGCGGGGCGCCGGCCCCCGCGCCCGCGCCGGGGCGCGGATCACGGGGGGGGGAGGGGGTTCTCAAAAA
>VXOS01000169.1:800-11923 GCA_009839925.1 Chloroflexota bacterium
TCGGCGGCCTGCTCTTTTTTTTAATCCCATCCCGTACCCAACCACCCGCGGCCACACCCTAACCCCCCCCGGGGCCCCCGCGGGGGCGGGCCGCCCCCTGCCGCTCTGGGAGCAGTCGCGCGACGCCTTCAGCTGGCTCTTCGACGTGAACCTCTGGGGCGTCGTGCACGGCATCCGGACGTTCGTCCCGGTCCTGATCGAGCAGGAGGAAGGTCATCTGGTCAACACCGGCTCGGACCTGGGTCTGGTCACGCGTGAGCACTACGGCATCTACGCGGCGACGAAGCACGCGGTCGTCGCGCTCACGGAGACGCTCGCGCGGCAGCTGGCCGGCAGCTCGGTGGGTGTGTCCGTGCTCTGCCCGGGCCCCGTGGCGACGCGCATCCGGATGGCGGCGTCGCCCCGGCCGGGCCGCGAAGGCGAAGCGCTCCGCTCGCCGACGGCCGCGAGCGACGCAGCGGGCGGCGCCGTTGCCGCTGGCGAGCTCAATGCGGGCATGGACCCTGCCGATGTCGCGGCGCAGGTCGTCGCGGCCGTGCGCGACGAGAGGTTCTACATCCTCACGCACCCCGACCGGGCCGACCACGCCATCCGCGCGCGGATGGAGGGGATCCTCGCACGCCGCCACCCCGTAACGGCGGCTGGATGGTGGCCTCGGCTGTCGACGTGATCTTCGCTGCCGACGATGCGAAGTTCCGCGCCGGGCTGTTCGAGTACTTCGTCGTGCCCTACGACATCGGTATCGCCGCGACCGAGTAGACGAACGCATCCAGGGCGCGCGGGGCGCGCCGCTATGCTGCGCCGCGTCGCCGCGCGCCGCGGCGCGTACGCCGGAGGGGGACCCAATGCCCGTACCAGACAACGTTGAAGCGACGGTCCGCGCACTCGTCGACGCGGCGGGACTGCCCGTCAGCGACGAGGAGTTCCAGTCGCTCGTCGACGGCTATCCGACGCTCCGCGAACTGGCCGACCGGCTCTACATCGAGGAGGTCCGGTACGAGGAGCCCGCGCTGATCTTCACGCCCCTCCCGCCGGCGAAGGGTGAGTGAGATGACCACACCCCGAACCATCGAATCGGCTGCGGCGGCGCTCCGCAGCGGCGAGGCGAGCAGCGTCGAGCTGACCGAAGAGGCGCTGGAGCGCATCGCCGCGCTCGACGAGCGCCTCGGCGCGTTCATCGCGGTCAATGAGGCGGGCGCGCTGCAGCAGGCCGAGCAGGCCGACGCCGACCTCGCGGCGGGCGTGGACCGCGGGCCGCTGCAGGGCATCCCGTTCGGTCTCAAGGACATCCTCGCCACGAAGGACCAGCCGACGACGGCCAACTCGCTCATCCTCGACCCCGCATGGGGCGAGGGCTACGACTCTGTCGTCAGCGAGCGTGTCCGCGAGGCGGGCGCGGTCATCATGGGCAAGCTCGTGCTCTCCGAGTTCGCCCTCGGCACACCGGACGAGGAGAAGCCGTTCCCGATCCCGAGGAACCCGTGGCGGCTGGACCGCAGCCCCGGCGGGTCGTCGTCGGGCACGGGCATCGCCGTCGCCACCGGCATGGTGCTCGGCGGCCTCGGGACGGACACCGGGGGTTCCGTGCGCTTCCCCGCCGCCTACTGCGGGCACAGCGGCCTCAAGGTCACCTACGGCCGCGTCCCGAAGTGGGGCTGCGTCCCCCTCGGCTACACGCTCGACTCGATCGGCCCGATGGCCCGCTCGGCCTACGACTGCGGCGCGATCCTCAACGTCATCGCCGGCCACGACCCGTGCGACCCCACCGCGTCGGCCGAGCCCACCGAGGACTACCTCGCAGGCGTCGAGGGCGGGGTCGCGGGGCTGCGGATGGGCGTCCCGCGCGAGTACTTCTTCGACCACGAGGAGCTCGACGAGGAGGTGCGGTCGGCGACCGAGGCGGTGATCGACACGCTCGCCGGCCTCGGCGCGGAGGTCGTCGAGGTGAAGCTGCCGCACTCGGACATCGCGAAGGAGGCGAACACCCTCACGATGGTCTGCGAGGCCTTCGCCTACCACCGCATGGACATGGGGAGCGACCGCTGGACCGAGTACGGCAAGGGCGCTCGGAACATGATCGGCCGCGCCGCCCTCTACTCGGCCGCCGACTACATCCAGGCCCAGCGCTTTCGCAGCTGGTACGCGAAGCAGGCCGCGCGCGTCATGGCGGACGTCGACGCGCTCGTCGTGCCGATGACCCACGAGCCGGCGCCCGCACACAAGCCGCCCGACATGAACCGGCGGCTGACGATGCCGAGCTACGCGGGGCCGTTCAACCTGCTCGGATATCCCGCGCTCGCACTGCCATCGGGGTTCTCCTCCGAGCTCGGACTGCCGCTGTCCGCGCAGATCGTCGGTGCGCCGTTCGCCGAAGCGCTGCTCGTGCGCATGGGCCGTGCCTGGCAGCAGGTGACGGACTGGCACCTGCAGGCGCCGCCGGACGACGCACCGGGCGGCGAGGAGGCGTAAGCGGCCGCAGTACAGTACGTCCAGGCCCACCATGCGGGACCGAATCTCCGGCCACTTGCTCAGTCGCGGTTGCTGCGGCTCGCGAGCGCCACCGTCACCACCACCCGGCACGCGCTCGATGTTGTCGTTCCCGAACAGTGTGCCAATGTTCGTGGCCTGGTCCTAGGCAGCCGAGCACCGCGAAGCTGGCGCGACCCCGATACGCATCGAGTGCCCGCGCGAGCAGCACCGGTCCGTCTCCGTTGGCTCGCTCAGAAGTCCGTGGGAATCCCCGGTGCGGTGCCTTTCGACTCCTCCCGGCTCAGGTCTGGGCGCTCGCGTGGGACCAGCAGTAGCGCCCACGTCCACACCACCCGAAGACTGCTTGGTTGACACGCCGGGACGGGTTAAGAACAATCGTGATACCACGATTGGAACCAGGTCGGCGGAGCGCGTAGCTGCTCCGCCGCGGGGGGAGAGACAGCATGGCCGCGCGAGGTGATCAGAGCGAAGTCGCTACCACGTACCGGAGCCTGGGGAGGACGCTGATCGGCCGCCGGGCGCTCCTGCGAGGGAGTGCCCTTGGAGCCGCGGGACTCGCCACTGCCGCGCTGATCGGCTGCGGCGACGACGACGATGAGGCCCCTCCGGCGGCAGCGACGCCTACTGCCGCCCCCGCTCAGCCGACGCCTACCGCGGCGCCAGCGACGGCCACCGCGGCGCCGGCAACACCCACTGCCACGCCGCGGCCCGCGCCCGCGCGGGCGACGGCCACCGTCGCACCACAGGCGACAGCCACTCCGACCCAGGCCGCCACCACCGCGGAGGACGAGGCGAAGCGCGGCGGAAAGATGTCATGGGCTCAGAACACCACGGCCCACCTCGACATCCACCAGGACAGCATCTCCGGGGCGCAGCAGATCATCGGCGCCACCTACAACCGGCTGGTCCGCTATCGCGGTGACGCCCAGCTCCCTGAGCCCGATGTCGCGCAGTCCTGGGAGCAGGCCGGCACCGACGTCGTCTTCAAGCTCCACGAGGGCGTGAAGTGGCAGAACAAGCCGCCGGTCAACGGCCGCGACTTCAAGGCGAGCGACGTGGTGTTCGGCCTCGAACGGGCGCGCTCCGATGACCCCTCGTTCATCCACAGCGGCGACCTGGCAGTGGTCGATACGATCGAGGCGCCGGACGACTCCACAGTGCGGCTCACCACGAAGTACCCGACGGCGATCATCCTCACCATGCTCGCGGGCTACCAGTGGATTCCCGTCGCGCCCGAGGTGATCGACCAGTTCGGGGACATCAAGAGCCCGGAGGCGACGATCGGCACGGGGCCATTCATCGTCGAGAACTTCGCGCCGGACTTCGGCGCCACGCTCGTGCGGAACCCCGACTACTGGCGCGAGGGACTGCCATACCTCGATGAACTCGAACAGCTTGACGTCGAGGACCACTGGTCGCAGTTCCGGGCGGGGAACATCGACATCGTGCTGGTCCCCGCCGAGCTGCTCCCCGGCCACGACTCGTTCGCCGGGTTCCTCGAATCGGAGGGCATCGACGGGTACGTGTACTCGGAGGTGATGGCCGCCTCCGCGCACGGGCACTTCATGAACACTCAGGACCCGGTTTTCGCCGACATCCGCGTGCGCTGGGCCGTCAACCTGATCATGGACCGCCTGCCGAACCGCACGTACGGCTGGCCGATCGGGGCGAAGCCGTCGATCGCGCTCGGGATGGGGCATCTCGCGTTCCATCTCCCGGATGCGGAGTTCGAGGCGATGCCCGGCTTCGGGCTTGGGCGGCGTGACCAGGACGTCGCCGAGGGACTCCAGATGCTCGCTGCAGCGGGCTTCGACGCCGACAACCCGATGGAGTGGCGGATCATGGGGTGGTCCGTGCCGCAGACCCTTGTCGGCATCGACCAGCTGCAGATCGCGGTCGACATGTACAAGGATGTCTCCGGCAACGTCCTGCAACCGTCGGAGCAGGCGCTCGAGTGGGGCGCCTGGAAGCAGGCCGAGGCGTTGCACGAGTTCCAGATGATCTCGTCGGCCTACTCGATGGGCGTCGACGCCCACGACGCGATGCAGAAGATGTACCACAGCGAGGGAGGCCGGAACTTCTCGGGGTACGCGAACCCGGACCTCGACCGCATGCTCGCCGTCGAGGAGAGCACCTTCGACATCGAGGAGCGCATCTCGCTGATGCAGGACATGCAGCGCTTCGTCAATTCGCCCGAGGAGATCGCCAACGCCTGGACGGGATCGGGGCCCTTCTCCTACGCGGCGCTCTCGCGCATCCAGGGCATCCCGATGCTCTGGGACAGCGGGCGCGTGGATCAGGTCTACGTGCAGAAGTAAGGAGCGTTGACAGCCGGAGCAACGGGGGCGACTGAGTAGCAACTGGCTCGTGGCGCGATACCTTCTCGGCCGCCTGGTGGTCTCGAGCATCTCACTGGTGCTTGTGGTCGTGATCGTGTTCGTCGCGGTGCGGCTTATGCCGGGCGACATCGTCGACCAGTTCTTCCAGGACACGGGAGCCCGGCCCGGCCAGGCGGAAGCGCTACGCGAGAAGCTCGGGCTCAGCGATCCTATTCCCGTGCAGTTCGCCCGCTACCTCGGCGAGCTCGCGCGCGGCGATCTCGGCGAGTCGCTCGCCTCGGGCCGGGAGCTCTCCACTGTGATTCGCGACCGTACGCCGGTGACGTTCCAGCTGGCGATGATGACGCTCATCTTCAGCCTGGCGATCGGCTTGCCGCTCGGCGTGCTCTCCGCCGTGATGCGCGGGTCGGCGCTCGACTACCTGTTGCGCACGATCGCGATCGGTGGCATTTCGATCCCGTTCTTCTGGATCGCCGTTCTCACGATCTCGCTCCCGGCGTACTACTGGCGCTGGACGCCTCCGATCGGGCACGTGCCGCTGCAGGAAGATCCACTTGCGAGCATCCAGCACATGCTTGCTCCGGCGCTGGTCGGCACCGTCTTCCTCGCGGGCTCGATCATGCGGATGCTGCGCGCGACGATGCTCGAGGTGCTGCGCCTGGACTACATGCGCACTGCCGCCGCCAAGGGGCTCTCGAGGGCAACGCAGATCCGCCGCCACGCGCTGCGCAACGCGCTCATCCCCGTCGTCACCCTGATTGGCATCCGTTTCATCTTCCTCCTGAGCGGATCGGTCGTGCTGGAGAGCATCTACGCGCTCCCCGGGCTGGGTCAGCTCTCGCTCGACGCACTCTCGAGGCGCGACTATCAGGTCGTGCAGGCGGTCACACTGTTCATGGCGGTCATCATCATCATGACGAACCTGGTCGTCGACATCTCGTACGGTTTCATCGATCCGCGCATCCGGCACAGCCGCGCCTGATGGGAGTGCGATGGCCACGACGGGTGT
The DNA here is from genome assembly GCA_009839925.1 of Chloroflexota bacterium. Taxonomy (GTDB): domain Bacteria; phylum Chloroflexota; class Dehalococcoidia; order UBA2979; family UBA2979; genus VXMT01. The sequence goes on from VXOS01000169.1 coordinate 6,639, forward strand.
AGGCAGGCAGAGCGCACTCGGCGCGGGCCGCGCGAGCGTGGCCCTGGGTTGGTGGCGTGCGATCACACTGTTTGCCCGGCGACAGCCGCTGGCGACGTTCGGGGCGCTCGTGTTGCTGTTCGGACTGGTCATTGCCGTGATCGGGCCCTCCATCACCCCGAAGGATCCGTACGATACGGACGTGCTGAACGGGCTGCGCTCACCGGGGGAGGGGTACCTGCTTGGGACCGACAATCTCGGCCGTGACATCCTCAGCCGCGTGCTGGTCGCGACGCGCTTCTCGCTCCTGCTGGGGTTGGCGGCCGTCGCCTTCGGTCTCCTCATCGCCGTGCTGGTCGGTGTGATCTCGGGCTACGCCGGAGGCATCGCCGACATGGTGCTGCAGCGCATCGTGGACGCCGCGATCGGCATCCCGTTCATCCTCTTCCTGCTGCTCATCGTCACCATGGCGGGCGCCAGCTTCCTGAGCATCGCGCTGATCATCGGGCTCTACCAGGGCGTCACAAGCTCCCGGATCGTGCGCGGCGCCGTGATGAGCGTGCGCGAGGAGGTCTACGTCGAGGCGGCCACCACCATCGGCGCCACGCCCGTACGCGTCATGGCGCGGCACGTGCTCCCCAACGTGATCGCGCCCGTCATCATCATCGCCTCACTGAATCTCGGCTCGGCGATCCTCGCGGAGTCCGTGCTCAGCTTCCTCGGCTACGGCGTGCAGCCGCCGGACCCGACCTGGGGGCAGATGATGGGGGTGGAGGCCAGGCCGTACGTCACTCGCGCCCCCTGGATGGCGTTCTTCCCGGGCGTTGCCCTGGCCGTCACGGTCTTCGCTATCAACGTGCTCGGCGACGGTCTGCGAGACACCCTCGACCCGCGGCTCCGGGGGTCAGTGGCATGAACGATCTGCTGGAGGGACTGAGGATCCTCGATCTCGGCCGCTACACCGCCGGGCCGTACTGCGCGAAGCTCTTCGTGGACGCGGGAGCCGATGTCATCCACGTCGAGCGCCCCGGCGCCGGCGACCCCGCCCGCGCGCTCCCGCCCCTGCTCGACGATGGCTCGGGCGAGGCGGTCAGCGCCGTCTACGCCTTCCTCAACGCAGACAAGCGATCGGTCACGCTCGACTTCACGACGCCGACCGGCGCCGAGTGGCTGCGCGAGCTTGTGCGCTGGGCCGACATCGTCGTCGAGAACTTCGCTCCCGGTACGCTGGAGCGCCACGGCTTCGGCGTGGACGAGATGTTGGGCGTGAACCCCACGGTGGTGTGGGTGAGCATCACGAACTTCGGCGGCAGCGGGCCGTCGCGTGACCTCCGAGGCACCTCGCTGACCCTGCAGGCAGCCGCCGCGCTCATGGACGGCAACGGCGACGAGGACCGCGAGCCGCTGCGCTACCCACGCCACCTCTCCGAGTACTGGGCCGGATCCAATGCCGCGCATGCCGCGTTGATCGCCCGGCGGCACGCACGGCTGAGCGGCGAGGGTCAGCACGTGGACGTCTCCATCCAGGAGTCGCTGGTCGCCTCGTACTTCATGCACTTCGCCGACTACCAGTACCAGGGGGCGCTGCAGGCTCGCGGCTGGCTCGACCTGAAACCGGCCTCCGACGGCCCGATCATCGTGAACTGGCACACCGCGGTCCCCTGGGACGTCTTCGCCATCGCACTCGAGGCGGAGGAACTGATCCTCGATCCCGAGTTGCAACCGCCGCTCTCGATGACCGCGAACGCCGGACGCGTGGCCGACGTCATCTCCCGCTCGATGCGCGCCCGCACGCGCCGCGAGTGGTTCGCCCGGGCGAAGGAGCACCGTGTCCCGGCGGGCATGGTGCAAACGCTGGACGAGGTCGCGGCCTGCGAACACCTGGAGGCGCGCGCGCACTTCGGCTCGCTGCGGCTGCCGGGTGGCGCCGAGGGACGCGTCCCCGGGCCGCCCTACGCGCTCAACGAGGGCGCCACGGAGCGCACGCAGGCGGTCCCGGGGCTCGGTGAGCACAATGTTGTTGTGTTCGGCGAACTGCTTGGCCACTCGGACGGCGAGTTGCAGGCCGCCGCGGCGGCGGGGGCGATCTGATGCCCGGGGCACTCGACGGCGTGCGCGTGCTGGACAACGGGATCGTGCAGGCCGGCACGTTCCCGGCGCGCCTGCTCGCCGACTTCGGCGCCGAGATCATCCGCGTCGAGCACTACCGGCGGCCGGACCTGGGGCGGAACTTCTGCTTCCCCGACGGCGTCGCCGGCGACGCGTACTGGGAGCAGAGTGGCATCTACCTGGAGCAGCACCGGAACAAGGCCTACTGCGTCGGGCTGGACGTCGGAAACCCGCAGGGCCGCGAGCTGTTCCTGCGCCTGGTCGCGAGTTGCGACATCGTCCTCGACAGCCACCCGCCGGGGCTCATGGAGGATCTCGGGCTGGGCTACGACGACCTGCGTGCCGCCCGCGAGGATCTTGTCTACGTCTCCACCTCCGGCTACGGGTACGGCGGTCCCTACAGCGAGATCCGTTCCTACGGAATGATGAGCGAGGTCATGAGCGGGATCACCTCGCTCAACGGCTACGCGGGCGAGGAACCTCAGCGTGGCACCATCCCTCTCACCGACCACCCCGCGACCTATCACATCGCCTTCCTCATGGTCGCCGCGCTCGAGCGGCGCGACCGCACCGGCAAGGGCGCGTGGATCGACGTCTCGCAGTACGAGGTGGGCGTCAACCTGATCGGCGACGCGCACGTCGCCCGGGCCTTCGGCGCCAGCGTTCCCGGCCCTCGCGGGAACGGCGACGACGGCCACCCGATCGCCGGCTGCGTTCCGTGCGACGACGGATCGCGCTGGCTCGCGGTCGATGTCTGCGACCGCGCCGCGTGGGACGGGCTGCGCGAGCTCGTCGAGTTCGAGGCCCTCGACATCGATCGCGATCCCTGGGCGCAGCCACTCTCCGCCGCCGAGCAGGAACGGATCCGCGAGGCGCTGGAGGCGTGGGCGCGGTCCCGCGACGGCGACGAAGCTGTCTCAGAGCTGCAGGCGCGAAGCGTGCCGGCCGCCGTCGCGGCCAACGCGCGCGACCTGCTGCTCGATCCACACCTCGAGGCCCGCGGGTTTTTCTGGCTCGTCGACCATGCGCCGGAGCAGGGGGCAGGCCGCCGGGCCTGGCCCGGCGCCTCGGCCGGGCTCTCCCGCACCCCTGCCGAACTCCGTGCGCGCGCCCCTATGCTCGGCGAGCACAATCACCTGATCGCGACCGGGTTGCTGGGATGCAGCGAGGAAGAGTACGAGGAGTACGTCGCCTCGGGCGCGATGGGCGTCACGCCGGATGCGGCCGAGATGAGGCCGCCCCCCGCCGACCTCGAGGAGCGGCTGCACCTGCCGCCCGCGGCTCAACTGAGGATCGCCGAGTTCGATCCCCACTACACGGAGCGCATGGTGGAGCGGTTCGGCGACACGTACGGGAGCGACGCCACGGTGTGAACGGAGAACGACGAGACTGCATGAGCAGCGATTGGAGGGGCAGATGACGGAGACGATTCGGGGAAAGGCCGCGATCGTCGGCATTGGGGAGACCGCCTATTACAAGCGAGGCGGGGCGGAGGACGCCGAATTCAAGCTCGGCCTCATGGCGATGCAGAAGGCGGCCGACGACGCCGGGATCGACATTCGCGAGATCGACGGCTTCTTCTCCTACTCGATGGACCGCAACGAGGGGATCCGCTTCGCCACGGCGCTGGGTATCGAGGACCTGAAGGTCAGCTCGATGGTCTGGGGCGGCGGCGGCGGCGGCGGATCGGCCGCGATCATGAACGCGGCCGCGGCGGTGGCCACCGGGCTCTGCGACTACGCCGTCGCCTACCGCGCGCTCTCGCAGGGCGAGTTCGGACGCTTCGGCGGGCCCGTCGCCGCGGGCGGCGTAGAGGGGCCGGACGCCCTCGCGATGCCGTACGGGGTGATGTCGCCGGCGCAGATGTTCGCGATGAAGACCCACCGCTACATGTACGAGCACGGGGTGGAACAGTCGGCGCTGCGGGCGATCTCGCTCGCCTGCTACTACCACGCCCAGCGCAACCCGCGCGCGGTCATGTACGGCCGGCCGCTCGACGAGGAGACGTACGACAACTCGCGCTGGATCGTCGAGCCGTTCCACCTCTACGACTGCTGCCAGGAGAACGACGGCTCGGCCGCGGCGATCATCACGAGCGCCGAGCGCGCCCGCGACCTGAAGCAGAAGCCGGCGTACATCCTGGGAGCCGCGCAGGGCTCTGGCTACCGGCAATCGGCCTCGGCGCACAACGCGCCGGACTACGCGACGTCCAACTTCAAGGTGACGGCAAAGCGGCTCTACGAGATGGCCGAGGTCAAGCCGGACGAGGTCGACGTCGTGCAGATGTACGAGAACTTCACCGGCGGCGTGATGATGAGCATCGTCGAGCACGGGCTGGTCCCGGCTGAGCGGGTCAACGAGGAGTTCACCCTCGAGAACTTCCGCTTCGATACGGGAGACCTCCCGCTCAACACGAGCGGCGGCAATCTGGCCGAGTGCTACATGCACGGCTTCGAACTGATCACCGAGGCGACGCGCCAGGTCCGCGGCACCTCGACCTCGCAGGTCGAGGGTGCGGAAATCTCGCTGGTCGCCTCAGGGCCGATGGTCGAGCCGACAAGCAACCTCATCCTCGGTGCGGAAGTCTAGGGAGCGAACGATGGCCAACGCGACGAAGTCCGAGATCGAGGCCGGCGGCGCATACTTCGCCGAGGCCCCGGCGTTCCCGGTGCCGTTGATGAACGAGCTGGACCGCCCCTACTGGGAGGGCGCCGCCCGCAACAAGCTGCTGGTTCAGTTCTGCCCCTCCTGCGATGTCTGGCAGTGGGGTCCGGAGTGGCTCTGCCACACCTGTCACTCGTACGACCTCGATTGGCGGGAGGTGGAGCCGCGCGGGCGAATCTACTCCTGGGAGCGCGCGTGGCATCCGGTGCACCCGGCGCTCGTCGAGGCAGTGCCGTACGTGGTTGTCCTCGTCGAGCTCCCGCACGCCGGAAACATCCGCATGGTCGGGAACCTGCTCGGCGAGCCGGAGGAAGACGTCGTCATCGGCGCCGAGGTCGAGGCGGTGTTCGAGCACCACTCCGATCACGACCCCCCGTACTCGCTGGTGCACTGGTCGTACATCTGACAGGCGCGGGGCGGCCGCCCGGCCCCCCCCCGGGGGGGCCCGGGCGCCCGCCCCGGGGGGGGTGGGGCCCGGGGGGGTGGGGGGTGTTAAAAAAGGGGGGACGGCCCGCACCCACCTCGGCCCGTGT
>VXOS01000012.1 GCA_009839925.1 Chloroflexota bacterium
ACCCTCCGGGGCGCGCGAGGCACCCCCCCCCACCGGCGGAAACCACCCCCCGCAGGGCGAGCAGCGGCAGCCCTCTAGGTGGGACGCGCGCGGGCGGCCGCAGCGAGACGCCGCCGTCCGCGCGCCGCTCGGCGATGAACGGGCCGGCTCCGATCGGCTGCCCGAATTCGGAGAGCCCGTTCGCTCGCACGGCGGCGCTCGCGGTGTCGCCGAGCAGCTCGAACAGCAGCGCGAAGGGAGCATTCAGGCTGAGCCGCAGCGTGTCGGCATCCGGCGTCTCGACCGTGCCGATCGCCGCCGCGAAGAGAAACTCCCGCGCGTCCGCACGGGTGGCGAAGTCGGCCGCCACGGCGGCGGCGTCCAGGGGTCCGCCGTCCCGCTCGCCGGGCGCCGGGTGGAACGAGACGCCGGGGCGTAGCTGCACGACCAGCTCGAGCGGTCCTGCCTGCTCGATGCGCGCGGCGAGGTCGCCGTGGATCTCGCCGTTGCGCGGATCGACGGCGACCAGGCGTGCCTGGGTCAGCGCGAGCGGCGGTACGGCCTCGCCAACCACGCCCTGCCGCATGGTCCCGCGCTCGCCGTCCGGCGCGGGGGACTCCTGCGCAAGCAGGGAGGGCATCGCTGTAGGAGTGGGAGTCGGCTGGGGCGCCGCCGACGATCGCGCAGGCGCGACGACCTCGCTGCCACGCTCCACGTCAACGTCGTCGGACTCGCTTCCGACGTCGTCCCCGCGCTCGTCACCATCAAGGACGCAGGCGGCGAGCAGCAAACCGCCGGCGGCCCAGGCGCCGGAGCGCAGGGCGGCGCGGCGACTGTACGAGGCGGGAGACGGTCTCTGAGGGCTGGTCATGCGGCGCCGCTCGATCTATCCGGTTGTCGCGCCGAACGGCGAAGGCCGCCCGGCCCGGAAGATGGTACGCGGGATGCTCGCCGCTCGCGGCTACCAGATGCCGAGCTGCATCCGCACCTCTTCGGAGGCCATCGTCTTCGGATCCCAGGGGGGATCCCAGACCAGGTTCACCTCGACGTCCTCGACGCCGTCCAGCTGTGTGAGCAGGTGGTAGGCCTGCCCCTGCAGCATCGGCCCCACGGGGCAGGCCGGGCTGGTCAGCGTCATGTCGATGGTGACGAGGCCCTCGTCGTCGATGTTCACGTAGTAGATCAGGCCGAGCTCGGCGATGCCGAGCCGCAGCTCGGGATCCTCGATCTGGCGGAGCACCTCCCAGAGCTGCTCCTCGCTCGGGCGTTCGGCGGCTGCCTCGGGGGCGTCGGCTGCGGCTTCAGCCATTGGAAGTGCTCCTCTCGTCGGTCGTGACGGTCGCGCGGGTCGCGTCGTCGTGGCGGTCATGCTGGGCGAGCGCGAGCTCCAGGGTCTTCCAGGCGAGCGAGGCGCACTTCACGCGCATCGGGAACTTGCGCACCCCGGCCAGCGCCCCGATGTCGCCGAGTTCCTCCGGGGCCTCTTCGCCCTCGATCATCATCGCCTGGAACGCGTCGATCGCGGACGTCGCCTCGTCGCTCTTCCGGCCCCTGACGTACTCCGTCATCAGCGAGCTCGAGGCCTGCGAGATCGAGCAGCCGTCGCCGGTGAAGGCTACGTCGGCGATGCGGCCGTCGTCGTCGAGCTGAAGCTCCAGCGTGATCTCGTCGCCGCAGAGCGGGTTGGAGCCCTCGGCGCTGGCGTTGGCGGTTTCGAGCGGGCCGCGATTGCGCGGCCGGCGGTAGTGGTCGAGCAGGATCTCGCGGTACAGGTCGTCGAGGTTAACCACCGAAGCCCCCGAAGAAGTCTGCCGCCTCGCGCACCGCAGCCTCAAGCACGTCCACCTCCTCGCGGGTGTTGTAGAGGTAGAACGAGGCGCGCGCGGTGGCCGCGATGTCGAGCCGCCGCATCACGGGCTGCGCGCAGTGATGCCCGGCGCGGATCGCGACACCCTCCCCGTCCAGCACCTGTCCGATGTCGTGCGGGTGCACGCCCTCGAGGCCGAAGGACACGACGCCGCCGCGCAGCTCCGGGTCGAGCGGCCCGTAGAGCGTCACGCCGGGCACGTCGATCAGCCGGTCCAGTGCGTAGGACGTCAGGTCGACCTCGTGGCTGCGGATCGCGTCCATCCCGACCGCTTCGAGGTAGTCGAGGGCCGCCCCGAAGCCGACCACGCCGGCGATGTTCGGGGTACCGGCCTCGAACTTGTGGGGCAGCTCGTTCCAGGTTGACTCCTCGAGGCTGACGCTGGCGATCATGTCGCCGCCGCCGAGGAAGGGCGGCATCTCCTCCAGCAGCTCGCGGCGGCCCCAGAGCACGCCGACGCCGGTGGGACCGAGCATCTTGTGTGCGGAGCAGGCGAGGAAGTCCGCACCCAGATCGCCGACGTCGATCGGCATGTGTGGCGCCGCCTGCGCCGCGTCGACAAGCACGCGCGCGCCCTGCGCCCGCGCCAGCTCGGCCAGCTCGGCGACCGGAACGATCGTGCCGAGGGCGTTCGACATCAGCGTGATCGAGAGCAGCTTCGTGCGCGGACCGATCAGCCGCCGCGCCTCGTCGAGGTCCAGCGTGCCGTCGGGGAGCATCGGGATATGGCGCAGTGCGATCCCGCGCGCGTCGCGCAGCATCTGCCAGGGCACGATGTTCGAGTGGTGCTCGATCTCGCTGATCAGCACCTCGTCTCCCGCCTCGAGGAAGGTGCGGCCCCAGGCGTGCGCGACGAGGTTGATCGACTCCGTGGTGTTCCGCGTGAAGATGATCTCGGAGGCGTGGGGCGCGCCGATGAAGTCGCGCATCCGCTCGCGGACGGCCTCGAAGCGCTCGGTCGCCTCCACGGACAGCGTGTGCACGCCGCGGTGGATGTTGGAGTTGATGTCGCGGTAGAAGCGCGTGATCTCCGCCATCACCTGGACGGGCCGGTGCGAGGTCGCGGCGTTGTCGAGGTAGACGAGCGGACGGCCGTTCACCTCGCGCTTCAGCACCGGGAAGTCGCGCCGGATGCGCTCGATGTCGAAGCCGCCGTCGGAATTCACGCGGACGCCCCCGCGCACTCGACCCAGGCGGCGCCGTCCTCGATGAGGACGTCATAGGCGCCGACGCCGCGGACGGCGGGAAGTGTGAGCGCGCGGCCCGTGCGCGCGTCGAAGGCGGCGCCGTGGCGCGGGCAGATCACGCGATCCTGGCGCAGCCGCCCCTCGCCCAGCGGGCCGCCGTCGTGCGTGCAGACGTTGTCGATCGCGAACAGCTCGCCCTCGATGTTGCTGAGGGCCAGCGAGCGCCCGCCGCACTCGACGACGCGGACCTCGCCCGCGGGGATGTCGGCGACGGCGGCGACGCGTTCGCGGCTCACGCGAGCGCCATCAGAGCACGGCCCGCGCCAGCTTGGCGAAGACCGTGCGCTCCAGGTCGTCGGCCATGCCCTCGACGGCGAGGTCGCGGGCGACGGACTGGAAGAAGCCGCTGACCAGCAACTGCAGCGCCGTGCGGCGGTCGAGCCCGCGGCTCTGCAGGTAGAACAGCGCGTCCTGGTCGACCGGCCCGACGGTCGCGGCGTGGCCGCAGCGGATCACGTCGGCGGTGAGGATCTCGAGCACAGGGTCGGAGTCGGCCTTCGAGGAGTTCGAGAGCAGCAGGTTGCGGTTCTGCTGGTTCGCCTCCGCGCCCGCCGCATCCTCACCGACGCGGGTGATGCCGTAGTAGATCGAGCGCGAGGCCCCGGCGAGCGCGGCCTTCACCTCGACGTCCGAGATCGAGCGGGGGCCGACGTGGTCCTGCAGTGTCACGAAGTCGAAGTGCTGATCCCCGTCGCCGAGGGCGACCGCGCGGATCGAGGAGTTCGCGCCCTCACCCTCCAGCACGACCTCGACGGTCTGCTTGAGGATCGCGCCGCCGATCGCCAGCGAGGCGACCCGCAGGTCGGCGTCCCGACCGAGGCGCGCCCGGATCGTCGTGAAGTCCCGTGTCGCGGCGCCCCAGCGATCGTCGATCAGCAGCCGCACGCGCGCGGCCTGCGCCACGTCGATCTCGACCACGCCCGCGGCCAGCAGCGGGGCGTCGCCGGAGCGGGTGCGCAGCACGACCGTGAGCTCGGACTGCTCGCCGGCCTCGATCAGCAGCCGCGGATGCACCGCCGCGTCCGCGAGTTCGCCCGCATCGACGGTGACGATGATGGGCTCGTCGAAGGCATGGCCGGCGGGCGCGTGCACGAGCGCGCCGCCGCTCCAGAGCGCGGCGTTGGCGGCGATGAACTTGCCCTCGGTCGCCGGCACGAGCGCCCCGAGGCGTTCGGCGACCAGCGCGCGGCGGCCCTCGAGGGCGCCGCTGAGGGTGCCGACGTAGGCGTCGCCGTCCGGGGCGTCACCGTCGGCGCCACCCTCGATCGCGATCGGCGTATCGGCGGGCACGAATGCCGCGAGGTCGAGCCGGGTCACGTCCGTGTAGCGCCACGGCCGCAGGGCCGGCGTGGGCAGCGGCAGCGCGGCGAAGGCGCGCGCGGCCTCGGCGCGGCGTTCCAGCAGCCACTCCGGCTCGCCGCGCTGCACGGCAGCGGCGAGCACGGCCTGCTCCGCGTGGAGCGGGGCGACCGCGGTCGTGGATTCGCTCATCGTGGTCCCTTGCCGCTCGCGAGGAGCGCTAGCCGACGGAGCCTTCCATCTGCAGCTCGATCAGCCGGTTCAGCTCGATCGCGTACTCCATCGGGAGCTCCTTGACGATCGGCTCGACGAAGCCGTTGACGACCATCTTGGAGGCTTCCTCCTCCGTGATGCCGCGCGACATCAGGTAGAAGAGCTGGTCGTCGCCGAGCTTGGAGACGGAGGCCTCGTGGCCGATCGTCACCTGCTCCTCGTCGACTTCCATCGTCGGGTAGGTGTCGGAGCGGGAGTGCTCGTCCAGCAGCAGCGCGTCGCAGCGCACGGTGGAGCTGGAGTCCTCGGCGCCCTCGTGGACCTTGAGCAGGCCGCGGTAGGAGGTGCGCCCACTGCCGCGCGAGACGGACTTGGAGACGATCGCCGAGGAGGTCTTCGGCGCGACGTGCACCACCTTGCCGCCGGCATCCTGGTGCTGCCCGTCGCCGGCGAAGGCGAGCGAGAGGATCTCGCCGTGCGCGCCCGGCTCCATCAGGTAGACGGACGGGTACTTCATCGTCAGCTTCGAGCCGATGTTGCCGTCGACCCACTCCATGACGGCGTTCTCGTAGGCGGCCGCGCGCTTCGTCACGAGGTTGTAGACGTTGTTCGACCAGTTCTGGATGGTCGTGTAGCGGACCCGCGCGTCCTTCTTGACGATGATCTCGACGACCGCCGAGTGCAGCGAGTCGGAGCTGTAGATCGGAGCGGTGCAGCCCTCCACGTAGTGCACGTAGGAGCCCTCGTCCGCGATGATCAGCGTGCGCTCGAACTGGCCCATGTTCTCCGTGTTGATGCGGAAGTAGGCCTGCAGCGGGATGTCCACGCTGACGCCCGGCGGCACGTAGATGAACGAGCCCCCGGACCAGACCGCGCTGTTCAGCGCCGCGTAGCGGTTGTCACCTGGCGGCACCACCGTCCCGAAGTACTCGCGCACCAGCTCCTCGTACTCCTCGAGGCCCTGGTCCATGCCGAGGAAGACGACGCCCTGCTCCGCGAGATCCTCGCGGATGTTGTGGTAGACGACCTCCGAGTCGTACTGCGCGCCCGCTCCGGCGAGGAACTGGCGCTCCGCCTCCGGGATGCCGAGCTTGTCGAAGGTGTCCTTGATGTACTCCGGCACGTCGTCCCAGTTGCTGGCGTCCGTGTCGGTGGCGCGCACGTAGTAGGTGATGTCGTCGAAGTCGATCGCCTCCAGCAGCTCGGGGCTGCCGGCCCAGCTCGGGTCAGCCTTCTCGAAGAAGGTGCGCAGCGAGTCGAGGCGGAACTCGCGCATCCACTCGGGCTCGTCCTTCAGCTCCGAGATCTGACGCACGACCTCCTCGTCGAGGCCCTTGTCGGCGCGGAAGAGCGGCGCTTCGTCGTCGTGGAAGCCCCACTGGTACTCGCCGACGGCATCGCGCGCTGCCGGATTCACGGTGGCCATGGACTTGCTCCCTCGTGTGAGCCTGGTTCGCTGTTGTTCCCCTGCCGGCGCTCAGGAGGCAGCCGCCGCGACGGCGATGCCGAGCTCTTGCAGGATCGGATCGTAGCCGCCGGACTCGATCTCGTGCGCCAGCTGCGGGCCGCCGGAGCGCACGATGCGCCCGTCGAAGAGCACGTGGACGCGGTCCGGCATGATGTAGTTGAGAATCCGCTGGTAGTGCGTGATCAGCAGGATGCCCATCCCCGGGTGGTGCAGCGCGTTGACGCCCTCGGCGACCGTGCGCAGCGCGTCCACGTCCAGCCCGGAGTCCGTCTCGTCGAGGATCGCGAGCTCCGGCTTGAGCATCCCCAGTTGCAGGATCTCGGCGCGCTTCTTCTCGCCGCCGGAGAAGCCGTCGTTGACGTAACGGCGGGCGAAGTCCTCGTCCATGCGCAGCGTCTGCAGCGTCTCGCGCAGCTCGGTCAGGAACTCTCGGGCCGAGGGCTCCTCGCCGCGCCGCGACTTAATCGCCATGCGCAGCAGGTTGACCATCGTCACCCCGGGAATCGGCGTCGGGTACTGGAACGAGAGGAACATGCCGAGCCGGCCGCGCTCGTCCGGCGTCAGCGTGGTGACGTCCTCGCCGCGGTAGCGCACCTCGCCGGAGTCGATCACGTAGGCGGGGCTGCCGGCGATCGCGTTGGCGAGCGTGCTCTTGCCGGAGCCGTTGGGGCCCATCAGCGCGTGCACCTCGCCGGCGTGCACGGTCAGGTCGACGCCCTTGACGATCTGCACGTCGGGCTCGTCGGCGATGCTGACGTGCAGATCACGTACCTCGAGGATCGGTTCGCTCACGGATTCGCTCACAGTCTCGCTCACTGGGGCTCCACTCAATGCACTACGGCGCCGGTCGGCTCAGCCGGCTTGCGCACCTGGTACTCGCAGCAGGCGCCGCCTCCCGCGATCGTCGCCATCTGCTCGACGGGCCGGCCGACGAGCAGTTCGATGCTGTAGCGGTCCGCCTCGCAGGCCGCGTTCGTCTCGCTCGTCGTCGAGGGGCAGGGACAGCCGACGTTGCTCAGCCGGTAGACCTCGCCCTCGTCGCGCACGTCGGTGAGGATGCCCTCGTCGCTGAGCGCGGCGACGACCTCCTCCAGGCGCGGTCCCAGCTCCGTGCTGCGCACGGCGCCGCCGCGCTCGCGGGCGATGTCCTCGGCGACGCGGCTGTAGACCTGCTCCAGGATCGCCTCGCCGTCGCGGCCGGAGACCTCGTCCTCGCCGAGGCTTGCGAGGGCGGGGAGCAGCCGCCCGATCAGACTGGTGTAGTGGTCCGCGCCGGAGCGCTCCTCGCCCGCCTCGCTGAGCGAGTAGCGGGTGACGGGCCGCCCGCGCGGCTGCCGCACGAGCGTGGTCTCGAGCAGGCCCTCGGCGACCATGATGTCGAGGTGACGGCGAACCGAGCCCTGCGAGACGCCCATTTCGAGCGCCAGCTCGGCGACGCTGCGATCGCCGCGCTCGTAGAGGATGCGCGCCAGTTCGTCGCGCGCTCGCTGCACGACACGTTGGACCACTCGCTGCGCCTTCCTGCCCCCGTGAGCACCCTCGCCGGCTGCTCACGGCCCCGCTGCAGTCGCGTCGCGGTTACCTGGAGCGCTCGTTCCTGCTCGCCGCAAGCGGGTGCACTCCGTACATCCATTATCGCCGACCCGCGGCCAGCGTCAACTTTCTTTCACATTTTTGGTCAATAACTCACGCAATTCTTCGCACGCTGCTCCACCGCGGGCGTTGGACGCGCCCCGATCCGCCCTCGTACGATGCCGCCGCGCGGGACCGAGGCGTCGCGCGCCGGCGAGCGAGCGAGGGGGCGAGATGGCCGACGGCGTTCAGGGCATCGTCGAGGGTACGACCGCGAGCTACGAGAAGACCGTCACCGCGGAGGACATCGCGATGTTCACGGAGGTGTCGGGCGACACGAACCCGCTGCACAGCGATCCGGACTACGCGGCGCGCACCCGCTTCAAGGAGCCCATCGCACACGGTATCCTCGCTGCAGGCGTGATCTCGGCCGCGCTCGGAACCAGGCTCGCGCCGGACAGCGTCGTGATCTACCTGCGGCAGAACCTGAGCTTCCGCGCCCCGGTGAAGCCCGGCGATACGCTGACCGCGACCGTCGAGGCGACCTCGGTGGACACGGATCGCAGCTCCGTCGCGCTGAACACGACGGTAAGCAACCAGGACGGCGTCGACGTCATCCGCGGCGACGCGCTGGTGATGGTCGAGGCGCTCGCCTGACCCGGCGAGGGGCGACGCGAGACAGCAACGGAGCAGGCCGATGATGAAGCCCCAGCAGCAGACCGCCATCGCCGAGGCGCAGGACACCTGGGAGCAGGGCGCGCTCGCGAAGGTCCTCAAGCGCTTCCCCGAGCGCCGCGAGGAGTTCCGCACCTCGTCCGCCGACGCCCGCCGCTTCTACACCCCGAACGACGTCGACAACGTCGACTACCTCGGCGACATCGGCTTCCCCGGCGAGTACCCGTTCACCCGCGGCGTGCAGCCCACGATGTACCGCGGACGGCTGTGGACGATGCGCCAGTACGCCGGCTTCGGCACGCCCGAGGAGACCAACGAGCGCTTCCGCGAGCTGCTCGCCAACGGTCAGACCGGCCTCTCCGTCGCCTTCGACCTGCCGACCCAGACCGGCTACGACTCGGATCACGCGATGGCCGCCGGCGAGGTCGGGCAGGTCGGCGTCGCCGTCGACTCGCTGGCGGACATGGAGACGCTGTTCGAGGGCATCCCGCTGGACGGCATCTCGACCTCGATGACGATCAACGCGCCCGCGCCGATCATCGTCGCGATGTACATCGTGGCGGCGGAGAAGCAGGGGCACGAGCCGAGCGTGATCACCGGCACCGCGCAGAACGACGTGCTCAAGGAGTACGTCGCGCGCGGCACCTACATCTTCCCGCCGGGCCCCTCGGTGCGGCTGGCCGCCGACCTCATCAACTACTGCGCGCGCGAGGCGCCGCGCTTCAACTCGATCTCCGTCTCCGGCTACCACATCCGCGAGGCCGGCTCGACCGCTGCGCAGGAGGTCGCCTTCTCCTTCGCCAACGCCTTCGCCTACCTCGACCGCAGCATCGCGCAGGGGGCGACGGTGGACGAGGTGGCGCCGCGCATCTCCTGGATCTTCAACACGCACAACTACTTCTTCGAGGAGGTCGCGAAGTTCCGCGCACTGCGCCGGATGTGGGCGCGCGCGATGAAGGAGCGCTACGGGGCGACCAACCCGAACGCGATGACGCTGCGCACGCACACGCAGACCGGCGGCTCCACGCTGACCGCGCAGCAGCCGCTCAACAACCTCACCCGCTCCGCCGTGCAGGCCCTCGCGGCCGTGCTCGGCGGCGTGCAGTCGCTCGCGCTCTCCTGCTACGACGAGGCGCTGGCCCTGCCCACCGAGGAGGCGCAGCAGCTCGCGCTGCGCTCGCAGCAGATCATCGCCGAGGAGACCGGTGCGGCCGACACGGTGGACCCGCTCGCCGGTTCCTACTACGTCGAGTGGTTGACCGGCGAGCTGGAAACGCAGGCGCAGTCGATCCTCGACCGCGTCGAGGACATCGGCGGCTCCGTCGCGGCGATCGAGGGCGGCTACATGCAGTCCGAGATCCAGGAGGCCTCGGTCGCGTACCAGCGCGAGGTGGAGAGCGGCGAGCGCATCGTCGTCGGCGTGAACCAGTACATCGATGAGGACGAGGACGCGACGCCGATCTTCCGCCCCAACACGACGGTGATCGACGCGCAACTGAAGCGCCTGGCACGCGTGCGCGGCGCTCGCGATGAGGCGGCCGTGGGCTCCTCGCTGGCCGGTCTGCGCGAGGCCGCGCGAGGCGACGCCGGCCTGATGGAGCCGGTGCTCGACGCCGTTCGCAGCTACGCGACGCTCGGCGAGATGTGCGGCGTGCTGCGCGAGGAGTGGGGCGAATACGTCCCGCCGACGGCCGTCTAGCCCCGTAGCGGTCGTCAGCAAGCCGTTCCTGCGTTACAACACGCCTGTTGGCGAGTCCGGGCCGCACGCTGCGGCGGACCGCCGCGCTCGGCGACGGGAGGTGTGACGTGGCGGGTGCACTCGACGGACAGGTGGCGGTGGTGACAGGCGCGAGCCGCGGGATCGGGCGTGCGTGCGCCCTCGAGCTGGCGCGGCACGGCGCCCAGGTGGTCGTCAACTACGTAGCGAACGCCGACGCGGCCGAGGAGACGCGCGACGCGATCCACGAGCTCGGCGGCACGGTGGTCCTCGTCAAGGCCGACGTCTCCGACGCCGAGGCGGCCTCGGATCTGATCGAGACCGCGGTCGAGGAACTCGGCAAGGTCGACATCCTCGTGAACAACGCGGGCATCAACCGCGATCGCACGCTGTCGCGCCTCTCCGTCGAGGAGTGGGACGAGGTGATCGGGACGAACCTCTCCGGGATGTTCTACTGCACCCGCGCGGCGGTGCCGCACATGCGCGAGGCGAACTACGGCCGGATCATCAACATCTCCTCGGTGATCGGGCAGATGGGCAACATCGGGCAGGCCAACTACGGCGCGACGAAGGCGGGGATGATCGGCTTCACCAAGACGGCCGCCCGCGAGCTGGCGCGCAACAACATCACCGTCAATGCCGTCTGCCCCGGCTTCGTCTCGACCGAAATGGTGACCGCGCTCCCGGAGAACATCCAGGACAACATCAAGGCCCAGATTCCCCTCGGCCGCTTCGGCGAGCCCGAGGAGATCGCGGCCGTGGTGCGCTTCCTCTGCACCGAGGGCAGCTGGTTCACCGGCGCCCAGCTCAGCCCCAACGGCGGCCAATACATGTAGGGTCGCTCCCGCGACGGGGGGTCGGCGGCGCAGGGTCGCTCGCGCACGGCGCACGGGGTGGTGAGGCGCCGCGGAGGGGGCCAGGCGAGGGCGCGCGCGACTGACGCGGCGTAGGATGCGGCGATGCCACGCCGCATGCGCTTCTCGCTCCGCTCTGCCTACGCGCACCTGCGCGAGGCCGATCCGGTTGTCGGCGCGCTGATCGAGGAGCACGGGCCGTACCGGCCACGTCCCGGCGGCGACCCGTACGCCTCGATGGTGCGCTCGATCATGTTCCAGCAGCTCGCCGGCGCGGCCGCGCGGGCCATCCAGCGCCGCTTCTTCGCCCTCCACGGCGACGAGGAGCGCACGCCCGAGCCGGGCGCCATCCTCGCAACCAGCGATGAGGAGTTTCGCGGCGCGGGCGTCTCGCGCCAGAAGGCGAGCTACCTGCGCGACCTCGCGCAGCACTGCGTGGACGGAGCGCTCGACTTCGCCGCCCTCGAGGCCCTCGACGACGCTGAGGTGATCGAGCGGCTGACGGCGGTGCGCGGCATCGGCGAGTGGTCGGCGCACATGTTCCTGATGTTCGAGCTGGGCCGCCCCGACGTGCTGCCCGTCGGCGACCTCGGCGTGCGCAAGGGCATGCAGGCCGCCTACGGCCTCCCGGAGACGCCAACGCCCGCGAGGGCGCGCGAGATCGGCGCCCCCTGGGCGCCCTACCGCACCGTCGCCTCCTGGTACATGTGGCGCGCCGTCGAGACGATCACGCCGGAGGCGTGAGCGCGGGGCCGGGACCGCCCCTCGGGACGAGGGTGTGGCCTCGGAGTTCCGGCAGAGGTGCGGCGGCGCAGCCCCTGCAAAGGACGCGCGTGAGGGCTTCGGAACCACATTGCTCATCGAGCGGGCGGGCGAGCCCCCTCACCCCCGCCCTCTCCCCCAGGAGAGGGGGCCGGACCGCAGTCGGGGCGCGGGTGTGGCCTCGGCAATCCGGCGGGGGGCGTG
>VXOS01000202.1 GCA_009839925.1 Chloroflexota bacterium
TCCTGGTCTGGTGGTTGCTTTTTTTTTAAATACACACCGCCCCCGCGTGGGCCGCCGCGCGCCGCCCCCGGCGCGCCGGGCGGGGCGCACGGCTCGCTTCGCCGCGGGGCGCCCTCGCGGCCCTCGCCGTGCTCGCCGCGCTGCTCTGGCTCGGGTCGCTGCTCTACGCGCCGGCGGCAACGGTCAGCCGCGCGCGCGAGGGCCAGGCGCGGGGCATCGACGCGCTCGCGCACGTCGAGCGACGCGATCCGGGGCTGGCCGCGGCGCTCGAGTGGGTGCGCAGCGAGCTTGAACCCGGGCGTCACGTCTTGCTCGAGGCCGCGAGCCGCAGCTACGGGCCGGGTAACATGATCTCGGCGGCCAGCGCCACGCCGACGCTGGTCGGCTGGCCCGGCCACCAGCTGCAGTGGCACAGCAACGTACCGCTAACGGAGCGCCTCAACGTGGTCGATACCATCTACCGCAACGGAGCCGGTTCCGAGTCGTTGCTGCTGGCGCGCAAGCACGGCGTGACCCACGTCTACCTCGGACGCGAGGAACGCCGCCAGTTCGGGGCGGACGTCGCCGCGCGCTTCGAGGCCTGGCCGACCGTGTTCGAGGTTCCCGGCGCGCGGATCGTCGCCGTCTCCACGGGGTCGCAGTGAGCGCCGGGTTGCGCGCGCGCCTCGAACAGCTCCGCGCCGATCCCACGCTGCTGGTGCTGCTCGGGATCGCCGCCGTCGCCCTCGTGCTGCGCGTGATCGACCTCGATGCGCGGGCGATGCACCACGACGAGTCGCTGCACGCGAAGTACGCCTGGGACCTCGCCGAGGGCCGCGGCTACGTGCACAACCCGCTGCTGCACGGGCCGTGGCTGTTCCATACCGTGGCCGGCTCCTTCGTGGTGTTCGGCGACAACGAGGTGGCCTCGCGGCTGCCGATGGCCCTCGCGGGCGCGGCCCTGGTGCTGGCGCCGCTGCTGCTGCGCCGCTGGCTGGGCAACACGGGCGTGATCGTGGCGGGGCTGCTGATCGCTTTCTCGCCGGTGCTGCTCTACTACTCGCGCTTCTCGCGCAACGACATCCCGGCGGCGCTCTGGATGCTGTTCCTGATCGCCGCGATCTGGCGCTACCGCCACGACGGGCGGGAGCGCTGGCTGGTGCTCGCCGCCGCGGCGATCGCGCTCTCGTTCGCGACGAAGGAGACGGCCTACCTGTTCTGCGGGCTGGCGCTGCTCTACATCAACGCCACGCTCACCAGCAGCCTGCTACAACAGCTGGGAGGACCGAGCGGGAAGTACCGGCACGGCTCCGCGATCGCCTCGTGGATCGTGCTCTTCCCCTTCGCCTGGGTGATCGCCGCCCTCTGGGCGCCGCTCGCCCCGCTGCGCCGCCGCCTCGGCCTCGAAACGCTGCCCCGTGAGGGCGACCTGATGGTCGTGGTCGGCACGCTGACGGCCCCCTTCCTCGCCGCCGTGCTGCGCATCCCCTTCCCCGGCATCGAAACCGCGACGTTCGAGCACATCGAGACGGTCCTGATCCTCGAGCTGCTCGCGATCAGCACGATCATCGGCGTGCTCTGGCGTCCCGGAACCTGGCTGCCGATCGCCGCGCTCGCCTGGCTGATCACGATCCCGCTGTTCACCACCGGGTTCACGAACCAGGACGGCTTCAGCTCCGCGTTCTGGGGACAGCTCGACTACTGGCTCGACCAGCAGGACGTGCAGCGCGGCAAACAGCCGCTCCACTACTACGTGATGATGCTCCCGACCTACGAGTTCCTCTCGCTGCTTCCGGCGCTGATCGGCGGCGTGTGGCTGCTCTTGCGGGGGGACTCGCTGATGCGGCTGCTCGCCTGGTGGTTCGTCTCGATCTTCGTCCTGCTCTCCTTCGCGGGCGAGAAGATGCCGTGGCTGAACGTGCATCTCGCGCTGCCGCTCGCGCTGATCGCCGGCCACGCCCTCGGCCGCGCGCTCCCGGGGGCGTGGCGCTCGCTGCGAGGCCTGCGCGAGGACTTCACCGCGCCCGCCGGCGCGGCGCGGCCCGCCCTGCTCTGGGTAGGCGCTGGCGCGCTCGGTACGCTGCTCGCCGCCGCTTCGCTGTGGACGGCGTTCGGCGTCTCCTACCGCCACCCGGACACCCCGGTCGAGCCGCTGATCTACACCCAGACCTCGCCGCAGGTGCCCATCCTCGCGGAGGAGATCGCGGAGTACGTACGCATGCAGCCGACGCCCACGCCCGTGGTCGTCGACACCACGGCCTCGCTGACCTGGCCCTGGGCCTGGTACCTGCGACACGTTCCCAACGTCGGCTACTTGGGGCCCGACGCGATCCGCCAGTACGGGCCCGGCGAGGGCGCGGTGCTGATCAGCGCGAGCAGCACGATCGGACCGGGCTGGTTGCTGCGCCATGACTTCGAGGCGCCCCGGCCCTACGTCCACCGCTGGTGGTTCCGCGAGGAGGGCTACCGCGCCGCCACGCCGCGCGGCGTCCTCGAGAAACTCGCCAGCGGCGAGCTGCTCGCCGACTGGGTGAACTTCGTCGCCTCGCGCACCGAGGAGGACACGCTCGGCGCGCTGCGGGGCAACATCTGGTACCCGAAGCGCTGACCGCGCCCCGCCCCCGGCGTCGCGCCCGACAGCGCGATGCCCGAACATAGAGGCGCACGAGATCAAGACGGTTCGCGGCAACGGGGCCGATTGAGGCCTCGCGAGGGAGCGAGACGTGAAGTGGCGACGCTCGCTGATCGGCCTCGCCGTCAGCGCGGTCTTCATCGTGCTGCTGCTCCGCCAGGTCAACGGACCGGAGCTGCGTGACGCGTTCACGGCGGCCGTGCCGGGCTGGCTCGTCGCCGCCTTCGCGATCTACCTCGGCGCGCTCTGGCTGCGCGGGCTGCGCTGGAAGCTGGTGCTGCGCGGTGCGACGCCGATCAGCACCGGCGACGCGACGGCCCTCGTGGTGATCGGCTACGCGGCGAACAACGTGCTGCCCGTGCGCGCCGGCGAGCTGGTGCGCGCGCAGCTGCTGCACGAGCGTCATGGCGCGGACCGCGTCGCCGCGCTCGGGACGATCCTCGTCGAGCGCGTCTTCGACGGCCTGGTGCTGGCGCTTTTCCTCGCCGGGACGATCGCCCTTGCCGGCGGCAGCGGCGTGCTGCAGTTGCTCGCCACCGTCACCGGCGCCGTATTCGTCGCGATCGCCCTCGCGCTGCTGATCCTCGGGCCGCGGCTGGCGGACAACCCGGGCGTGGCGCAGCGGTTGCTGCGCCCGCTGCCGGTGCGGCTGCAGCACGTCGTCGCGCCGCGCCTCGATCGCTTCGTCGATGGCCTGACGACGATCCGCGGGACGGGCGCCTGGATCGCGATCTTCGTCGTGACGGCCGCCTCCTGGGCGATCGAGGCGGCGATGTACTGGCTTGTCGGCATCGGGCTGGGCCTCGAGCTCGACCCGCTGCTCTACCTCGGCGTCTGCGGGGCCGCGAACCTCGCGATCGCCGCGCCGAGCACTTCCGGCGGCATCGGCCCGTTCGAGTTCTTCGCCCGCGAGGTCGCCGTCGTCTTCGGCGCGACCGCCGCGGCGGGCACCGCCTACGCGATCGCGCTGCACGCGCTGCTGCTGATCCCCGTCGCCGCCCTCGGACTGCTGCTGCTCTGGCAGCGCCACATTGGCGTGCGCAGCCTGCTGCGCGCGCCGTCCGAGGACGCCCCGGCCGCCTCGTCGCTGCGGGGCAGCGGCTAGTGCGCGCGGTCGTCGTCGGCGGCGGTGTGGGCGGCCTCGCCGCGGCCTGGGAGCTTGCGAAGGCGGGGCACGAGGTCACGCTCGTCGAGGCCGGCCCGGTGCTCGGCGGCCAGGTCCGCACCTTCGAGATCGGCGGCGGCCGGATCGAGTCCTTCTATCACCACCTCTTCCGCTCGGACGTCGTGATCGCCGAGATCATCGAGGAGCTGGGGCTGGGCGAGGACCTCGAGTGGGTCGACTCGCGCGTGGGGATGTTCGGCGACGAGCGCGTCTACCCGTTCACGAGCGCGGGCGACCTGCTGCGCTTCGACCGAGTCTCGCTGCTCACGCGGCTGCGCCTCGGCCTGACGGCGCTGTGGCTGCGTTGCGTCTCCGACTGGAAGCGTTACGAGGGCCTGAAGGCGAAGGATTGGATCACCTCGAAGGTCGGCGAGGAGGGCTACGAGCGGGTCTGGGGTCCGCTACTGCGCGCGAAGTTCGGGCGGCACGCGCCCGAGGTGGCGATGGTCTGGTTCTGGGGCAAGATCTACCTGCGCTTCGCCTCGCGGCAGGGCGGGCCGCTGGCGAAGGAGCAGCTCGGCTACCTGCGCGGCTCCTTCGGCCGCATGGTCGACGCCCTCGCCGAGGCGATCCGCGCGCGCGGCGGCGCCGTCCACGCCGGCCGGCCGGTGCAGCGCGTCATCAGCGAGGACGGCCGCGTCTCCGGCGTCGAGCTCGCCCCGCTCGAGGAGGTCGGCGAGCCGGAGTTCCTCGAGGCCGACACGGTGATCGCGACCGTGCATTCGGGCGTGCTGCCGCGCATCGCACCCGATCTGCCGCGCGACTACGTGGACCAGCTCGGGCTGGTCGAGTACCAGTGGGCGACGGTGTTGCTGCTGGCGCTGGACCGTCCGCTTTCCGACATCTACTGGCTGACGATCACGGACGACGACTGCCCCTTCGTGGTGGCGGTCGAGCAGACCAACTTCCGCGACCCCTCGGAGTACGGCGGGCAGCACATCGTCTACTTCTCGAACTACGCCGATCCGGGCGACCCGGTGGTCGAGGAGGACGTGGAGCAGGTGCTCGATCGCTACGAGCCGTACATCCGGCGTATCAACCCGGACTTCGATCGCGGCTGGATCAACGACAAGTGGCTCTTCAAGGACCGCGCCGGCCAGCCGATCGTGCACTGGCGCTACCACGAGACGATCCCGCCACACCACACCGGCATCGAGGGCCTCTACTTGGCGAACAACACGCAGATCTACCCGGAGGACCGCGGCCAGAACTACACGATGCGCATGGGCATCGAGGTCGCCCGCATGGCGATGGACGACGCCGCCGCGCGTTGACAGCGGCGCGCGTGCCTCCGTAGCCTCGAAGCGATCGCAAGGCCCGGCCGGAGCGCCGGGCGTGCGTGGAGCGCCGCTGGGGGAGCCGCAAGGCTGAGATCCGTCCGAGGACAACCCCAGAACCTGATCTCGGTAATGCGAGCGTAGGGAACGCGGTGATGACGAAGCCGACCGGCCCGACGGGGGCCGCCCGCTAACGTTTCCCCGGCCACCTGCCCACTCGCGCTCCGAGCCGCGCGGCGCATTCCTCGCACGCTGTGAGGGAGGAGGCGCCGCGTGATCGTGGAAATCGAGTGCCTGCCGACGCCGCCGGGTACGGCGGATGTGGAGTTCGAGCACGTCGAGCGGGCGATCGCCGTCATCCAGCAGTCCGGCCTCAGGTACGAGGTCGGCGCGCTCGGCTCGACCGTCGAGGGCGATCCCGACGAGCTGTGGCCGCTGCTGCGCCGGGTCCACGAGGCGTGCCTCGAGTCCGGCGCCGACAGCCTGGTCTCGATCATCAAGGTCGGCCAGCGCGCGGTGGACGACGGCACGCCGTGGATGGAGGGGCTGACGGCCCCGTTCCGCAACGGCGATCCCCCCTTATGACGAGGGCGCTGCGCGCGGCGCGGCACTACTTGCCGGCGGCGCTGTTCCTCGCCGCGCTGATCGTCGTCTGGGACGTGTGGGTGCGGGTCGCGGGGACGCCGTCATACCTGATGCCGCCGCCGGGCTCGCTGCTGGACGCCTTCCTCGACCAGCGGGGCGTGCTGCCGGGACACATCCGCACGACGCTCACGGAGGCGTTGCTGGGGCTCGCGCTCGCGGCGCTGCTGGGCGTGACGACGGCGGCGCTGATCGCCAGCCTGCCGCTGGCGCGGCGCGTGCTCTACCCGCTGCTCGTGGTCAGCCAGAACATCCCGGTGCTGGTGCTCGCGCCGCTGCTCGCGGTCTGGTTCGGCTTCGGCCTCACCCCGAAGGTCGTGATCGTCGTGCTGATCGGCTTCTTCCCGATCGCCGTCAACACCGCCGACGGGCTGATGAACGCCGACCGCGAGATGGTGGCGCTGGTGCGCAGCATGGGCGCCGACCGCCTCAAGGTGCTGCGGCTCGTGCTAATCCCCTCGGCGGTGCCCTCGTTCTTCGCGGGGCTGCAGATCGGCGCCGCTTATGCGGTGATCGCCGCGGTGATCGCCGAGTGGATGGGCGCGAGCTCCGGCCTCGGGCTGTTCATCGTGCGCTCGCAGCGCGCGTTCCGCACGGACCAGATCTTCATGGCGGTGGTGCTGATCGCGCTGATCAGCATCGCCCTCTTCGTCTGCGTCCACCTGCTCGCGAGGTATTCGATGCCGTGGCGCCACGCCGGGGCTCCGGCGGAAGGAGATTGAGATGAGACGACTGCTGCTGATCGCCGCCGCGCTCGGTGCGCTGCTGCTCGCCGCCTGCGGGGGCGACGAGGAGGCGCGCCCGGTGACGCTGATGCTGAACTGGACGCCAAACAACCACCACGCCGGCATCTACACGGCCCTGCAGCAGGGCTGGTACGAGGAAGAGGGCATCGAGCTCACGATCATCGAGCCGGCCCCGGCCGGAGCCGACGCCGTCGTCGGCGCCGGCACGGCGCACTTCGGGATCTCCCAGGCGGAGAGCCTGCTGCCGGCCCGGTTGGGCGGCGCGGACGTGGTCTCGATCGCGGCGCTGCTGCCCTACAACGACTCGAGCCTGATGGCGCTCGCCGAGGAGGGCATCACCCGCCCGAAGGACCTCGAGGGCAAGACCTACGGCGGCTGGGGCGGCCTGCTCGAGAAGCAGCTGATCGACACGCTGATCGAGTGCGACGGAGGCGACCCCTCGCTCGTCGAGTTCGTCGAGGTGGGGAACATCGACTACCTCGGCGGCATGGATCAGGATCGCTTCGACTTCGTCTGGGTGTTCGAGGGCTGGGACGCGTTGCGCGCCAGCCAGCTCGAGGGCCGCGCGCTGGGCAACATCCTGTTCATCGAGCACACGGACTGCATCCCGGACTGGTACACGCCGATCCTGATCACCAGCCGCCAGCTGATCGAGGACGACCCGGACCTCGTGCGCGACTTCCTGAAGGCGACGACGCGCGGCTACGAGCACGCGATCGCGAACCCGGACGAGGCGGCGACGCTGCTGCTCGAGGCCGCGCCGGAGCTGGACGAGGCGCTCGTGCGGGCGAGCGCCGGCTACCACGCGACGCGCTACAAGGCGCAGGGCCGCGTCTGGGGCGAACAGGAGCACGCCACCTGGCAGCGCTTCGAGGCGTTCCTGCGCGAGGCCGGGCTGATCGATGCGCCGGTCGACGTGGGCGCGGCGTTCACGAACGAGTTCCTGCCCGAGCCGTAGCGGAGGAGCGGCGGAGCGCCGCCGGTGAGCGCCGCGGGGGAGCCCGCGCTGCGGGTGCGGTCGCTGGGGCACAGCTACCCCGGCGACCCGCCCGTCGCCGCCCTCGACGAGATCGACCTCGAGGCGGCGCGCGGCGCCTTCGTCAGCCTGCTCGGCCCGAGCGGCTGCGGGAAGAGCACGGTGCTGCAGGTGCTGGCGGGGCTGCTCGCGCCCTCGCGCGGCGAGGCGGCGGTCGACGGCGCGAGCACGATCGGCGAGCCGGGACTGACCGCCTACATGCCGCAGCGCGACCTGCTGCTGCCGTGGCGGCGCGTCGAGGGCAACGCGACGCTCGGCGCGGAGGTGGCCGGCGTCGCGCGCGAGGAGGCGCGGGCGCGGGCGCGCGAGCTGTACCCGCGCTTCGGCCTCGAGGGCTTCGAGCGCGCCTGGCCGGCGCAGCTCTCGGGCGGGATGCGGCAGCGCCTGGCGCTGCTGCGCACCTTCCTGATGCCGCGCGAGACGCTGCTGCTCGACGAGCCCTTCGGCGCGCTCGACGCGCATACGCGGCGCGGCATGCAGGGCTGGCTGCAGGACGTCTGGGGCCGCGACGGCCGCACGGTGCTGCTGGTGACCCATGACGTCGACGAGGCGCTGCTGCTCTCCGACGTCGTCTACGTGATGTCGCCGCGCCCCGGCCGCATCGTCGAGCGCATCGCGGTCCCGCTGCCGCGCCCGCGCCACGGCGCCGACGTCACCGCCGAGGTCTTTGTCGCGCTCAAGGCACGGGTGCTCGCCGCGCTGGAGACGCCGGGGGCGGGGGCGGTCGAGTAGCCGGTTGATGCACATGATGAGTAGGTTTACACTCATACTATGAGTAAGCGGCTCCAGGTAGTGATGCCCGACGAAGAGTACGAGGCGGTCGCCGACCTCGCGAGGCGCGAGGGCAAGCCCGTGGCGCGCGTCGTGCGCGACAGCCTGCGGCGCACGGTGGCCGAAGAGCAGCAGGTCTCACCGGAGGAGCGCATCGCTGCGGTCTTGCGCTTCGCGCGCTTCGCCGGCCCAACTGGGGACATCGATCAGATGCTTGCCGAGATCGAGCGCGGGCGGGCGCTTGAGTGATCTATGTCGACTCGAACGTGCCGATGTACCTCGTCGGCGCCGAGCACCCGCACAAGCGACGCGTCGTGACCCTCGTCCCGCAACTCCTTTCGGCGCGTGACCAGCTCGTCACGAGCGCCGAGACATTTCAGGAACTCCTGCATCGCTACGGCGCACTCGCAAACCCTGAACACCTCAGCGCCGCGTACGACGCGCTCGAGGCGCTGATCTCGATGGTTGCCGATGTGACCAAGGACGACGTCGATCGGGCGCGCGTCCACTCAGGGCGGTACCCACGGCTCTCCTCGCGCGACTGTCTGCACCTCGCGGTGATGGAGCGTATCGGCTCCGACAGCATCTGGAGCTATGACACGGGGTTCGATGCCGTGGGCGCGATCCAGCGCATCGCCTGAGGCCCGCCGGACAGGGCCGTTCCTTGTTCGGACCATGGCGCGCTCATATAGTCGGGGCGGCAGTCGAGAGGGACAGCGGGGACGGCGCGAGAGGCGCCGCCGCGTGGGCGTGAGGGAGCGAGCGTGCCGCTCGAGACCGAGGCGAAGGCCGCAATCCGCGCGCTGCTCGACGGACTCGTGCCGGGCGACGGCGACCTGCTCGAGGCGCTGCACCGCATCCACCACACCTACGGCTACATCTCGCGCGAGGCGATGGAGGTGGTCGCGCAGCAGCTGCGGCTGACCCCGGCCCACGTCTACGGCGCGACCACCTACTACTCGGACTTCCGCACCACCCCGCCGCCGCCGGTTTCGCTCGCCTGGTGCTCGGGCCCGGCCTGCCGGCTGCGTAACGCGAACGGCATCCGCGGCGCGATCGAGGCCGTGCTCGGCTGCGAGCTGGGCGAGGACAGCCCCGACGGCCGCGTCGCCTTCACGCTCGGCCAGTGCGTCGGCACCTGCGAGCAGGCGCCGCAGGTCTGGCTGCAGGGCCGCGTGGTCGGCAAGCTCAACGCCGCGCGCGCCGTCGAGCTGGCGCGTTCGCTCGCCGCCGGCGAGGACCCGGAGACGCTCGGCCTGCCCGAGGACGATTCCGCGGCAGGGCAGGGCTAGCGCGATGCTCGACGCCTACGCCGCGCTGCGCGAACCGGCGGCCGCCGCCTACGGCGAGTGGCAGCGGCCCGTGCGGCCGCGCATCGACCTCGCCTGGGAGACCTCGGCGCTGGCCGCGGGCGCGGGCCGCACGCAGGCGGCGCTCGAGGCGGAGGCCGAGGCGCGAGGTGCCGCAGTCGACCTCGGCCACGTGCATGGCTACGGGCTGCAGTGGCTGCAGCCGCTCGCGCAGATCACCTGGCCGGACGGCGCCTCGGTGCTCTACGGACCGGTCACGCCGGGCAAGGTCGGGCTGCTGATCGACGAGGCGACGGGGCGCGCGGGCGCGGCGGCCGAGCTGGCGCTCGGCGTGATCGCCGGCGAGCGGCCGGGGCTGCCGCCGATCGAGGCGCACCCCTTCCTCGCCTGCGAGGACGAGCGGCGGCTGCTCGCGCGGATCGGGCGTAGCGACCCGCAGTCGCTCGATCACTACCTCGCGAGCGGCGGCTACCACGCGCTGGCGCGGATGATCGATCGCCACCACGGCGCGGAGGCGGTGCGCCAGCTGCAGGGGGACGCCGGGCTGATCGGGCGCGGCGGCGCCTTCTTCCCCGCCGGGGTGAAGTGGAACTTCCTCGCGGGCGCGCCCGACGACGAGCGCTACCTGGTCTGCAACGCCGACGAGGGCGACCCCGGCGCGTGGGTGAACCGCGTGCTGATGGAGGGCGACCCGCACCTGATCATCGAGGGCATGCTGATCGCGGCCTACGCGACGGCGGCGATTCACGGCTTCATCTACATCCGCGGCGAGTACCCGCTGGCGGTCGAGCGCGTGCGCGAGGCGATCGCGCAGGCGGAGCAGGCGGGGCTGCTCGGCGACAACATCCTCGGCAGCGACTTCTCCTGTTCGATGGAGGTGATCGTCGGGGCGGGCGCCTACGTCTGCGGCGAGGAGACGGGGCTGATCGCCTCGATCCAGGACGACCGCGGGATGCCGCGCATCAAGCCGCCCTTCCCGGCGCAGGCGGGCGTCTTCTACAAGCCAACCAACGTCAACAACGTCGAGACCTACGCCAACGCCGCGCTGGTGCTGGCCAACGGCGCCGAGTGGTACCGCGAGCAGGGCACGGAGCGCAACAGCGGCACGAAGATCTTTTCCTTCTCGGGCGACATCGCGCGCACCGGCTTCATGGAGCTGCCCTGGGGCACCCCGCTGCGCGAGGTGCTGACCGCGCTCGGCGGGGCGACGCGCAGCAGCGGCGCGCCGGGCGAGCTGAAGGCGATCCAGCCGGGCGGGCCGCTCGCCGGCTACCTGCCGGCCGCGATCGCCGACGGGCTGAACCTCGAGAAGGAGGACTTCGCCCAGCACGGCACGCTGATCGGCGCCGGCGGCATCGTCTTCGTCGGCGAGGACGCCAACTCGATCGAGCTGAACGTGATGTTCTCCGAGTTCCTCGAGGAGGAGTCGTGCGGGCGCTGCACCAGCTGCCACCACGGCAACCAGCGCATGACCGAGGTCTTCAAGCGCGTGCTCGACGGCGGCGGCCGGGCCGAGGACCGCTACAACCTCGAGCAGCTCGGGCAGGCGCTGCAGTACTCGAACTGCGTGCACGGGTCGGCGAGCCCGACGATCATGCGCAACACGCTGCGCTACTTCAGCGAGGAGTTCGACGCGCACGTCGCGGCGGCCGACCCGGAGTTGCAGGGCCGTGGCTTCCTGCGCTTCCGCATCGCCGACCAGAGCGACCCGCGGCTGGAGTCGGCGCGCCTGATCTGCCCGGTGGACGCGATCCGCGGGTCGCCGCGCGGCGGCTACTCGCTGGACGACGAGCTCTGCATCCGCTGCGGGGCCTGCTACGACCTCGCCCCGCGCGGCATCGCCCGCGACGACCTCGTCGCGCTCGCGACGGCGCGGGCGGTGACGTAGGGGGCGGGCGGTCAACGCTCGGCGTTCTTTTTCTTGGCCTCGCTCACCGCCCTGCGCGAGATCCGCGCACAACCGTCATTCCGGCGAAAGCCGGAATCCAGGCGCGGCGGCGTAGCCTGGATCGCGTCGATTCGGATCCCCCGCCCCATCCCGCACAAGCACGCGCACGATCCTGTCATGGACGCGAGGGATACCTCGC
>VXOS01000100.1 GCA_009839925.1 Chloroflexota bacterium
CCCCCACACCCGCCGCGGCACTCTCGCCCACGCCGACGATTGTCGCGATGCCGACAGCCGCTCCCACGCCAACCGCGACGCCGTCTCCAACGCCAACGGCGATCGCGACTCCCACGCCCACCGCAACCGCAACGCCGACGTTGACTCCCACGCCAACTCCGACGCCGACCGAGACCCCTTCGCCGACGCCAACCGCAACCCCGGCGCCGCTCATCACGGCCGAGTACCTCGGCATCCGCGAGCTCACGACGATCGCAGTGGGAGGCCACTACGACGCCTGCGCGCTGACCGAGGCCGGCGAGGCGGTCTGCTGGAACGCGAGCGACCCCGACGCGAGGGAGACGCTCCCCGGCCGCTACATCGCCATCGACGCGGACAGCGGTACCACATGCGCGGTCACTGAGACCGGCGAGCCAGTCTGCTGGGGCAGCGACGATTCGGCCTCGGAAGCCCCACCAGGCCGCTACACGGCGATCAGCACGACGCCGGGCTACACCTGCGCGCTCACGGAGGCGGGCGGGGTGGAGTGCTGGGGATACAACAGCGAGCGGGCGCACAACGAGCGGGCCCGGGCAAACGCCGAAGATCCGTCGTGGCTACCGGACCTATGGCTGCCCGATCCGCCGCCCGGTCAATATGATGGGATCACAGTCGGCCGCCTGGGCGTTCTCGACGATCCCTGGCAGTCGGTCCTCCTGGACCACCCCGTGCATTCGGCCTGCGCCCGGAAGACGGGCGGGGGCTTCGTGTGCTGGCGGTCGACCACGAGGTACGACCCGCACGGGCGGGGGTACGTGCGGCATGTCGATGACGACGAGATGAACACGCCGCCGCTCGCCGGCGACTTCTGCGAGGTGAACGGCTACGGTCGCGCCGAGTGCGGCGACCGCTGGTTTGGAAACAACTACGCGGCAATCAGCGACGACGGGCGCCACGTCTGCGCCATCACCGCCGAAGGCACGGCGGAATGCCGGGCATCGGGGACGCCCGCAGTCATCTACGGGACGCTCAGCGTGATGCGCCCGCCCGATCCCTCGCCCGCCCGCTATGTGGCGATCAGCACCGGCGGGGACATCGGCTGCGCGGTCACGGATGCAGGCGACATCGCCTGCTGGGAGGCGGAGCGCAACTTCATCGCCCGGCCTGAGCGGCCGCCCGGCCGCTACGTGGCCGTGAGCGACGGCACAAACCACACCTGCGGCCTGACCGAGGCCGGCGAAGCGGTCTGCTGGGGCTGGAACAACCACGGGCAAGCGGATGTTCCGCCCGGCCGCTACGCGGCGATCAGCGCGGGCGAGTACCACACCTGCGCGCTGACCGAGGCTGGCGAGGCAGTCTGCTGGGGTCTGATCTCCTCCAAGCCACCCGCGGGGCGGTACGCGGCGATCGGGGCGGGCGGGGACGCCTATTCCCCCAGCGCCTGTGCGCTGACGGATGCGGGCACGGTGGTGTGTTGGGGAGACAACGACTATGGCGAGACGCTGCCCCCGCGCGAATGGTCGTCCGCCAAGACCCTGGGGGGCCGCTACGCGACGCTCGCCGTCGGTGAGACCCACAGTTGCGCTCTGAATAAAGCCGGCGAAGCGACGTGCCGGGATCGCCAAGGGTTTAGGGTGGGCGAGCCGCCGGGCGAGCGCCTGACAGCCGTGGGCGTGGGACACGGGGCCTCGTGCGCGCTCACCGAGGCGGGTGAGGTGGTGTGCCGGAGCCGCTCCTATTCGATCGATCCCCCCAAGGGCCGCTTCAGTGCGCTCGCGGTCGGCTGGCAGCACGCGTGCGCGCTCAGCGCGGCCGGCGACGCGGTTTGCTGGGCTTGGGGAGCCAACAGGACCAAGGACCCTAATGAACCGAGCCCATTCGAGGACCAGCTGACCCGGCCGCCGTCCGGCCCCTTCGTGGCGATCAGCGCCGGACAGTACCGTTCCTGCGGTGTGTCCGGGCAGGGCGACATCGTGTGCTGGGGCGACGTGCAGTATGCAAGCGCACTTCGGCCCCTGCTGCGTACGTGACGCCAGGGTCCGGCGCTAGCCGCCCTTCGACTCGATCGCGTCGAGGACCGCGCCGGGGGTGATCGGGAGCCGGTTGAGGCGTACGCCGATGGCGTGCGAGACCGCGTTCGCGACGGCGGCGAGCGGCGGGATGATCGAGGCCTCGCCCACGCCGCGCAGGCCGAACGGGTGCTGCGGGTTGGGCACCTCGATCATGACCGAATCGATCATCGGGATGTCCATCGCCGTGGGCATTCGGTAGTCGAGGAAGCTGCTGTTCAGCATCGCCCCCTGGGCGTCGTAGTAGTACTCCTCGTTCAGCGCCCAGCCGATGCCCTGCACGGTGCCGCCCTGGATCTGGCCCTCGACGTAGCTCGGGTGCACCGCCGTGCCCACGTCCATGAACGCGGTGTAGCGCAGGATCTGCACCTTGCCGGTCTCGGGGTCGACCTCGACGTCCACGATGTTGCCCGCGATGACCGGGCCGACGCCCGTGGTCGGGACCGACACCGAGCAGGTCACCGGGCCGCCGCTGCCCGGCAACTCGGCCGCCAGCTCCCGGAAGGTGAACGTCAGCGCCGGATTCCCGGCGCAGCTGAACGCGCCGTCCTCGAAGGTCACGTCCTGCTCCTCGACCTCCCAGATCGCCGCCGCCCGCGCGCTCATCTGCCGGATCACTCCCTGCGCCGCCTCGATCGCCGCGAGGCCCGTGTCGAAGGCCGTGTGGCTGCCGCTGGTGGCGCCGGTGAGCGCGATGGTGTCGGTGTCGACCACCGTCGGCGTCACATCCTCGGCGCTCAGGCCCAGCACCTCGGCGGCCTGCATCGCCACGGCGGTGCGCGACCCCCCGATGTCCACCGAGCCGGTGACGAGGTTGATGGTGCCGTCGCTGTTGACGTGGATCGTCGCCGCCGAGGTCTGGCCTCCCTGCCAGCGGAAGCCGACGGCCACGCCTCGCCCGCGGTTGGGGCCGCCGAGCGGCGCGTTGTAGTGGTCGTGGGCCTTCATCGCCTCTTCCAGCTCCTCGATGCCCAGCCGGAGGTGCGCAACGCCGTTGGGCATGCGGTCGCCCTGCCTGGCGACGTTCATGAGCCGCAGCTCGAGGGGGTCGATGCCCAGCAGCTCCGCCAGCTCATCGATGACGGGCTCGACGGCGAAGGCGCCCTGCGGCTGCCCCGGCGCGCGGTAGGCCTGGGTCTTGTTCTTGTTGACCACCACGTCGTAGCCGTCGACCAGGAGGTTCTCGATGTTGTACGGCCCGGTGGCGCAGAGCGTGCCCCCGCCGACGGCCGAGCCGGGGTAGGCCCCGGCCTCGAAGGACAGCGTGATCTGCGCAGCGGTGATCCTGCCGTCCCGGGTCGCGCCGATCTTCGTGCGCGCCTGGGTCGCCGAGGCGGGGCCGGTGCCCTCGAAGACGTCCTTGCGGGTCATCACGACCTGCACGGGCCGGCCGCTCTTGCGGGAGAGGATCGCGGCGACGGGCTCCACGTAGGCCACAAGCTTGGCCCCGAACCCACCGCCGATCTCGGTCGGCACGACCCTGACCAGCGACTCGGGCACGTCGCAGATCGCGGCGGTGGCCGCGCGGATCGGGAAGGCCCCCTGGGTGGTGGTGTGGACGGTCAGGCGGCCGTCGCGCGCCCAGGTGGCGGTGGCCGCGTGAGGCTCGATGTAGCCCTGGTGGACGGTCTCCGTGAAGAACTCACGCTCCACGACCACGTCGGCCTGCCTGAAGCCCTCCTCGACGTCGCCGAGCTTGTGCTGGATGTGGGAGGCGACATTGCCGCGAACCCCGGTGTCGTCCCCGCGGGCGAAGCGCGCGAGCCGGAAGAAGGTCGTCAGGTCCTCGTGGATGATCGGCGCGTCGTCCGCCCTCGCCTCGGCGAGCGAGAGGACCGCCGGAAGCACCTCGTAGTCCACGTCGATCAGCGCGAGGGCGTCCTCGGCGACGTGGGGACTGCTGGCGGCGACCGCCGCCACCGCATGCCCCTTGTAGAGGGCCGTCCTGTTGGCCATGACGTGCTCGGCCATCAAGCGCATGTTTCCGCGGACGAGCGCGAGGTCGAGGTCCTGATCGCCGATGATCGGAATGTCCGACGAGGTCATCACGGCGAACACGCCGGGCAGCGCCTCCGCCCGGCTCGTGTCGATGGACCTGATGCGGGCGTGGGCGTGCGGGCTCCTGAGGATCCGCCCGTGGAGCATGCCGGGAAGCCGGATATCGGCCCCGTAGCGGGCCTCGCCGGTGACCTTCTCCGAGCCGTCGTGGCGGATCGGCCGCGTGCCGACGACGGCGTAGCCGCTGCTCACCCGGGATCGTTCGGTCGTCGTCATCTCGCAGCCCCTCGCCCCGTCCTTCGCGCGCCGCCAGCCAGCGCTCCGATACTACGCTCCGGCCCCCTCTCTTGGGGGGACCGGATCCCGCCCCTCCCGTCATTCCGGCGGAAGCCGGAATCCAGTTGGCCCGCCGGCCTGGCTGCTGCCTCGGCGGTTGTTGCGCCCTTGAGGGCGGGCTGCGCCCGAGCCCCCTCACCCTCCGCCCTCTCCCTCGGGGGGGAGAGGGGACCGGAACCCGTCCTCGGCAGTCTCGTGCACCCCTCCGGCCCCCTCTCCTGGGGGACAGCCGTGCCTTGTGGGGGGATCCCCCACACCCCCGCGGGTGAGGGGGCTCGTCGAACCCACGACTGATTCTTGAAGTCACATCGCCGCACCCGCGCCGCCGCCTCCCCTCCGGCCCCCTCTCCTGGGGGAGAGGGCGGGGGTGAGGGGGCTCGCCGAACCCACGACCGGCACTTGAGGTGCGCACCCTGCCCCTCGCTGGAACCAACACCCCAGAACCGTCGTCTAACCTCCGGGGAGCCGGGGAGGGACCACGATGCTCGCACGCCGCGCGCGCCGTTCGCTGCCACCCCTGCTCGCGGCCTGCCTCGCGCTCGCGCTCGCGGCCGGCCTGGCCGCCTGCGACGGCGACGCCGACCCGGAGGAGCCCCGACCGCCCGCGCCAACCGCGCCCGCCGCGACACCGCCACCCACGCCCGAGGCGACTCCACCCCCGACTCCCACCGCGACGCCCTCGCCAACTCCTACGGCAACCGCGACGCCCTCGCCACCTCCGACCGCGACGCCGACGCCGCTCATCACCGCCGAGGATCTCGGCATCCGCGAGGTCGACACCGCCGAGGCTCTGGCGGCGGCCGGCCTCACGCACGTCCGCTACGCCGCAGGCGAGGAGGTGCCGTGGGAGGCGGGGCTGTTTCTGCTCGACACAGCCACGGGCACGGTCGAGGGATGGGTCGTCTCCGAGGGCGATTCGCTGGGCGAGGACGGTAGGGCGGT
The DNA here is from genome assembly GCA_009839925.1 of Chloroflexota bacterium. Taxonomy (GTDB): domain Bacteria; phylum Chloroflexota; class Dehalococcoidia; order UBA2979; family UBA2979; genus VXMT01. The sequence continues at coordinate 5,325 of VXOS01000100.1, forward strand.
CGGAGTCGTACACGCCGGAGTACGTCTATCGCCGGGCAACCGCTTCCTGCTACTCCCCGGTGGCACCCTCCACGACCGAATGACGGGCCGAACGTACGAGGGCGCAGAGGTCCTTGCGCAGTCGTCGTACCCAAACGATCTGATTGGGCTGGGATCAGGATTGGACGAGCGGCTCGTCCTTCGATCCAGCGCCCAACAGGGGTACGTGGTGGTGGACGGAGAGATGCGGGCGGTGGCGCTCCTCGCGGGCGCCGGCGCCGACGTCCGGCCGCACCCCAAGGGTCGCTACCTGTTCGCTTACGATAGGCGTCAACTGAAACTCTTCGATCTGATGCACGCGAGCGGCGATGTACTCACGCCGTCCTTCATCTGGCCTCTGGACTGGGTGAAGTGGAACACGTCGAAAGACATCACTTCGGCATGGGTCGTGCCGTTCGAGGGTGGCCTCGCCGTGATCAACGCGATCGATTCAGCCACGTGCCGCATCGCTCACTACAGGGTGGACGGACAGTCCCCCGCCGACCACGAATACCCCTGTTGGCAGAGCTACGGCCCGTTCATTGACATCTCTCCGGACGGAAGCTTCCTCGCCATCGCGAGATCTGGCTTCGGGTGGTCCGAGGGCCTCTACCCAAAGGTGACAGACATTTCCGTCTTCGACGCGATCTCGGGCGAGGAGATCCTTCGCAATTCGGAATGCCGGCCAGTCCAGAGAAGATGTGCTGTTCTCGGACTCCTGGGTCGCGGACAGCTCAGGCATCGTCGTGCGCACATTCCGCGGCATCCGGCTCGCCACGCTCGAAGGCCGCTGGGAATCCGCGCCGGGGCTCCCCGCGCCCGACGATCGCAACGTATTCCGTACGGGCGCCTCCGTCAGAGATCGTTCAGGACGGACGCTCGCAGCCCTCCGCTTCGGTCCATCGGCCGGGGAGATCCGCGGTCTGCCCGACACAGTGTTCCGCTGGGGCAGCACCAGTAGCGAACTGCGTGTGTACACGGGCATCTACTATGAGGATGCCACCCTCGGGCGGTTCTCGCGTGACGCCCTGATTGCCCGTCCCCTCTTCGACTCCGACGACCCGCTGCTCGTCGAGGTCGTCGTGGATACCTGCCTCAACCTCCGCGAGGAGCCATCACTCGATGCCCCCGTCCTCACCTGCCTCCCGAACGGCACCGTCGCCGAAGTCGCGGAAGCGGACGACGGCCGGAGTTCGTGGTTCCACATCCGCACGGACGACGGCCTCGAGGGCTGGGCGAGCGCGGAGTACCTGCGCTGGCACTCCGACGGCGTGCGGCTCGAGGAGTAGCGGGCCGCCCTCGAGGCGCTACGACGCGAGGCGGTGCACGAGCACGCCGTCGCGAGGCTCGGCGATCGCCTCGCCGCGGGCGACGAGGACGTCGAGCTGACCGATCAGCTCCGTCAGCGCCTGCGCGATGCGCGAGTCGGGGAGGTGCGGGAAGAGCCGCCGCACGAGGCCGTAGGCGCTGTCCGGCCGCTCCTCGAGCAGCCCGCGCACCAGCGTCGATCGGCGCGCGTGGTGGCGCTCGAAGCGCACGAACAGCCGCTCCGCCGCCTCGCCCTCGACCGGCGCGCCGTGCCCCGGCAGCACGCGCCGCACGCCCAGCCCGCGCAGCCGCTCGACCGACGTCACGAACGGCGGCAGCGAGGGCCAGCGCTCGCCCGGCGCGCCATCGGCGGCGGCGGGGAAATGCAGCCCCGGCGTCGGCGTCGTGCCGGGCAGCAGCGTGTCGCCGGAGTAGAGGTCGCCCGTCGCCTCGACGAAGGCGACGAGGTTGCCGGGCGTGTGCCCCGGCGCGGCGACCACCCGCAGGCTCGCGCCGTCCTCGAGGGCGAACTCCGCACCGTCGGCGACCGCCTCGACGGCCTCGCGCGGGCAGGCCCGCCAGCGGTAGACGGGCGGCCTGCGCCGCGTCGGCTGGCTGAAGCGGGCGGCGAGCTCGGGCGGACAGCCGTGCTCGATCAGCGTGCGCAGCCGCGTCTCGACGCGGGCGTCGTTCCAGGGCTGCCCGGTCGCGATCGGCTCGATGTCGTCCGCGCCGGCGAGGATGCGCGCGCCCTCGGCGGCCCAGCGCCAGGCGAGCCCGCAGTGGTCGAGGTGCCAGTGCGTGAGCAGCACGGCGCGCACGTCGCCGGGCGCGAACCCGCCCGCCGCCAGCAGCGCGACGATCTCCCGCCACGTCCCGCCCTCGAGGTTCGTGTCGCCCTCAGTGCCCGGTATGTCCGGCCCGGCGTCGACGAGCAACACGCCGCCCTCGGCGAGCGGTAGCGCGTAGGCCGCGTTGTCGCCGAGTGGGAGGGGGAGCGGGTCAGTCATGCGGGTACACTGCGAACCGCCAGCGCCGGGCGCAAGTCGCCAGGCTCAACGGGAGGCGACATGAGCAAGGGACCGCTGTTCTCCACCTACCGGCAGGGCGAGAACAGGGTGACGGCCTCGATGCTCGCGGTGTTCGAGCGAATCGATCTGGCGCTGCTGGAACGGCTGCTCGGCGCAGCTAGCGGTGAGTCCGAGTTGCAGATGGTGAGCTTTCGGAACCAGATCGCAGGCGCGGGCTCGGTCCCGGACGCTGGCATCTCCGCACACTTCAACTACCTGTTCGAGGTTAAGACCGCTCGCGAGGCTGTGGGAGTGCGACAGTTGCGAGCACACCTCGGTTCCCTGAGTGGCGAGGGCGACCAGCGCCTGTTCGTGGTGACACCAGACATTGATGAGCCCGGAGCGGTTGCGGCGCTTCGGAACGAGGACTCACGGGTTTCATGGATCGGCTTCGCGGCACTAACTGACGCGATCGGCGAACTGCTATCGAGTCCGGACGGCTCGGTTGCGGAACGCGAAGCCTTCCTATTGCGCGAGCTAGTGCAACTCTTCGAAGCTGACGGACTGCTCGCTACGCCCGAAGACGTGGTTATCGTCCCCGCCAGGAAGGCCTATCCGTCTTACCAGAACTACAGCCAGTACTTCTGTCAGCCAGGTCGCACCTTCCGTCCGGGCCTCCGATACCTCGGCTTCTACACAGGCAAAGCGATCCAGCCAGAGGTCGCGGCGATCCTCGACCACAGGGATCACGTTCCGATCTCTCAATCGACCGCGGACGAACTCGCCACGAGCGAGGATCCCTCGGATCGCAACTTTGCGGACGTGATTCGCTACATCATCGACGAGACCGGCAATGAGGACTGGGAGGCTCAAGTCTTCCTGCTCAGTGATCCCGGGGACAAGCGGACCATCCTCCTTCCACGCCCGATCCGACACGAGGGACGCGGCGCGTGGACGCAAAACCAACGCTACGTCTCTTCCGACATCTTGCGGTCAGAACCGACGACCACGGATGAACTTGGCTAACTCCGACGCGGCGTAGCCGACTCACGCCCCCAGCAGCCAGCGCCGCACGAGGTCGAGCGCGACCGTGGTGGCGCGGCGCTTGGCGGCGTCGCGGCCCTGGTAGTAGGCGTATGTCTGGTACTCGGTGCGCTCGCCGTCGGTGAGCGCGATGTGCATCGTGCCCGGCGGCTGGCCCTCGATCTCGTCGCCGCCCGCGATGCCCGTGAGGCCGAGCCCGAGGTCCGCGCCGAGCTGCTCGCGCGCCGCCGCCGCCATCGCCTCCGCCGTCTCGCGCGAGATCACCCCGTGCAGCAGCGGCACTTCGGCGGGCACCCCGTGCGCGATCTTCGCCTCGGTGGCGTACGTCACCAGGCTGCCGCGGAAGTAGTCCGAGGACCCCGCCACGTCGGTGATCGCGCTCGCGATCGCCCCACCCGTCGCCGACTCCATCACCGCCAGCGTCATGCCGCGGTCTCGCAGCAGCCGGCCGACGCCCGCCTGCAGCGTGTCGTCGTCCTCACCCCACACGGTGGGGCCGAGGATGGCGCGCACCTGCTCGGCGAGCGGGTGGATCAGCCGCCACGCCTCCTCGCGCGTCGGCGCCTTCGCGCTGAGCCGCACGTGGATGCCGTCGCGGCGCGCGTAGATGCCGATCGAGGGGTTCGTCGTGTCCAGCAGGTCGGCCAGCATCTGGTCGACCTGCGACTCGCCGAGGCTCGCCGTCTTGATCGTGTGCGAGACGAGGATCGCGCTCGCCCGTTCCTCGAGGCGGGGCGCGACCTGTTGCTCCCACATGAAGGTCATCTCCTGGGGCGGGCCGGGCATCAGCACGATCACGTGGCCGCCGCGCTCGACCCACCAGCCGGGCGCCGTGCCGCGCGGGTTGGGCAGCGCTTGCGCCGAGGGGATCAGCCAGGCCTGCTTCATGTTGCGCTCGACGAGCGCGGCCCCGCGGTGGCCAAAGCGCTGCTCCAGCAGCGCGCGCTGCTCCTCGTCGATGTAGACCTCCTCGCCGAGGACGGCGGAGACGGCCTCGCGCGTCACGTCGTCCTCGGTGGGGCCGAGGCCGCCGCTGGCGATCGTCAGCTCGGAGCGCTCCCGGGCGCGGGCGAAGACCTCGCGCAGCCGCGCGGGGTTGTCGCCCACCTGCGATACGTGCAGCAGGTCGATGCCGAACTCCGGCAGTTGCGAGGCGATGAAGGCGGCGTTGGTGTCGACGATTTCGCCGAGCAGGATCTCGGTCCCGATGGAGACGATCTCAGCGCGCATCAGCCCTCCTCGCCCGCGCCGCCGAGGATAGCAACGACATCGCTGCCGCTACACCCGCAACGGCGGCGCGCCCGCCGGGCGCCACGCCATCGCCTCGACGCGCTCTCCGGCCAGCGAGGCCTCGACGAGGCCGCCGCGCCCGATGACGACCGAGGCGGCGGTGCAGGGGTTGGGCGCGCCCGGCGTCTCGCCGATCGGGACGATCGAGGCGCGCAGCAGGTCCGGCTCCAGTTCGAGCAGCGCGATCGCGCCGAGGCGCGTCGTGCGGTGGTGCGGGAAGCTCGGGCTCGCCGGGTCGAGCAGCAGCACGCCGTCGCGGTACTCGAGGCGTTCGTAGTGTGAGTCGCCGGCGATCAGCACGTCGAGCTCGGCGTCGCCGTAGATCGCGCGCGCCAGCTCGCGAGGCGTCTCGATGCCGCGCGGGATCGCCTCCACGTCGTGGACCATGCCGATCCGCCAGCCAGCGTGCTCGACGCGCTGGACGGGGGCGCAGCGAGCGTCGTCGAAGTGGTCGTGCCCGCCGAGCGAGCAGCGCACCGGCGCGAACTGCTCGCACCAGTCGAGCACCGAGGGCTCGGTGACGTCGCCGCCGTGGAGGATCAGGTCCGCCGAGGCGAGCTGCTCCTCGAGCGTCCCGCCCAGCTCGCCGGGGTGGCGCATGGTGCTGGGCATGTGGGTGTCGGAAAGGACGGCGATGCGCATCGCGCGATGGTACGCGCGATGCCGCTCGGCCGCGCGATGGCCCCCGGAGGTCACGCACGGCCAGCCGCGTTGGGTGACAATGGATCGCGGGGGCCAGGCGAGCAGGAGAGGACGTGAGGCGATGGCGAAGCGCAGTCACGAGGTCGACTACCAGATCCATGGCGACGACTTGCAGTTCGTCGAGGTCGAGCTGGACCCCGGCGAGACGGTGATCGGCGAGGCGGGGGCGATGATGTTCCTCGACTCCGGCGTCACCTTCGAGGCGAAGATGGGCGACGGCGCGGAGCCCGAGCGGGGGATGTTCGGGAAGCTGATGGACGCCGGCAAGCGCGCGCTGGCGCAGGAGTCGATCTTCATCACGCACTTCACGAACAGCGGCCGCGGCAAGCAGGTGGTGGCCTTCTCGACCGAGTTCCCCGGCCGGATCGTGCCGATAGACCTCGACGAGCTGGGCGGCGAGATCATCGCCCAGAAGGACGCCTTCCTTTGCGCGGCGCTGGGCACGAAGATCGACATCGCCTTCCGCCGCAACCTCGGCGTCGGCCTGTTCGGCGGCGAGGGCTTCATCCTGCAGCGCCTGCAGGGCGACGGGATGGCCTTCCTCTCGGTCGGCGGCACGGTGATCGAGAAGCGCCTCGAGGGCGACACGCTGCTGGTCGACACGGGCTGCCTGGTCGCGATGGAGCCGGGCATCGACTACGACATCCAGCGGGCGGGCAACCTCAAGTCGATGCTGTTCGGCGGCGAGGGCCTGTTCCTCGCGAGCCTCTCCGGCCACGGCCGGGTCTGGCTGCAGTCGATGCCGTTCTCGCGGCTGGCCGGGCGCATCCTCGCCTACGCGCCCACGCCCGGAAACCAGACCCGCGGCGAGGGCTCGATCATCGGGGGATTCGGTCTCGGAGGCCGCTAGCGGCGCGGCCAGCCTCCCTCACCCCCGCCCTCTCCCTCGGGGAGAGGGAGCGGATCCGACCCCCTCTCCTGGGG
>VXOS01000076.1 GCA_009839925.1 Chloroflexota bacterium
CGCCGCATGTCCTTTCGTTGCAGTCGCTGGTTCGTGTTCGGGAGTGGTTGTTTTTTTGTCTTATATGATCTGGCGCGCCCCCGCCGGGGGGGTCCCCCCCCCCCGGCCCCCATGCTAACGAATCCCGAGCCCGCGCGCGCTGCCTGCTACGTCTCCGCCTCCCCCAGAAACGGCCGCGCGGCCCCCACGAGGCGCAGGGCGTGGGCGTGCGCTTCGACGTCGTGGGCGCGGATGACGTGGGCGCCGAGGGCGGCCGCCAGCGTGTGGAAGGCGAGCGTCGCCTCCAGCAGGCCCGGCGCGTCCTGCCGCTTGGCATGCCCCAGCGCCTCGGCGAGGAAGCCCTTGCGTGAGGCGGAGACGAGCAGCGGGTAGCCCTCGGCGGCGAGCGCTGGCAGGTCGCCGAGCAGCCGCAGGTTGTCCTCCAGCGACTTGGCGAACTCGAAGCCGGGGTCGAGCCACGGGAGCGGCGCGCCGGCAGCCTCGAGGGCGCTCGCGCGCTCCAGCAGGAAGCCCCGCACCTCGCCGGCGATGTCCTCGTAGGTCTGGTCCACCTCGTAGTGGCCGTGCGGGCGGCCGCGCATGTGCATGACGACGCCCGGCAGGCCGTGCTCGGCTGAAACGGCGATCATCGCGGGGTCGCGGAAGCCCGTGACGTCGTTGAGCAGGTGCGCGCCCGCCTCGGCGGCGGCGCGCGCGACCGGGGGCGTCCAGGTGTCGACGGAGACCGGGACGCCCTCGCCGCTCAGCGCCTCGATCACCGGCGCGACGCGCTCGATCTCCTCCTGCGCCTCGATCTCCGCCGCTCGCGATGAGGTCGAGTGCGCGCCGACATCGATGATCGCCGCGCCCTGATCGCGCAGCTCGCGCGCCCGCTCGAGCGCCATCGAGGGGTCGACGACGGACGCGGCGATCGGCGAGTCGCGAGAGACGTTGAGGATCGCCATGATCGCGGCCCGCTCGCTGGTGTCGATCCGGTGCTCGCCGAGCTGGAGCAGCACGCGGCGTCCTCCTCGTCGCGCGGGCGTGCGCCCGCCGCGCTGCGGAGTCTACGCGCGGCCCCGGCTACGGGGCGCGGGCGGGCTGTCGCAGCGCCTCGCCGCGTCGTAGAGTCGCCGGGATGGCTGACGACACGACGGACGAGGGCGCGCCCCCGCCCGAGGGCGATCCGGTACTGGTGGCGGTCGACTTCACCGCCGACGAGCTGCACGTGCTGTTCAGCGACCTGCATGGCGCGCCGGTCGATCGCGGCGGCTGGCCGCTGCCTCCGCTCGCCGACGAGCAGGCCTGGTCGTGGGAGGTCGGCGGGCGCATCGCGACGCTCTTCGCCGTCAACGGCGAGCGCCGCTCCGCGCTCGCGATCGCCGTCGCCGCGCCCGGCGTCGTCGACCCGCTGAGCGGACGCCTCGTTGACTCGGCGGGGCAGCCCGGCTGGGAGGGGCTCTCCATCGTAGAGGCGCTGCGGAGGCACTTCGATGCGCCGATCGCCTGCGAGGGCCGCACGCTGGCGGCGCTGCAGGGCGAGCGCTGGCACGGGGCCGCGCAGGCCCTCGACGACGTGCTCTACGTCTCGCTGCGCGGCGTGCCCGCCGCCGCGGCGGTCGCGGGCGGGCGGCCCGTGCGCGGTGCGCGCTTCGCCGCGGGCCAGCTGCCCGCCATGCCCGAGCTCACGTCGGGCGAGCCGATCAGCGACGAGGAACTCGAGACGGCGTCCGGCCTGCTCGCCGACGCGAGCGCGCTGCTCGACCCCGACGCGGTGCTGATCGACGGCGAGGAGCACCACCGCAGCCGCCTGATCCCGCTGCTGCAGCGCGTCCTCGACGAGGTCGCGCCCGGCCCGCGCGTCATTGCCTCTGCGCTGGGCGAGGGCGCGGCGCTGGCCGGCGCGCTGCGCATGGCCTCGACGCTGGCCTACGAGGGAGAACGCAAGCCATGACCCAGCAGCCTCCACCGCCTGACTTGCCCTTCGAACAGCCTCCCGAGCGGCAGTACGCCGTCCAGCTGCACGCGGAGGGCGTGGGCACGCTGCTCGGCGCGATCGCCTGGGTGATGGGCGCGCTGGCGATCATGCGCGACCGCGGCCACGCCGAGGGCGACGAGGAGCTGCACGAGCTGCAGGAGTCGCTCGAGCCGCGCCTCGAGACGTTGCTCAACGACCTCGCGATGGCGCGCGCGGCGGTCGAGGGCGGCGGGGAGACGGAGCTCGGCGAGCGCGTCGAGGCCGCCTACACGCGCGTCCGCGAGGCATTCGAGCGCTGGATCCAGCTCACCGCCGTCGATACCGCGAGCGTCGCGATCGGCCAGCGGCTCGCCGAGATCGCCGAGGAGGCGGAGGACGACGAGGCGGACGAGGCGTAGCGGCCCGTCCGCGCTGTGTTGGGGGGTTGGTCATGGCGTTCGCGCACCCGGAGTTCCTCGTCTCGACGGAGTGGCTGGGGGAACACCTCGACCGCGACGACGTCCGCGTCTTCGAGACGACCGTCTTCCTGCGGCTCCGCGACGGCGGTGGTTACGACGTCGAATCGGGCCGAGGCGAGTACGAGTCGGCGCACATTCCCGGCGCGGGCTTCCTCGACCTGCAGCGCGACTTCTCCGACAACGACCAGCAGCTGCGTTTCATGATGCCCTCGGCCGATGAGTTCGCCGAGGCGGCCGGTCGGCACGGGATCTCGGAAGCGTCGAAGCTGATCCTCTACGACCGCGCGGGTTCGACGTGGGCGGCGCGGCTGTGGTGGATGTTCCGCTCGATGGGCTGCGAGCGCGCTGCGGTGCTCGACGGCGGCTGGCGCCGCTGGACTGCCGAGGACCGGCCCGTCTCGGCCGATGAGGCAACGTACGCGCCCACGACCTTCACGCCGACTGCCGACCCGGCGCGCTTTGCCGACCTCGCGGAGGTCAGGGCGTTCGTCGATGCGGGCGGCGCGGGCGGCAGCTGCCTGATCAACGCGCTGGGGCCCGACCAGCACTCGGGCGCCGACGGCGGGCGGGTCTACGGGCGTCCGGGGCGCATTCCCGGCGCCACCAACGTACCGGCCGGGCAGCTGCTCGATCCCGAGACCGGGCTGTACCGGCCTGCCGAGGAGCTGGCGCCGCTCTTCGAGCAGGCGGGCGCGGACAGGACGCAGCGCGTGGTCACGTACTGCGGCGGCGGCATCGCCGCCTCCAACGACGCCTTCGTGCTCGCGCTGCTCGGCTACGAGAACGTCGCGGTCTACGACGCCTCGATGTCTGAGTACGCCGCCGACCCGTCGCTGCCGCTCGAGGTCGGCTAAGCTCCCCGGCGAGCCGCGCGCAGAGAGCGGAGAGGAGCCCTCGATGTCCCTCGCAGACCGAACGCCGCCGACCGTCGACGAGTTCCGAGCCTACCGTGAGCGCTTCAGCAACTGGGGCCGCTGGGGCGAGGACGACCAGTTCGGCGCGCTCAACCTGATCACGCCCGAAGCACGAGCGGCGGCCGCGGCGACGGTGCGTGAGGGCCGCTCGGTCTCGCTCTCCTATCCGCTGGCGATGGAGCCGGGACCGGAGAACCTGGAGCCGGTCCAGCACGAGATGCGGCTCGACGCCGATCACTGCTCGGACTTCATCGGCATCGCCTACCACGGGCGCGCGAACACCCACCTCGATGCGCTCTGCCACGTCTACACGCGCGCCGGCGGCGAGCTGTTCGGCGGCCATTCCTCCGCCGAGCACATCACACCCGAGGGCGCGACCACGCTCTCCGTCGACCACTGGCGCGAGGGCATCGTGACGCGCGGGGTGCTCTACGACATCCCGCGGCTGCGCGGCGTCGACTTCGTCAGCCGCGAGGAACCCGTGCATGGCTGGGAGCTGGCCGACGCCGCCGCGGCGGCGGGCATCGAGCCGCGCGCGGGCGACGCGGTGGTGATCCGATCCGGCGCGGGCCCGTTCTACGCGGCCCACCCCGGCTTCCCCACGGGCTACGACGACCCTTCGCGCCCGGGCGTGCACGCGTCCTGCCTGGAGTTCTTCCACGCCAGCGACGCCTCGCTGCTGGTCTGGGACCTGATGGACGCGCCGATGCACAACGAGGACGGTTCGGTGCTGATGGGCGCGCCGCTGCACCGCCTCACGATCCCCTACCTCGGCATGCCGCTGCTCGACAACGCGCAGCTCGAGGACATCGCGCAGGCGTGCGCGGAGGCGGGCCGCTGGGAGTTCATGCTGGTGGTCGCGCCGCTCGTCGTTCCGCGCGGCACCGGCTCGCCGGTCAACCCGATCGCCGTGCTGTAGGCCCCGCAGCCCGAGGCCGAGCGCCTACGCCTCGGCCTGGTCGTAGCCCTCGTCGATGTGCTCGAAGCGCCTCGCGACGACGCGGCGCGTCTCCGTGTGGGTGAGGATGTAGGCGCGACGCTCGCCCACGCCCGCGAGGACAGCGCGGCCCACGTCCAGCGGATCGCGCCGCGTGTCGGGGGAGCGGCTAGGGTCGCGCGGGGCCGCACGCTGTGCGGCGATCGGCTCGGGAATCTCGCGCGCCGGCCCGTACGCCTCCTGGCGGTTGCGCTGCGCCTCGCCGATGCGCGTGTGCGTCGCGCCGGGGCAGAACAGCGTCACGTCGATGCCCTCGGGCGCGAGCTCGAGGCGCAGCGACTCGGTCAGCCCGACGACGGCGAACTTGGAGGCGACGTAGCCGCCGAGGTTGCCGCCGCCGCGTCCGGCGACGAGCCCGGACATCGAGGACGTGTTGATGATCTGCGCGCGCGTGCCGTCCTCGTCCGGCTCCTGCGCGCGCATGCGCGGCACGAAGACCTGGATGCCGTTGAGCACGCCGTAGAGGTTCACGGCGAGCATCCAGTCGAGGTCGCTCGCCGGCATCTCCGCGGTCGGGCCGAAGACGAGCACCCCGGCGTTGTTGAACAGCGCGTCGACGGCCCCGAACTCGCCGTAGGCCGTGTCCGCCAGCGCCTCGACCGAGGCGGGGTCCGAGACGTCGGCTGCGGCGCCAAGGCTGCGTACGCCGTGCTCCCGCACGAGCTTCGCCGTCTCCTCGGCGGCCGCGCCCTCGATGTCCGCAACAACGACGTGCATGCCCTGCTCCGCCGCGGCGAGGCAGATGCCGCGCCCGATTCCGCTTCCGCCGCCCGTCACGACCGCCACGCGGCCTCCGAGGTCACGCATCGCCGCCATCCTTTCCCGCGCCGTTCGCGCCGCTCAGCCCGAATGTCTCCGCCAGCAACTCGTAGGAGCGCAGCCGGTCCTTGAAGTGGTAGGTGATGGTCAGGACCACGAACTCGTCGACCTCCAGCTCGGTGGCGAGCGCCCCGAGGCGCTCGCGCACGCGCTCCGGGCCACCGAGGAGGGCGCGCCGCTTCTGGTGCTCGATGAAGTCGAGCTCGGGCTGCGAGAGGTTGTCGGCCTCGGGGTCGTCGGGCGGGGGCAAGCCGGCGTGCCGCTGGCCCTGGCGAAGGCGCAGGATCCAGAGCGCGCGCGTCATCGCCAGCCGCTCCGCCTCCTCGTCCGTCTCGGCGCAGATCACGTTGACGCCGGCGTTGACGGCGGGCTCATCGAGCCACCGTGAGGGGCGGAAGAGCCGCCGGTAGAGCGTGATCGCCTCGCCGGCCCAATCGGCGTGGATGAAGTGCGCGAAGGAGAAGGGCAGCCCCTGCTCCGCCGCCGTGCTGGCGCTGTCCAGCGAGGAGCCGAGCAGCCACGGCGTCGGGACGCTCTCGCCTCGCGGCTGGGCGTGGATGCCGGTCAGCGGATGGCCCTCGGGCAGCTCGTCGCGGAGCAGCCGCATCAGGTCGGCGACCTGACGCGGGTAATGCTCGACGTTGCGCATGCCCGGCCCCTGCGCGAGCGCCGCCGAGGTGCGGCCGTCCGTCCCCGGCGCACGGCCCAGCCCGAGGTCGATGCGGCCGGGGAACATCGTCTCCAGCATCCGGAACTGCTCGGCGACCTTGAGCGTCGAGTAGTGCGGCAGCATCACGCCCCCGGAGCCGACGCGGATGCGCGAGGTCACGGAGGCGACGCGCGGGATCAGGATCTCCGGGGCCGCGCAGGCGAGGCCGGTGCTGTTGTGGTGCTCCGCCAGCCAGTAGCGGGTGTAGCCGAGCCGCTCGGTTGCCTGCGCGAGCTGCAGCGTCTCCTCGATCGCCTCGGCGGCCGTGCCGCCGCGGCGGATCGGCGACTGGTCGAGGACGCCGAGGGTGATCGCCACGCTGCCGCTCCGTCCGCTCGCGCAGTCGCGCGCCGTGGGTCAGGGTACCGTGCGCGGCGCTCGCGGGCGCGACGGGCGTCGGACGCCGGCTGCGCTGCGAGGGACCGTGGAGCTACGAGGCGACAGGCCTCCGCTGCGACAGCGACCTGTCGTCGGCGCTGTTCGCTTCGCTGAGTCCGAACTCCTCGGCCAGCAGCTCGTAGGAGCGCAGCCGGTCGTCGTAGTCATACGTGATCGTCACGACCACGAACTCGTCAACCTCGAGCTCCACGGCGAGCGCCTCGAGGCGGTCGCGCAGGCGCTGCGGACCGCCGACGAGGCTGGTCTGCTTCTGGTACTCGATGAAGTCGAGCTCGGGCTGCGAGAGGCGCTCGACCTCGGGGTCGTCGGGTGGAGGGACGCCGATGCGCAGGCCTTGGCGATTGCGCAGACGCCACAGCCAGCGGCTCATCGCGAGCCGCTCGGCCTCCTCGTCCGTCTCGGCGCAGAGCGCGGAGACGCCGGCGTTGACGAGCGGCTTGTCGAGCCACTGCGAGGGCCGGAAGAGCCGCCGGTAGAGCGTGATCGCCTCGCCGGCCCACTCCGCGTGGATGAAGTGCGCAAAGGAGAACGGGAGCCCCTGCTCCGCCGCCGTGCTGGCGCTGTCCAGCGAGGAGCCGAGCAGCCACGGCGTCGGGACGCTCTCGCCTCGCGGCTGGGCGTGGATGCCGGTCAGCGGATGGCCCTCGGGCAGCTCGTCGCGGAGCAGCCGCATCAGGTCGGCGACCTGACGCGGGTAATGCTCGACGTTGCGCATGCCCGGCCCCTGCGCGAGCGCCGCCGAGGTGCGGCCGTCCGTCCCCGGCGCACGGCCCAGCCCGAGGTCGATGCGGCCGGGGAACATCGTCTCCAGCATCCGGAACTGCTCGGCGACCTTGAGCGTCGAGTAGTGCGGCAGCATCACGCCCCCGGAGCCGACGCGGATGCGCGAGGTCACGGAGGCGACGCGCGGGATCAGGATCTCCGGGGCCGCGCAGGCGAGGCCGGTGCTGTTGTGGTGCTCCGCCAGCCAGTAGCGGGTGTAGCCGAGCCGCTCGGTTGCCTGCGCGAGCTGCAGCGTCTCCTCGATCGCCTCGGCGGCCGTGCCGCCGCGGCGGATCGGCGACTGGTCGAGGACGCCGAGGGTGATCGCCACGCTGCCGCTCCGTCCGCTCGCGCAGTGCTCGCGTGCGTCAGGGTACCGTGCGCGGCGCTCGCGGGCGCGGCGGGCGCCGGACGCAAAGCGGGCGCGCCCGAAGCGCGCCCGCAAGCTGTGTGCTGCCGGAGTGCGGCTCTACGAGGCGATCGGCCTCCACTGCGGCAGCGTCCAGTCGTCGTCGATCTTCTCGAAGTAGACCTCGACGGGGATGTCGCAGGCGGCCTCTTCGACGGGGATGTCGACGTTGCCCATCATGCGCAGGCCCTCGTCGAGCTGGATCACGCCGAAGATGTAGGGCACGCGCTCCTGGAACCAGGGGTCCGCGGCCTGGGCGATGATCGTGAAGGTGTGGAGCCTGCCCTTCCCGCTCACGTCCACCCACTCGTAGTCGCTGGAGAAGCAGTGCGGGAGCGGGCAGAACTCGCGCGGATACCAGAAGAGCCGGTCGCAGGCGGTACAGCGCTGGACCGTGAGCCGCTCTTCCTTCGTCGCCTCCCAGAAGGGCTCGGTGAGGGCGTTCGCCTGCGGTACGGGCCGCTTCGGGCCTTCCTCGGTCATCGCATCCCTCCTGCTGCTCCCGCCTCCGCCGCCGTCGGGGCGGCGGAGGCCCCGGCGTTTCGTTCGAGCTGGCTAGCCTTGGTCCTTCCCGAGGACCAGTGAGCACATCACGCTCAGTCCGCCGCCTCAGCCGTTGACGAAGCAGTAGTCGACCGTTTCCTTCTGGCGGGCCTCGCCGCGGCCCATCAGCTGGCGCACCGCCTCGGTGGCGTGCGACATGCCGCCGGCGGTGCCGGGCTGGCCGAAGGAGAGCTGGCCGCCGTGGGTGTTCACGGCGATGCCGTCGCTCTTGTAGGTGACGTCCTCGTTCGCGAAGTAGGTGCCGCCCTCGCCCTTGGGGGCGAAGCCGGCGTCCTCGAACTCGATGATCACCGTGATCGTGTAGCAGTCGTAGAGCGAGGCCATGTCCATGTCTTGCGGACCGACGCCGGCCATCTTGTAGGCGGCGCGCGCCGACAGCTCGACCGGCGACTTCGTCATGCGGTCCACGTAGGTGATGCCCGGCACGCCGCGGTCCATCGAGTGACCGACGCCGAGGATGAACACGGGGTCGTGTGGGGAGGACTCGACGGCCTCCGGGCGGCTCACCATCAGCGCCGCGGCCCCGAGGGTGGGCATCACGCACTCGAGCAGGGTCAGCGGGTTCGCGACCATGCGCGAGTTGAGCACGTCGTCGGTGGTCGCGGGGGTGCCGTAGAAGGCGGCGTCGGGGTTGGCCTGGGCGTTCTCCCGCTGCTGCACCGCGATGGCGACGCGCTCCTCGTCGGTGAGGCCGAACTCGTGCTTGTAGCGGTTGGCGACCAGCGCGTACCAGAAGTTCGCGCCGGGACCCGGCCCGAACGGGCCGGCAAACTGCGGGAATTGCCCGCCGATGGCGCCGCCGCCGCCGCCTCCGAAGCCGCCGACCTCGCCGGAGGTGACCAGGCAGAGCACGTTGTTGGCGAGCCCGGCGTTGACCGCCATCGCCGCGATGGCGACGGACGTGGGGCCGGACGAGCCCATCATGTTCACGCCGTGCGCCCACGTCGGCTGGATGCCGAGCGTCTCGGCGAACTCACAGGTATTGAGGAACGGAATCTCCGTGATCAGCCCGTCCACCTGCTCCTTGAGCAGGCCCGAATCCTCGATGCAGAGGCGCGCCGCCTCCTGCGCCAGACCCGGGCCGGTGCGGCCGGGCTTGCGCCGTTCCGGCTTCAGTTCGCCGATTCCGATGATCGATGCCGCTCCGCGCAGGCTCATCGGCAGCTCCTCCCGCTCGCGTGTGGGCAGGCTCGCGAACGGCAGATCCCTACCGCCCTTCGCGTCTTCATCGAATCTAGCAGTCCGAGCGCAGGCGAGCGAACCCTTGACTCTACTCCAACGCTACATAACGGCCGAAAATCGGGGCCGACGCTGGAATCGGCTCGCGCGTGTGCGATCCGGTCGCGTTTCGGCCTTAGAATCGGGAACCGAGGGAGGCGGCCCATGAGCGAAGAGCAGGGAGTCGAGATCACGGTCGAGTACTGCGTGCCCTGCAGCTACCTCGCCCGCGCGCAGTGGATGATCGGCGAGATCATGTACGACATCCAGGACGACGTCCGGAAGCTGGAGATGCGCACCGGCGACGGCGGCTGCTTCGAGTGGTCCGTGGACGGCGAGCTGGTCTTCAGCAAGAAGCAGAGCGGGCGCTTCCCGGAGATCGACGAACTGAAGGAACTGATCTACTCGCGCGTCTAATCGACGGAGCGCGCCGCACGGGACTGCACGGAGGACCGCCATGAGCAACACCATCCGGGTCTACGACCCCACGGGCCACGCCCCCGTCGAGCAATACCCGCTCGCGCCGCTGCCCGCCTCGCTCGACGGCCTGCGCCCGGGCATCGTCGAGAACCGCAAGGCCAACGCCGGCCTGTTGATGCGGCAGATGGTCGAGGGCCTGCGCGAGCACTTCGAGCTCGGCGAACTGACGACGATCGGCAAGCCGAGCGCCGGGCCGCCGACGAAGAGCAACGAGCGCAAGCTCGTGGAGGGAGCCGACTTCGCCCTCGTCGGATCGAGCGACTGAGGCTCCTGCACGGCGTGGAGTGTCCACGCCTCCATCCTTTTCGAGCGGCAGGGGATCCCCACCGTCAACATCACCACGGAGGCGTTCGTCAGCCTGTTCGAGCTCGAGGCCGAGCAGCGCGGCATGCCGGACCTCCGCTACATCGTGGTGCCGCACCCGATCGGCGGCATCCAGGAAGACGCCGTCGCCGAGAAGGCCCGCGCCTCCATCCCGGACCTGCTTGCGTCGCTCGCGGCCGAGCCCGTCCCGATCGCCGGCGGCGACCGATGACGACGGGCGCCACGTCCCGCCTCGGCGACCCCGCGGCACTGGTCGAGCTGCCCGCCGACCCGGGTGAGTTGCACGACGCCTTCGCCGAGCGCGGCTGGTCGGACGGCCTGCCGGTCATCCCGCCCACCGAGGAGCGCGTCGAGGCGATGCTCGCCTACAGCGACCGCGACCGGCGCGAGGTGCTGGGGGTGCTGCCACCGCGGCGCGGCGTGGCGACCGTTGAGGCGGTTGCGATCAACGCCGTCCTCGCGGGCTGCGAGCCGCGCGCGCTGCCGGTGCTGCTGGCGGCGGTGCAGGGCATCGCGCAACCGCAGTTCAACCTCAGCGGGATCAACGCGACGACGCACCCCTGCGCGGTGCTGGTCCTCGTCAACGGCCCGATCGGCCGCGAGCTCGGGGTGCACGGCGGGCCCGGCTGCTACGGCCCCGGCTTCCGTGCGAACGCGACGATCGGGCGCGCGATCCGGCTGCTGCTGCTCAACGTCGCCGGCGCCTCGCCCGGCCACGGCGACCGCGCCACGCAGGGCACGCCGGCGAAGTTCGCGCTCTGCCTCGCGGAGAACGAGGAGGCCAGCCCCTGGCCCCCGTTCCACACCACTCGCGGCTTCGAGCCGGAAGACAGCACGGTCACCGTCGCCGCGAGCGAGGGCCCGCACAACATCCAGGAACACGGCAGCAACACCGCGCTCGGCATCCTCCAGACGGTCGCCGGCGCCCTCGGGCAGGCGGGGAGCAACAACATCCTCAGCCGCGGCGAGCCGCTGCTCGCGCTCGGTCCCGAGCACGCCGCGACGATCGCCAACGAGGGCTGGACCCGCGAGGGTGTCCAACAGTACGTCTTCGAGCACGCGCGGTACCCCGCCTCGAGGCTCTCTTCCGAGTTCCTTGAGTCGGTCAATGTGCGGATCGAGCCAGGGTCGGGAGTCGATCCCTTCCCGCCGGACGCGCTGCTGCCGATCGTGAACGAGCCGGAGCGGCTGCACCTCTTCGTCGCCGGCGGGCCGGGCAAGCACTCGTCCTGGCTCCCGACGTTCGGGCAGCAGACGCAACCGGTCACGACGGTGATCGCCGACCGCCACGGCCGCCCCGTCGGCAGCGTCGAGGACCTGCGCGGCTAGTCCGGTCCGCGCGCTGTAGTGCCTTCACCCTCGGGAGACCTTCGCGAAACTCGCACAAGCCCGATCCGGCCCCCTCTCCCTGGGGAGAGGGCGGGGGTGAGGGGAAGACTCCCGCGCGCCTCCGAAAGCCCCGATGGCGCAACGCAATTCCGGAGGGCGGACCCTCCCTCACCCTAACCCTCTCCCTCGGGGAGAGGGGACCGGAAGG
>VXOS01000157.1 GCA_009839925.1 Chloroflexota bacterium
GCGGGGGGCGCGGGGCGGCCGCGGCCGCCCCCCGCCCCCCCCCCGCCCCCGCGACCGCGGACCAGCGCCGAGCGCAGCCCGACCGCGAACTCGCCGTCGCCCGCGCCGTCCAGCCAGCCGACCGGGCCCGCGTACCAGCCGCGATCGAAGCGCTCGTGTCGCGTAATCACCTCGCGGGCGGTCGCCGACGGCCAGCCACAGACGGCCGGGGTCGGGTGGAGCCGACCGACCAGGTCGAGAATGTCGACGCCCGGGAGGGCGCGCCCCCGCACCTCGGTGGCGAGGTGCTGGATGTTGTGCAGGCGCAGCAGTTCCGGGCGATTGGGCGCCTCCAGATCGCTGGCGAGGGCGGAGACGCCCTCGCGCAGGGCGCGCACGACGATCTCGTGCTCGATTCGCTCCTTGGCGTCGCGCAGCAGGGCCTCACCCAGCTCCGCGTCCTCCTCGTCCGTCCGGCCGCGGCGGGCGGAACCGGCGAGGCCGAGCGTGCTGACGGCGCCGCCGCGCAGTCCGGCGAGCTGCTCCGGGCTGGCCCCGAGGAAGATCGCGTCGCCGCGGCGGAAGCTGAACAGGTGACAGTGCGGATAGTCCGTCCGCAGCTGCGCGAGCGTTGCTCCGGGGTCGATCGCGGCGGCCGTCTCGATCTCGCGCACCGAGGCGAGCACGGCCTTCTCGTAGAGCCCCGCCCGAACCTCCGCCGCGATCTCGGCGACGGCGTACATCAGCGCCGGGCGGTTGATGTCCCAGACCACGCGCAGCGCCGTCGCGGGCCGTTCTCTCGTGTCCGGCTCGGCGCCCGCGCTGCGTTCGATCAGGTAGTCAACCTCGGCGGGGTGGCTGCCGGGGGCGAGCACCACACCGCAGTCCTCGCCGTCGCGGACGAAGAGCAGCCGGGGCAGGCTCAGCCATCCATAGTCGAACCCGCCCCACGGTCCGCCCACCTGCGCGGACGGGTCGAAGGCGAAACCGCCCAGCAGCCGGGGTCGCAGCGGGCTCGAGCGATCGCCGTCCGCGGCGGCATCGCGAAGCAGGCGCAGCGCGGCATCGCGAATCGCTTCGGGGCCCCCGCCGGGCGGCGCGGTGATGAGCGCCGCCTCGCCCATGCCGACGAGCACGAGGTCGCGGTCTGGCTGCTCGTAGCAGACGCTCACCTCGGCGGCGTCGGGGCCGGTCAGCAGGGCGCGCGGATCGAAGTCACCGGAGAGCGCGATCGAGGCGAAGCGGCCGCTGTCCGCGCGGGGAGCGTCGGACGCCGAACGCGACGCCCCCGCGCTCAGGCCGCTCGCCTGCTCGCGCTCGGAGGACGCCCCGCCGTCTTCCGGCATCTGCTGCTCCGCTTCCGCGTGCTCCATCCGACCAAGTATATGTCCACAACCCCTGCCGAATATGTCCACAAGACCCGGGCGGCGTGCGCCCGCCCGACGCACGGCGCTGCGTGAGTGTCTAGCGGACAGGAACGTGGTGTTCGATCGTCGGCGTGCCCGGACGCGTGCTGCGGATCCCGACCACCGGCTCCTGATCACGCACCTCGAAGCCCAGGTAGCCGTAGCAGAACCCGTTGCGTCCGAGCCTGCTGCACGTACCCATCGTCGTCTGGAACGGATCATCGGGCGGTCCGTTCCCGAATTCGAAGCGGCGCGCCGTCTCGGAGAGGTTGATCGCGGCGGCGAACGTGAACTGCACGCCCGAGACGTCGAAGACCAGCACGATGAAGTCGTAGTCGATATTCCGCTCGTCCCAGCGCACCCCGCCGGCAAGCGGGCCTTCGCTCACCCGCGAGCAGCCGCCCGCGTTGCAGGCCCGAATACTCGTGGTGCGCCAACCACCGGTGAGCAGCACGCTGTCGCTCGCCTCGTCCGCTTCCCCGAGGACCGTCTCCCAGGTGATCGGGACCGACGGCTCGGTGAGGTTGCGCGTGCAGAGCCGCGCGAACGTGGCCTCGATCGGCGAGGAGCAGAACTCGTAGAGCAGCGCGTCCTCCACAGCTCTCCAGCCCAGCACCGTCGTCCCCTCGGGAGCCCCCGGCACGTAGCGCGCCGGCAGGTGCGAGTCGAAGACCGGGAACCGCCGCGGCCGGCTGCCGATGGCCGCCACCTCGATTGCGACGCGGTCGGTGGCGCTGTGCAGGTAGCGATCGGTGGCGGTGACCTCGAAGAACAGGACCGCCGGCTCTGCCGGAGCCCTGAACGATAGCTCGGCCGACGAGCCTCCCTGCGGCAACCAGAGCCGCGGACCGCCCGTCTGCACCCACTTGAAGGTGAGCGAATCGTCCTCCGGATCGCTGGCAGTCGCGCTCAGGACCACTTCCTCGAAGAGGCCGATCGCCTGGTCCGCACCCGCGTCGACCGAGGGCGCCTCGTTGCGGCCGTAGAGCGAGCGCAGCAACTCCACCTCGGCGCGCCCCGGTTGCAGCAGGCAGGCGGCGGGCGCCCCGGGCTTGTAGCTGGGGTACATCAGATCGCGCGGGTCGTCGCTGTGCCCGAGCCCGAGCATGTGTCCCAGCTCGTGGACGACCGTCGACATGAAACAGGCGCCGGTGTCCACGCGCTGCGCGTCCATCACGATGTCGGCCTCGAGGAACACGCGGTCGATCACCACGCGGCGTTGCTCGTCCTCGTATATGGACTCCCAGATCGCGCTGGTCAGCGCGACGTCCGGCCCCCGCACGAGGTCGCGCGCGTCGTCGAAGGCGATCTCGTTGCGTCCGTTGCCCTCTGCCCAGGTGGCGTCTGGGCAGTCGCCCGTGTAGCGAATGCCGACCGCCGCGGCGACCTCGTTCCAGGCGCGCGCGCTCTCCCTGACCGCGTCGCGGAACGCGTTGGCCGTCAGCCAGCTCGGGCGGTTGGTGTGCGAGGTGCAGATCGCGATCGGGTTGGTGTCCGCCGACCACTTCGCGGGCGGAGAACCGCAGCGCGGCGGCGAGAGCGCGGGCACCTCCGAGCAGTCCGTGAAGAAGGCGATCGCAAGCTCGACGGGCACGTCGTTCACCGCTGCGTCGCGGGAGTACGCGAGGTGGCCGAAGCTGTGGGACGCCTCGCCCCCGTCGGCGTGCGCCGGCGATGGCTGTGCGGCGACCAGGAGGAGGGCAAGGAGCGCGAAGACGGCCGGCGCAGCCAGCCACGGGGCGACGTGCCGCACTGCATGCTTGAGCACCGTACGCACCGCCCCCGGTAGCCGACGCCGTCGTCGTGCCGTGGTCTGCCCGACAATCATTGTACGTCCGGGGATCCGCGCGATTCCCGCCACGGCGGTGGCATACTGCCGCCATGAAACTGCCGGACCGTCAGTTGCTCGTGATGACCGTCGTCGTCGCCGGCGCGGCGTCCCTCGTCTCGCTCGTGACGAGCCGCGGCGACTGGGTATCGACGCTGATCGCGCTGCCCCTGTTCGCGACGTTTGCCTTCTGGTCGATCCTCTTCTCGCGCTGGCTCACGCGCCGCTTCGCGAAGACGCCGGAGCCCGTGGTGCACGAGCCGACCGCACCCAGCTCGAAGCGCCCGGAGCACGCGCAGCGACGCCGCAGACGCCGTCGCCCGCGTGGCGGCCGGGGGCGCGGCTAGGGCCGGTCCGAGGCCTCGCAGGCAGCGATCAGGGCTTGCGCGACCTCGCGGTAGCGCTGCTGCACCTCCACCGGGCCGTGCAGCCCGTTGGTCAGGTAGGCGACCGCCAGCCCGCGCGCCGGGTCGGCGTAGCCAATCGTGGACTGCGCGCCCGGGTGCCCGTACACGCCGGGCTCGTCGAAGGGCTCGAAGACGCCGCCGACGATGAATCCGAGGCCGTACGAGGCGGGCAGCGTGAAGGTGCGATCGTAATCGGTGGTCCACTGCACGCTCGTCGCCAGCGCCACGGTCTCGGGCTGGAGCAGGCGCACGCCCTCGCGCGCGCCGCCCTGCAGCAGGCAGTCGTAGAAGCGCGCCAGCGCCTCGGCCGTGCCGATCCCGTTCGCGGCGAGGAGCTGGCCGCGCAGCAGCGGCGCGGCGTTGAAGCGACCCACGATGTCCGAGGTACGGCGCTCGCTGCCCTCGGGATCGAGCAGCGTGACCTCGGACATCGCCTCCAGCGGCACGACATCGCCGAGTGCCTCCTCCGGCACGCCGAGCGACGCGTCCATGCCGAGCGGTCCGATGATCTCGTCGGCGAGGAAGTCGCGCGGCTCACGCCCGTCGAGGCGGCGCACCAGCTCGCCGATCGCGAAGCCGTAGGTCACGGGGTGGTAGCCGGTGTCCGTACCCGGCGGCCACTCCGCCTCGATCGCGGCGGTCGCGGCGCTGACGGCTTTCCAGTCGTCCATCCGCGCCCAGTCGAAGTCCGGCGGGAAGACGGGGAAGCCGCCCCGGTGGGTGAGCACGTGCCGCAGCGTGCAGGCCCACTTCCCGCCCTCCCCGAACTGCGGCCAGGCGGCCGCGATCGGCTGATCGAGGTCGAAGGCGAGGCGTTCGACCATCATCAACGCGGCGACGGCGCCCAGCGGCTTGGTGGCCGAAAACCAGACCATGCGCGCCGCGGGCCGCGCCGCGGCCCCGAGCCGGAGGTCGATCTGCAGCTCGCCGTCGCGGTAGACCGCGAGCTGCGCGGCGGCGTGCAGGCCCTGCTCGAGGTGTGCGCGCGCGACATCCTCGACGGACTCGCGCGCGGACGGGGTGAGCGCGCGCGCGGCGGCCATCAGGGCGTTCCCGCCGCGCCGTCGGTTGCGCCAACGCTGTCGATTGTCACGCGTCACTCCAGTCCCGGCCGCACGCTCGCGCGCGAGGGCGGCACGCGCACCGTACCGCAGGACGCAACGCGCCGCCGCGCCGCGCCGCTGGTGGTAGGATGCGCGGCGCGAAGCGTCTGAGACCTCGGGGGGTGCGGCATGGAGTACGGCTGGACCGAGGAGCACGTGGCATTCCGCCAACAGGTGCGGGATTTCCTGGACGAACACGCCACGCCCGCGCTGTTCGAGGAGCTGCGCGAGGCGGAGCGCGACGGCCTCGCACGCGAAGCCGGCGAGGGCGAGTTCGGCCACAGCCGCGGCCCCGAGCTGCGCGTCTTCCGCAAGGCGATGAACGACGCCGGCTACACCAACATGGGCTGGCCCGTGGAGTACGGAGGCCAGGGCAAGGACGCCCTCCACGCCTTCATCCTCGCCGAGGAGCTGTGGTACCTCGGCATTCCGCAGGATCACCTCAGCGTCGGCTCCGTGGGGCGCACGATCATGCGCTTTGGCACGGAGGAGCAGAAGCGCGAGTGGCTGCCCGAGATCGTGAGCGGCGACATGACCTTCGCGCTCGGCTACACCGAGCCGAACGCCGGAACCGACCTCGCCTCGCTGCAGACGAGGGCGACCCGCGACGGCGACGAGTGGGTGATCAACGGGCAGAAGATCTACGGCGGCTTCGGCGGCGCCACGCACGGCTGGCTTGCCGCCCGCACCGACCCGGACGCGCCCAAGCACCAGGGCATCTCCGTCTTCATCTTCCCCACCAACGTGCCGGGCATCACCGTCCGGCCGATGGGCACGATGGGGCGGATCATCACCAGCGAGACCTTCTTCGATAACGTCAGACTGCCCGCCGACGCGCTCTTCGGCGAGCTCAACCGCGGCTGGTACTACATGACCAACGCGCTCGACCTCGAACGCGTGATGATCGAGCCGCAGAGCCTCTACCAGCGCCGCGTCGACGCCCTCGTGCAGCACATCGAGGACAACCGGCCGGAGCTCAAGGACGACATCGTGGTGCGCACCAGGCTGGCCGAGGCGACGGTCGACAGCGAGGTCTCGCGCGCGCTGGCGATGACCAACGCGATCATGGTGCAGAACGGCATCACCCCCACCATGGAAGGCGCGATGGTCAAGGTCTGGGGCTCCGAGGCGCGCTACCGCATGGACAGTCTCGCCCTCGACCTGCTCGGCCCGGAGGGCGGCCTGCGCCGCGAGAACGAGGACGCGCCGGTCGGCGGCAAGCTCGAGGAGAACTACCGCGGCTCATCGGTGCACCGCTTCGCCGGGGGCACCAACGACGTGCTGCGCCGCATCATCGCGTCGCGCGGCCTCGGGCTGCCGAGGGGTTAGGGGGTTCACGATGGCAATGGATCTCCGGCTCAGTGACCTGCAGGAGCTGATCCGCGACAGCGCGGACGACTTCCTCGAGCGCGAGGCGCCCGCCTCGCGGATGCGCCAGATCGAGTGGGCGGGCGAGCCCGACGAGGAGCTGTGGAGCCAGATGGTGGAGCTGGGCTGGACCGGCCTGCCGATCGCCGAGGAGCACGGCGGGCAGGGCGCGGAGCTCGTCGACCTCGGCGTGCTGATCGAGCAGCTTTGCCGCCACGCCCTGCTCTCCCCGTACCAGCAGACGATGCTGGCCGCTGCGACGGTGCAGCGCCACGGCGACGGGGCGTTGCAGGCCTCGCTGCTGCCGCGGATCGTCGCGGGCGCGACCTGCGCCCCGGCCCTGGTCGAGGGCAACGCCGGACCCTACGGCGCGATCGCGACGACGACCGACGGCGCGACGCTGAGCGGCTCGAAGCGCTACGTGGAGTTCGGCGCGACCAGCGACCTGCACCTGGTGGCCGCGACGCGCGACGGCGAGCCCGGTCTCGCCCTCGTGGCGCGCGACCAGGCCGGCGTCGCCACGAGGGCCCTGACCGGCATCGGGCTCACCCCGCAGGTCGAGGCGACCTACGACGGCGCGAGCGTGGAGGGCTGGATCGGCGGCGCGGACGCCGTCGACTACCTGCGTGTGCTGGGCTCGGCGATCTCCTCGCTGGAGTGCTACGCGCACGCGCAGAAGGCGCTCGACATGACCGTCAGCTACGTCCAGGTGCGCGTCGCCTTCGGGCGGCCGATCGGGACGTTCGAGGCGGTGCAGGGCCGCGTCGCGGACGCCGCGGTGGGCGTCACGGCCTCGCGGTTCCTCGCCTACGAGCAGCTCTACAAGCTGGACCAGGGCGAGCTGGACGCGCTGCACGCCGCGAAAGTGAAGTCCGTGGTCTCGCGCTCGGTGGTCGACGCCACCAACTGGGGGCACGTGCTGCACGGCGGCGTCGGCTTCATGGCGGAGTACGACTTGCAGTTCCACACGCGCCGCGGCAAGGAAGCATCGCTGCGCTGGGGCGACCCTCGCGAGTCGCTCGGCGCGGTCGCGGCCTCGGTATTCAACTAGCCGGCAAGACGAAGGCGGAGGGCGAACCATGGCGAAGGTGCTGGATCCGGTCTCGGGCGACGAGGTCGACACGGACGAGGTGAACCGCGCGGTCAGCGAGACCGCCTCCGGGGCCGGCCAATCGGACCCGGACAAGGGCACGAAGTACTTCTACAACGGCCAGTGGTACTACTTCGCCAGCCTGGACTCGCGCGTGCGCTTCATGGCGGACCCGGACAAGTACGCCTAACGGTCGGACAGGCCCCTCTCTCTTTCTCTCTCGGGGTCCGGCCCCCTCTCCCCTGGAGGGAGAGGGCGGGGGTGAGGGGGAGCGCGCCCTGGCGCGCCAGCACGCCGAAGGTCCAAGGGGCAACGAGCGTTCGAGGTCGGTCCGCCCCCTCTCGTCATCCCGGCTCCCTCCCGTCATGCCGCCCCCGCTCGTCATTCCGGCTCCCTCTCGTCATTCCGGCGAAAGCCGGAATCCAGCCGGGGCAGCGGCGGGCTACTGCTCGACGCTGAGGATGATCTTGCCGAAGTTGGCGTTGCTCTCCATGTAGGCGTGCGCGCCCGCGGCGTCCTCGAGGGGGAAGACGCGGTCGATCACCGCGCGCAGCCGGCCCGTCTCGAAATGGTGCAGGTAGCGGGCCGCGAACTGCTGGCTGAGGATCAGCTTCTCCTCGAGGGGGCGCGCGCGCAGCACCGTGCCGTGCACGCGCAGCCGCTTCGGCATCAGCGCGCCGATGTTCGTCTCCAGCCTGCCACCGCCCATCGTGCCGACCAGCACCAGGCGCCCGCGCACGGCCAGCGAGGTGATGTTGCGGTCCCAGTAGGGCGCCCCGACCACGTCGAGGATCACGTTGACGCCGCGCCCGCCCGTGCGCTCCGCGATCACCTCGGCGAAGTCCTCGCTCTGGTAGTTGATGCCGACGTCGAGGCCGAGCTCGGCGGCGCTTGCCAGCTTCTCATCGCTGCTCGCGGTGCCGTAGCTGGGGCAGCCCTCGAGGGCGGCAAGCTGCACGGCGGCAGTGCCGACGCCGGAGCCGACGGCGTGGATCAGCACGGACTCGCCGGAGGCCAGCTCGCAGTGCCCGAACAGCGCGTCGAAAGCGGTGAGGTAGACCTCGGGAATCGCGGCGGCTTGCTCGAAACTCAGTCCCTCCGGGATCGCCATCAGCTGGCGCTCGTGCGCGATCGCCTTCGAGGCGTAGCCCCCGCCGCCCATCAGCGCCATCACGCGATCGCCCGGCTTCCACGCCTGGACGCGCTCGCCGACCGCCTCGACGACGCCGGCCATCTCCAGGCCGGGTACGTCCGGGCGGATGCCGGGCGGGGCGGGGTAGCCACCGCGGCGCTGCATCAGGTCGGCGCGGTTGAGGGCGCTCGCGTGGACCGCGACCAGCGCCTCCTCCGGTCCGGGAACCGGATCCTCGATCTCCGCGACCTGCAGCACCTCCGGCCCGCCCGGTTCGGTCACGACGGCAGCGCGCATCGCCTGGCTCCCTCCGCCCGCGTCGTCCTCGCTGGCGCGAAGGCTAGCACGGAGGGAGCCTCCCGCCGTGCTACGATCGAGCCGCGATCGCGCGGCGTCGCCGACCTCACGGAATGGACTTGACGATGAGCGAGCGGCGAGACGCCCGCGAGGTGAGCACCGAGGCGCTGACCGCCCGCTGCGACCCCGCCTCGTTGCCCTTCGAGAGCACCGCGGATCTGCACACCATGGACGCCGTCTTCGGCCAGGAGCGCGCGGTCCGCGCGATCGAGTTCGCGCTCGGCATGGAGGCGCGCGGCTACAACCTCTACGCCTCCGGGCCGGATGGCTACGGCAAGTCCTCGATCGTCGAGTCCTACCTGGGGCGCTTCGCGGAGACCCGCCCGGCGCCGCCGGACTGGGTCTACGTCCACAACTTCGAGGATCAGGATCGCCCGGAAGGGATCGAGTTGCCCGCCGGCGAGGGGCGCGCCTTCGCCGAGGCGATGCGCGGCGCCGTGGAGCATGCGAGCGCCGAGTTGCGCGAGGCCTTCGACGCCGACTCCTACATCCGCCAGCGCTCCGCCGTGCTGCAAGAGCAGGAGCAGCGCCGCGCCTCGATGCTGGAGGAGTTGCAGCAGCAGGCCGGGCAGCTCGGCTTCGCGCTGCAGCTGACGCCGGGCGGCGTTGTCTCCGCGCCGATCATCGACGGCCAGCCGGCCGGCGACGAGGTGATGGCGGCGCTGCCGGCGGAGCAGCGCGAGCAGATCCAGGAGCGCTCGCGCGAGCAGCTGGAGCCGCTGGTGCAGGACTCGCTGCTCGCGATGCGCGGGGTGCAACGCGAGACACAGGAACGCCTCGAACAGGTCGACGAGCAGGTGGCGCGCTTCGCGATCGAGCACCTCTTCGAGCCGCTGCGCGAGCGCTGGCGCGAAGCGCCCGAGCCGCTGCGCTTCATCGAAGCGGTCTGCGCCGACATGCAGCGCGAGCGCGACCGCTTCCGCGAGCAGCAGGGCGTGGCGCAGCCGGTCACCCCACAGCCGCCGGGTTTGCCGGGGCCGGAGCGCCAGCGCGAGGCGCTGATGCGCCGCTACGAGGTGAACGTCTTCATCAACAACAACCCGGGCAAGGGCGCGCCCGTGATCAGCGAGCCCAACCCCAACTACGCGAACCTGCTGGGCCGCATCGAGTACGTCGGCCAGTTCGGCACCGCGGTCACGGACCACACGATGATCCGCTCCGGCTCGCTCGCTCGTGCGAGCGGCGGCTACCTGATGCTGCGCATGCGCGACCTGCTGCAGGATCCCGCCGCCTACGAGGGCCTCAAGCGCGCCCTCAGCTCCGGCGAACTGATGCCGGAGTCGCGCGCACAGGCGCTCGGCGTGGTGCCGCCCGCCGGCCTGCGCCCGGCGCCCTCGCCGATCGAGACGAAGGTCGTGATCGTCGGGGACCCGGGGCTCTACGCCTACCTGTTCCGGTTGGACCCGGACTTCCGGGAGCTGTTCCGCGTGAAGGCGGACTTCGAGGTGGACGTCGAGCGCAATGCGCACACCATGCTCGGGATCGCCTCGGTCGTTCACCGCCAGTGCCACCTGGCCGGGATGCGCCGCTTCCGCGACGAGGCGGCGGCGCGAATCATCGAGCACGCCTCGCGCCGCGTCGAGGATCAGCGGCGGCTCTCCGGCAACATGGGCGAGCTGCTCGACATCGCGCGCCAGGCGGACTTCTGGGCGGGGCAGGACGGCGCGCAGGAGGTGCTGCGGCAGCACGTCGACCGCGCCCTCGAGGAACGCGAGTACCGCTCCTCGCTGGTTCGCGACCGCATGCAGCAGCTGATCGACGACGGCGCGATCTACATCGACACGGAGGGCTACAAGGTCGGGCAGATCAACGCGCTCTCGGTCTACAACCTGGGCGACATCACCTTCGGGCGGCCCTCGCGCATCACCTGCATCACCTCGGCCGGCCGGGGCTCGATCGTCAACATCGAGCGCGAGACGGACATGGCGGGGCGCACGCACAACAAGGGCTTCCTGATCCTGCGCGGCTTCCTCGCGGACCGCTTCGGGCAGGACAAGGCGATGGCGCTGCACGCCAGCCTCACCTTCGAGCAGCTCTACGGCGACATCGACGGCGACTCGGCCTCCTCGACGGAGCTGTACGCGCTGCTCTCCTCGCTCTCCGGCGCGCCGATCGACCAGTCAATCGCCGTTACCGGCTCGCTCAACCAGCGCGGCGAGGTGCAGCCGATCGGCGGGGCGACGGCGAAGATCGAGGGCTTCTACGAGGTCTGCCGCTCGCGCGGCCTGGACGGCACGCAGGGCGTGATGATTCCTCGCGCCAACGTCCACAACGTGGTGCTGCGCCCGGAGGTGGCGGAGGCGATCGAGCGGGGCGAGTTCCACGTCTGGGCCGTCGGGACGATCGAGGAAGGCATCGAGGTGCTGACCGGCGAGCCCGCCGGCGAGCCGGGCGAGGCCGGCCGCTACCCGCCCGACACGATCTTCGGCAAGGTGCAGGCGACCCTTGAGCGCTACGCGCGCGCGCTGCCGGGCGGGGCCGGCGGGGGGGGGGGCCCCGCCCCGCGTGAGCGGGCGGGCGCCCCCGCGCAGCCCCCCCCCCGCGCGCCCCCCCCCCCCCCCCCCCCCCCCCGCGCGCGGG
>VXOS01000089.1 GCA_009839925.1 Chloroflexota bacterium
ATACCCCTACGCGGGGGGGGCTGGTTTTTTTTTAAAACCCCCCCCCGCCGCCGCCGCGGCCCCGCGGCGGGGCGGCGTCGACGTTCAGCCGGCGACCCTGGAACGTGGTGCCGTCGAGGGCCGAGATGGCCTTCGTCGCGTCTTCATCCGGCATCTCGACGAAGCCGAAGCCGCGCGCGCGGCCGGTTTCGCGGTCGGTCGGGAGTGCTACTGAGATGACCTCGCCGTGTTCGGAGAAGAGTTCCTCCACCTCCGACTCTCTGGCTTCGTACGGGAGATTGCCCACATAAATCCGCTGCGACAAGAACCTTCACCCCTCGTCGGCCACGCCGACACTCGCTCGTGCCCGTGCGGGCACGTCTTCCTGAATCTCAGCTACTACCAGGGAACCGTTACAACCAGGGAAGGTGCCGTCCACGGGCGCGATTGCTGAGTGGCGTCATCCGGACGCCGCGAACAGGGTAACACCCTCCCGCACAGTGTCGAGCCGCACCGTGCCGAGGGCGCCCCGGGCGCTGGCCTCGCGCGGATCGGTGGCTGCCGCCTGCGCGCGCATGCGCTACGCTGCGGCGCGCGCCGCGAGGGAGCCGCCATGCCCGTCGTCCAAGTCCTCAGTCCCTGGCCCGGCCGGGTCGCCGAACTGCACGTCGAGGCGGGGGCCGACGTCACCGCCGGCCAGGACCTCGTGACCATCGAGTCGATGAAGATCCTCACGCCGGTGCCGTCCGAGCACGACGGACGCGTGACGGCGATGCATGTCGAGGTCAACTCGTTCGTCGACGAGCGCGACCCGCTCGTCAGCATCGAGATCCCGTAGCGGGCCGGGAGCGCCTCGATGAGCGAGCCGCGCCAGCACTTCTTCGAATCCCAGCGGCTGCGGCTCTCCTACTGGGAGTGGGGCGACCCCGCCAACCCGCCACTGCTGCTGCATCACGGCGGCCGTGACACCGCCCGCAGCTGGGACCGCATCGCCGCGGGTTTCGAGGACGCCTACCGCGTCCTCGCACTCGACCTGCGCGGCCACGGCGACTCGCAGCCCGAAGTGGGCGGCGAGTACTCGATCCGCCAGAACGTCATCGACCTGCTGGCGCTGGCCGAGCTGGCGGGGCCGCCGGTCTTCCTGCTCGGCCACTCCTACGGCGGACGCATCGGCTACCTCGCCGCCGGCGCCTTCCCCGAGCGCTTCCGCGCGATCGTCTCCATCGAGGGCCCGCTGGAGCCGAGCCACGGCGATCCGAAGCCCTTCGCTCCGGAGCTGCTGCGCTCGATCGTCGAATCGAGGACCGCCCTCGTGGGACGCAGGCCGCGCAGCTACGCGGACCTGGAGGAGGCGGCGGGACGGATGCGCGAGAACAACCCGCGGCTCTCGCCGGAGCACGCGCTGGACCTCGCGAGCCACGCGGCGCAGCGCGTCGACGGTGGATACCAGTGGAAGTTCGACAACTGGGCGCGCCCCGGCGTGCGCCGCGACGATGTGAGCGCCGAGGAGATGAAGCGCTTCACGGCCGCGATCAGCTGCCCGCTGCTGCTCATCGTCGGCGAGGACTCGGGTGGGCGGAGGCGCATGCAGGATCAGATCAGCCTCTTCCCGAACGGCCGCTCGATCCTCGTGCCGGACGCCGCGCACTGGGTCCACCACGACCAGCCGCGGACCGTAATCCGCGAGGCGCGGGCCTGGTTCGAGGAGGCGGCGGCGGCCGGCGGCTAGCGGTCGCTCGGCACTCCGAAGCGCTCGTGGTAGGGCGCGAACATCCGGCTGAGCTCATCCGCCTCAAGCTCGAAGTCATCCAGCGAGTACTCGAACTTTCCGTAGCGGCCGGCCGGGTTCGCCTCGGGCCAGGCGCGGATACGCCGCTCGAACTCGTCGCTGAAGGGCAGGTCGAAGTGCTCATAGATCCCGCGCACCGCGGCGACGGGGTCGGCCATCGTCTCGCGGTAGGGCAGGTGTAGCACGGAGTCGTCGTCGACCAGCGGGTTCTCGAGGGCGCCCATGAGCTCCGCGTGGATGCCCGCCAGTACCTGCGCGCCCAGCGCCGGGCGGTTCACCTTGCCGACGATGCCCTCGTTGATGCGGGAGAGCAGCTCGAACAGCGACGGCAGCACGCTGAGCACGTCGCGGTGCGTCCAGACGATCATCGCGTCCGGGTAGATCGTTTTCAGCTCGGTCAGGTGGTACTGGTGCTGGGTGCCCTTCAGCGCCCAGC
Source organism: Chloroflexota bacterium (assembly GCA_009839925.1). GTDB lineage: Bacteria > Chloroflexota > Dehalococcoidia > UBA2979 > UBA2979 > VXMT01. Next base: position 2,205 of record VXOS01000089.1, read on the forward strand.
GCCGGGGCGGACCGCCCCACTGCAGGTGCTGGAGGATCTCACGATGCCAGCCGTAGTTCGCGATGTAGTCCGGGGACTGCGAACGCGGGGTGACCGGCTCGCCATCGCGGCCGACGATCCGCAGTGCGGGGATCTTGAAGAAGCGTTGCGGCGTGGTGTTGCGCAGATCGAGCGCGAAGAAGCTCTCGCACTCGGCGAGAGCGAGGCCGCCGGCGTCGCTGTAGGGGTGCGCCTGCAGCGTGCCTGGTTGTCGCTTGCGGTTCTCCTGGCCGACGAGGGTGGCGCGCTCGACGCGGTCGTCGTTGGCGGGCGCCAGCGCCGGCGGGGGCGACGGGAAGTGCGTCTCCCACTGCTGCGGCGAGCGGCTGTTTGGATCCTCGGCCAGCAGCGCCTGCAGCATCGATGTCCCGGAGCGAGCGAAGCCTGTGACGATCAGTGGGCGCTCGATCTGCTGCTCGGCGATCTCGGGGTGCTCGCGGCGGTCGCGAGCGATGCGCATCCGCTCGGCGATGATGTCCGAGATCTGGTCGATCGCGTCGGGGTAGCGGTCCTCCGGGAGTTGTTCCTCATGCAGCCGCTCGACGATCAGCGCGAGGCGATCGTAGAAGGTCTCGTCGTCGATCTGATTGAGGCCGCACTTCTCCTCGGCAGCCGCCAGCAGCGTCGCTTCGTCGAGCGTTAGCGAGGTCATCGGTCACCCTTCACGCCTTCGTGGTCCCGGCTCATGGTAGCGAGGCGGCTGCAACGCGCTCGTCCGGCTACGCGGGCAGCAGCGCCTCCGCGGATGCCGCGAGCCGGCGGCGCTGCGCCTCGGCGTCGCCGCTGTTGAAGGAGATCACCAGTTCGTCGATGCCGAGCGCGGCGTAGACCTCGGTGGACTCGCGCGTCGGTACGGTGTCGATGTCGACGCGCAGCGAGACGCTGATCTGATCGCGGCTGCGGCCGGCCTTCGCCAGCTCCTCCTCGAGGCGCGGGAGGCGCTGCTCCATCTGCTCGGGACCCAGCAGGTAGGGATGCCAGCCGTCGCCGCAGCGCGCGACGCGGCGCAGCGCCGGGACGCCGTTGCCGCCGATCAGCAGCGGTGGGTTCGGCTGCTGCAGCGGCTTCGGCGAGGCGACGGCGTCCCGGAACGAATAGTGCGTGCCCGCGTACGAGGCGGCCCCGTCCGCCCACAGCGCCTTCATCACGTCGATGCACTCGTCGGCGACGGCGCCGCGCGTGTGGTAATCGATGCCCAGCGCCTCGTTCTCCTCCGGCATCGAGCCGACGCCGACGCCGACGTCGAGGCGGCCGCCGGACATGACGTCGATCGTCGCGAGCTGCTTCGCGAGGGCCATCGGGTGCAGGTAGGGCAGCACCAGCACGCTCGTGCCGAGCCGCACGCGCTCCGTGCGCGCCGCGACCCAGGAGAGCAGCGTCAGCGCGTCCCAGTACGGCTTCAGGCCCAGCCGCTCGCCGACGTAGCCGGCGTTGAGGATGTGGTGCGAGACCCAGACCGAGGAGAAGCCCGTCCCCTCCGCCCGTTCGGCGAGGTCCAGCAGATCCTCGGGATCCTCGACGCCCCAGTGGTTGGGCAGCGCAAAGCCGATACGCATGGTGTCCTCCTCGCTTGGTCGGGCCTACTGCGCGAACCGGTCGTCGCGCCAGGAGAGGGCGGCCTTGAGGCCCTGCTCGCGTCCGATGCGGGCGAACTCGGCGGCGGCGTCGGCCTTGTGCGCGATCGCGTCCGTCTCGCGCGCCGCCTCCTGCAACATCGTGCGGCCCATCAGCTCGATCGCCTTGTTGACGATTCCCTTGTTCGCCGCGAGCAGGTCGTGCGGAATCATCGCGACTCGCGAGGCGAGCGTGTGCACCTCGTCGGCGAGCTGATCCGCGGGGACCGCGCTCAGCACGAGCCCGATCCGCTCGGCGGTGGCGCCGTCGATGAAGTCGCCGGTGAGCAGCATCCGCTTCGCCCACTGCGGGCCGACCATGTAGGTCCACATGTGGGTGGGCGGGGCGCCCTGCGCGCGGACGGGCGGAAAGCCGATCTGCGTGTCCTCGGCGGCGACGATCATGTCGCAGTGCATCGCGAGGTCCGTGCCGCCTGCCACGCAGTAGCCGTGGATCTGCGCGATCACGGGCTTGCTGAGGTCCCAGATCCGCGCGAGCCGCCGGGTCGTCCCCCGGAGATCGTTGATGTCGGTTCGGATCGGCTTCGCGCCGCCGGGCGTCCGGTCCTGCGGCGTGATGTCGAAGCCGGCGCAGAAGGCCGGACCGGCGCCGCGAACCACGATGCACCCGGCCTCGTCGTCCTGCTCGGCCGCCTCGAGGGCGTCGATCAGCTCGTTCTGCAGTTCGAGGCTGAGCGCGTTGCGCTTCTCGGGCCGGTTGAGCGTGACGTAGCGGACGCGATCGCGCGTCTCGGTGAGTATCGTCGCGTAGGCCATCCGCTTCCTCCGCTCGTCCCCATCGTGCGGCGCGATGATACAGGTGGGAGGCGGCGCGCCCGCCACCAGCGCCGGGTCGGTGGCATACTCGTGCGCGCGCCGGTCAGCCGAGGCCCGGACGCATCGAAGGAGGCCGCCGTGACATCGACCGCCGAGTCCCACCCCGCCGCAATCACGGACCCCGAGTCCCCGCTGCTCGTCGAGATCCTCGAGGACGGGCAGGTCTACCTGGTCACCCTGAACCGCCCGGAGCGGCTGAACGCGATCACGTTCGACATGATGCACACCCTGCGCAGGACGATGGAGACGTTCCGCGATGACAAGCGAGGGCGAGTCGCGATTCTCACGGGCGCCGGGCGTGGGTTCTGCTCGGGGCGCGACCTCAAGGAGTCCGCCGAGCGCCTGCGCGCGATCGAGCGAGGGGAGATCGAGGGCCCGCACATCCCCTCGAACTACAGCATCGACCCGCTCTCGGAGGACCTCGGGCTCTGGAAGCCGCTGATCGCGGCGATCAACGGCCCGGCCTACGCGGGCGGCTTCATGCTCGCGATGCAGTGCGACATCCGCATCGCCGCCGAGGACGCGAAGGTCTCCGTCTCGTCCGCGCGCTTCGGCCGCAAGGGCGCGAGCTGGATGGCCCCGCTGGCGCGTCAGATCAGCCTCGGCAACGCTCTCGAGCTCGCGCTCTGGGGGGACACCGAGTGGACGGCGCAGCGCGCCTACGAGGCCGGCTGGGTGCAGCGCGTCGTGCCGGGCGAGGAGTTGCTGGAGACGGCGCTGGACTACGCGCGGCGCGCCATCAACATGGCCCCGCAGTCCGTCCGCAACTTCAAGCAGGCGATCTACCGCGGCTTCTACCTCCAGCCGGAGGCTGCGAAGCAGTTCGGCGTCGCCCTCGATGTCACGGTCGAGGGTATGCAGGACACGATCGAGGGCGCCAAGGCCTTCTCCGAGAAGCGCCAGCCCCGCTACATCGACGGGTAGCCCCGTGGGCGCCGACGACGCGGTGCTGGTACAGCGCGACGGGCCCGTCGCGCTGCTCTCCTTCAACCGCCCCGAGCGCCTCAACGCCTGGGGCAGCGACCTCAGCGAGCCGCTGCTCGACGCCCTCGAGGCGCTGCGTGTCGACGAGGAGGTGCGGGCGGTCGTCCTCACCGGCGAGGGCCGCGCCTTCTGCGCGGGCGCGAACCTCAAGCGCCCCGGGCGCGGCGACAGTCCCACGGACCCCTCGGGCATGCCCTCGCGGCCCGCGTGGAAGCGCCGCGACATCGACGAGGCCGGGCATCCGGTGTTCGACGCGCTCAGCCACTACCCGAAGCCGCTGATCGCCGCCGTCAACGGCTACGCGATCGGCATCGGCTGTCTGATCTCCGTCTGCTGCAGCTTCGCCGTCGCAGGCGAGGACGCCGTCTTCTCGCTGCCGCAGGTGCGGCTCGACATCCTGCCCGCCTACGGCGGGACGTTGCGCCTCGCGCGCTTCGTGGGGCGCGGGCACGCGCTCAACATGGCGATCACCGGCCGCCGGGTCGGCGCGCTGGAGGCGCTGGAGATGGGCCTCGTCGCCGCCGTCCATCCGCGCGAGCGGCTGCGTGAGGAGGCGCTGGCGCTCGCCCGTGACGCCGCCCGAGCGCCCGGCGCCGCCGCACGCCTCACCCGCGAGTCGCTGGACCTCGGCTACGACTCCGGCCTCGAGGCGGCCGCGGAGGCGGACCGGCTGCGCGAGTCCGCACTGCGCGCGGAGCGGGCGTACGTGGAGTAGCGCGCCTCGGGAACCGGACGGCGCCTCCCGGCGTCAGGTAGTCGGGAGGGCCGCATGCTGCAGGTTTTGCTTGGACTCGTCTATCGCTTCTACGAACGCCGGCTGGAGGCGGAGGTGCGCCGCGGGAACATACCCCGGCACGTCGGCGTGCTGCCCGACGGCAACCGCCGCTTCGCTCGTACATCGGGCCACGCGAGGGTCGGCGACGGACACCCCGAGGGCGCCGACAACGTGGCGCGGCTGATCGGCTGGTGCGACGAGCTGGGCATCCCGGTCGTCACGCTCTGGGTGCTCTCGACGGAGAATTTCGAGCGCCCCCAGGCCGAGCTCGACGCGATCTTCGAGATCGTCGAGGACCGCGTCGAGGCGCTCGCCGAGCAACAGCGCCGAGCCGCGCTGCCGCGTCGCATCCGCGCCGTCGGCAGCCGCGACCTGCTCCCCGAGTCGACGGTCGCGGCGATCGAGCGGGTCGAGCGAATCACCGCCGGTAACGAGGACGGCGACCTGCTCGTGGCCGTTGGCTACGGCGGGCGCGACGAGATCGTGGACGCGGTGCGCCGCATGATCGCCGACCGCGTGCGGCGCGGCGACTCCCTCGAGGGCATCGCGAGCGGCCTCGATGCGGACGAGATCGGCCGCTACCTCTATGCGCCAGACGTGCCGGACCCGGACCTGGTGATTCGCACGTCCGGGGAGCTGCGGATGTCGGGCTTCATGCTCTGGCAGAGCGCCTACAGCGAGTACTACTTCTGCGACGCCTTCTGGCCCGCCTTCCGCCGCATCGACTTCCTCCGCGCGATCCGCTCCTACGGCCGCCGCCAGCGCCGCCGCGGGCGGTGAGGTGTCACTGCGGAGTACGCGCTGAGGCACCAGCCCGGCGACAATAGGCGGCGATGACCGCCACGGGCCCCGCCCAACGCTCGCTGTTCGATTCATCGCTGACCGAGGCGCCAGATGTCGTGGCCGCCTCGGCGCGCAGCGGGAGTGTCGAGGTGGCCTCGAGGCCCGCGCGGGAGATCCTGACGCGGGGGACGGGGTTCCTCAATGCGTACGACTTCTCCCTCAACCCCTACGCCGGCTGCGCGTTCGGCTGTACCTACTGCTACGCCGCCTTCTTCACCGCCAGCGAGGAGCGGCGCGACGCCTGGGGGCGCTGGGTCGAGGTCAAGGAGAACGCAGTCGAGCTGCTGATGAAGCGCCGCATCGGGAGCCTCGACGGCAAGCGCATCTACATGAGCAGCGTCACCGACCCGTATCAGCCCATCGAGCGGCGGCTGGAACTGACGCGGCGGCTGCTGCAGGTCCTCGCCGACCGCCACCAGCCGCGGCTTGTCGTGCAGACGCGAAGTCCCGATGTGGTGCGTGACTGCGACCTGTTCGGGAAGATCGAGGACGGCGGCGGGCGCGTGCGCGTCAACATGACGGTCACCACCGACGACGAGGACGTGCGGCGCACGTTCGAGCCCTCGTGCCCCTCGAACGCGCAGCGCCTGCGCGCCATCGCCGAGGCGCGCGAGGCGGGAATCGACGCCTGCATCACCCTGACGCCGCTCCTGCTGGTGCGCGACGCCGAGGCGTTCGCGGACAGCCTGCTCGCGACAGGCGTCGAGCGCTTCATCGCGCAGCCGTTCCAATTCGCGAGCGGGAGATTCGTCGCCTCCACGCGCGAGGGCGCGGTCGCGCTGATGGCGGAGAAGCTCGGCTGCGACGCCGCCTCGTTCCAGCCTCGGTACCTCGAGCACTACGAGCGCGTGCGCGCGGTGCTCCGCGAGCGGTTGCCGGAGCTTGGCGAGGGCAAGGACGGCTTCGCGCCGCCGTTCTGAACCGGCGGGCTACGCGCTGCGCGGCGGGGCGTGCGTGCTGGTGCCGCCGTCGTCGACGACGAGCGTGTGGCCCGTGACCCACGTCGAGAGGTCCGAGGCGAGGTAGACGACGGCGGCGGCGACGTTCTCGATGTACTCGGGGCTGCCGCCGCCCAGCAACTGGCCGCGGCCGGGCTCGTCGCCGGCGAGGCGGCGACGGCCGCCGGGCGCGATCGCGTTCACGCGGATCTCTTGCTCCGCCCACTCGGCCGCCAGCGATCGCGTGAGCCCGAGGATGCCCGCCTTCGCCGCGCCGTAGTGCGCCCCGTACAACGCCCCGTCGATCGCGTTCATCGAGGAGACGGTGACGATGCTGCCGCCGTGGCCGCCCTCGATCATCGCCTTCGCCGCGGCGCTCGCGCAGAGCCAGGCGCCGGTGAGGTTGAGGTCCAGCACCGCCTCGAAGCCGTTGCGCGAGATGTCGAGTGCGGGCGCCATGAACATGCCGCCCGCGTTCGCCACCATCGCGTCGATCCGACCGAAGCGCTCGATCGTGCCGGCGACGAGCGCGTCGATCGAGGCGGAGTCGCGCACGTTGGTGCGCAGCCACAGCGCCTCGTGGCCGGCCTCGCGCAGCTCGCGCTCCATCGCCGGGCCGGTCTCCTCGTCGATCTCCGCGACGACGACCGAGGCGCCGGCGTCGGCGAGGCCGAGCGCCATGCCGCGCCCGAGGTTGCGCCCCCCGCCGGTGACGACGGCGACGCGCCCGCTCATCGACAGGCGGTCGTGGATGAAGCCCATGCGAGTCTCCCGCTCGCGCCCCGCCTAGACCTCGCCGGTCTGGGCCACGCCTCGCGCCAGCGCCTCCTCGATGGCGCGCACGAGGGCGCGGGCGGACGAGGGGTGCAGCTCGACCGCGATGCGCGAGTCGGGCCCCTCGGCGGCGTTGACGAAGTCGATGTTGAGCGAGTGCTCAACGGCGAGCTGGAAGGGGTGGTCGTAGGTCACGTTCGCGCGGTCGATCGGAATCCAGCCGCGCGCGCCCTTGCCGCTGCCCTCGATCCTGGCGATCTCGGCGATCATCGTGCACATCTGCCTGCTCCTTGCGAGGTGCCTACGAGCTGAGGTGGCGGCCGAAGAAGTCCCAGACCTTGTCCCAGCCGTCCATCGCCTGGTCGATCCGGTAGGCGGGGCGGTTCCAGTAGAAGAAGCCGTGTCCGGCGCCCTCGTACATGTGGAACTCGTACTCCTTGCCGTGCTCCCGCAGCGCCTCCTCGTGCTGCGCGACCTGCTCCGGCGACGGGCTCTGGTCGTCCGCGCCGAAGAGGCCGAGCAGCGGCGCGGCGAGGTCCGCCGTGTAGTCGATCGGCGCGACAGGGAGCTTCTCGGTCAGCTCGTCCTCGGGCATCACGACGCGCCCGCCCCAGCAGTCGACCGCCGCGTCGAACTCCGTCGAGCGCGAGGCCACGAGGACGGTGTGGCGCCCGCCGGAGCAGGTGCCGATCAGGCCGACCTTGCCGTTCGAGGTCGGTAGCCCTCGCAGGACGCGGGCGCTGGCGACGACGTCGCCGACGACCTGCTCGTCCGGCACGCCGCCGTCGGCGCGCACCATCGCGGCGACGTCCTCGGGAGTGCCGTGCCCCTCGCGGTGATAGAGGTTGGGCGAGATGGCCGCGTAGCCGTGGTGCGCGAAGCGGCGCGTGGTCTCGCGGTAGAACTCGTCCCAGCCGGGCAGGTGGTGGATCAGCACCACGCCGGGGAACGGTCCCTCGCCGAGCGGGCGCGCGAAGTACGCGCCGATCGCGTCCCCGTTATGCCCGGTGACCGTGACGGTCTCGGCGAGCATCCCCTCGTACATGTCCGTGCGGTACATCGGAACCTCCAGTCCTGTCGCTTCGTTGCTTCTCGCCCGGCTCAGGCCGGGCAAAGGTCGGCGATGAGGCCGTCCACGCTGCGCGCCGCGTCGAGAGCCGCGAACGCCTCGATACCGCGCTCGATCACCTCGTCGTCGAGCACGCGGCCGGCGGTGTCGCGGTACTTGTCCGCCAGCTGCTCCCAGCTCAGCGGATGGTCCGCCGAGCCCGCCGCCTCGTCGACGGCGTGCACGAGGTTCCCGCCACCCGCAAGCGTGACCTCGACGTGCGCGAACTTCGGCGCGCCGGCGAACTCCGGCGGCGTGGGGCCCTCGCTGGTGTGGATGCGCTCGATGAGCTGCTGCGCCTCCGGCCGCATGACCGCCTCGTCCTCGAAGGTGGCGAGGCGCAGCTCGCGGTCGAGGAGGATGGCGGAGAGGACGTACTGCATGCTGAACTTGCCTTGCAGCCCGTCCTGCGGGCGCGGGTGGATCAGCGCCGCGAGCCCGCCCGGCTCCACGCGCACGTCGATCCGCTCGACCTGGTCCGGTTGCAGGTCGTGCTCCCCGATGAGGGCGAACACGCAGTCCGCGGCGCGCGCCGTGCCATAGCAGCAGGGGTAGCGCTTCACGTTGATGCCGGGGTCGACGATGCCCCAGCCCTCGCCCAGCGCCTCGAGGCGCTCCGGTGCGTCTCCACCCTCGCCCGCGAACAGCTTGAGGAAGCCCATCGAGCCGCCGATCGACTCCTCGGCGGCGGTGAAGCCGCGCTCGGCGAGCAGCACGGCCTGCAGGCCGCCGCGGGCGGCGTTGCCGACGTGCAGCGGCTTGGTCATCGAGCCGAAGTTGGCGCGGCTGCCTCCGGCCAGCGAGAGCGCGATGCCGAGTGCGTGCCTGGTGTGCTCCGCGTCCAGCCCGATCAGGCGCGCGCCTGCCGCGGCGGCGCCGCTCGTCCCGGCCGTCGCCGTCGCATGCCAGGCGTGGGGGTTCTGGGGCGGGTCGACGGGGTGCCCGCGGCGCCCCTCCACCTAGAAGCCGGTCACCAAGGCGTCGAGCAGCGCCGCCCC
>VXOS01000137.1 GCA_009839925.1 Chloroflexota bacterium
TCCCTCGGCTCCCGTTCCCCTCCGCCGCCCCACGACTCTCCTGCCGGGAGCGGCGACTGATCGCTCTCGTTCGCGGGCGGTTCTAGCCCGCCGCTACGCGCCGGTCGACGCGTGTGTCCGTGATCTCCTCGACAATTGCGTCCGGCACGCGCGCGTAGTGATCGAACTCCATCGAGTACGTCGCGCGGCCCTGCGTCAGCGAGCGCAGGTCCGTGGCGTAACCGAACGTCTCGGCGAGCGGCGCCTGCGCCTGGATGACGTGCGCGTTGCCTCGCGGCTCCGCGCCCTGCACCTGCCCGCGCCGGCTGCCGATGTCGCCCAGCACATCGCCGAAGTGGTCCTCCGGCGTCACGATCTCCATCTTCATCACCGGCTCCAGCAGCACCGAGCCCCCGCGCTCGAGCGCCTGCCGCATACCCAGCGACCCGGCCGTCTGGAACGCGATCTCGGAGGAGTCCACGTCGTGGTACGAGCCGTCGACGACGGCGACCGCGACATCGACCACCGGGTAGCCGGCGCGCGCGCCGCTGGCCAGCGCCTGCTCGACGCCGCGGCGGACGGCCGGGATGTACTCGCGCGGAATCGAGCCGCCGACGGTGCGGTCCTCGAAGCTGAAGCCGGCGCCCGGCTCGCGCGGGGCGACCTCCAGGACGCAGTGGCCGTACTGGCCGCGGCCGCCGGTCTGGCGCACGAAGCGACCCTCGGTGCGCAGCGCGCGCGTGAGCGTCTCGCGGTAGGCGACCTGCGGCCTGCCGACGTTGGCCTCGACGCGGTACTCGCGGCGCATTCGGTCCACGATCACCTCGAGGTGCAGCTCGCCCATGCCGGAGATCACCGTCTGGCCGGTTTCCTCGTCGTAGCGCACGCGGAAGGTGGGGTCTTCCTCGGAGAGCCGCTGCAGGGCGTCGCCGAGACGATCCTGGTCGCCGCGCGTGCGCGGCTCGATCGCGATCGAGATGACGGGCGTCGGGAAGCGGATCGCCTCGAGGGCGACGGGACGCTTCGTGTCGCAGAGGGTGTCGCCGGTGAAGGTGTCCTTGAGGCCGATACCCGCGGCGATCTCGCCCGCGTAGACCTCCTGGATGTCCTCGCGCGAGTCGGCGTGCATGCGCAGCAGCCGCCCGAAGCGCTCGCGACGCCCGCGCGTGCTGTTGCTCACCTGCTCGCCGCTGCGCACCACGCCGGAGTAGACGCGGAAGAAGACGAGGCGCCCGACGAACGGGTCGGCGACAACCTTGAACGCGAGCGCCGTCAGCGGCGCGTCGGCGTCCGCGGCGCGCTCGACCGTTTGCTCCGGATCGCCGACCGCGTGCGCGCTCACCGGCGGCACGTCAATCGGCGAGGGCAGGTACGTGACGACGGCGTCGAGCAGCGGCTGCACGCCGCGGTTGCGCAGCGCGGCCCCGGCGAGCACCGGAGTGATCGCGTTGCTGATCGTCGCGCGGCGGATCGCCTTCTGCAGCTCCGGCACGTCGATCTCGTGTCCTTCGAGGAACGAGACCATCATCTGGTCGTCGTTCTCGGCGACGCGCTCAATCATCAGATCGCGGGCCGCGCGGGCCGCGTCCTGGAACGCGCCCGGAATCTCGCCGACCGAGACCTCTTCGCCGCGCTCGCCGCCGAAGGTGATGGCGCGCATCTCGACGAGGTCGACGACGCCGGAGAAGTCGTCCTCGGCGCCCATCGGCAGCTGCAGCGGCACGGGCACCGCCCCGAGGCGGTCGACGATCATCTGGACGGTGCGATCGAAGTCGGCGCCGGTGCGGTCCATCTTGTTGACGAAGCAGATGCGCGGCACGTCATAGCGGTTGGCCTGGCGCCAGACCGTCTCCGACTGCGGCTCAACGCCCGCGACGCCGTCGAAGACCACGACGCCGCCGTCGAGCACGCGCAGCGAGCGCTCGACCTCGACGGTGAAGTCGACGTGGCCGGGCGTGTCGATGATGTTGACCTGGTGATCGCGCCACTCGGCGGTGGTGGCCGCCGAGGTGATGGTGATGCCGCGCTCGCGCTCCTGCGCCATGAAGTCCATCACGGCGGTGCCGTCGTGCGTCTCACCGAGGCGGTGCGTGCGCCCGGTGTAGTAGAGGATGCGCTCGGTCACGGTGGTCTTGCCGGCGTCGATGTGCGCGATCACGCCGATGTTGCGGACACGCTCGAGCGGGGTTTCGCGAGACACGTTAGTTGCTCCCCCGGCTCGGCAGGACGCGCGGCGTCCTCCCCCCGAATGGTTCCGCCCCCGGTGTTCCGGGGGCGGGTGCTGGCCGTGTGATCCGGCCGCCTACCATCGGTAGTGCACAAACGCGCGGTTGGCCTCGGCCATCCGATGCGTCTCTTCCTTGCGGCGCACGGCGGCGCCCGCGTTGTTCGCGGCGTCCAGCATCTCTGCGGCAAGCCGCTCCTGCATGGAGCGCCCGCCGCGCGAGCGGGCCGCGTTCAGCAGCCAGCGCAGAGCGAGCGCCTGGCGGCGCTCGGAGCGGATGTCGACCGGGACCTGGTAGGTCGCTCCACCTACGCGGCGCGGCTTCACCTCGATGATCGGGGTGATGTTGCGAACCGCCTGCTCGAAGACGTCGATGCCCGGGCGTCCGGTCTGCTCCTCGATGCGGTCGAAGGCTCCGTAGACGATGCGCTCGGCCGTGCTCTTCTTGCCGTTGCGCAGCACCTTGTTGGTGAACGCGGTGACGAGCCGCGACTGAAACCGCGGATCGGGGGCAACGGGCCGTTGGGGAGCTCGGCTGCGGCGCATCGTCGATTAGTCCCTGCGCGTCCCGTACTTGCTGCGGCCGCGCCGGCGCCCCTCGACGCCGGTCGCATCGAGGGCGCCCCGCACGACGTGGTAGCGCACGCCGGGCAGGTCCTTGACGCGGCCGCCGCGAATCAGCACCACGGAGTGCTCCTGCAGCGTGTGGCCCTCGCCCGGGATGTAGGCGGTGACCTCGATGCCGTTGGTGAGGCGGACGCGGCAGACCTTGCGCAGCGCGGAGTTCGGCTTCTTGGGCGTGACGGTACGCACCTGGGTGCAGACGCCACGCTTCTGCGGCGAACCCTTCTTGCCGCGCGTGGTGCGGTTGGTGAGCGAGTTGTAGCTGAAGCGCAGCGCGGGCGCCTTCGTCTTCTTCGTGACGGGCTTGCGACCCTTGCGGACCAGCTGGTTGATGGTCGGCATGTCGTCCCTGTCTTCCCGACGCGCTCTTCTCGCGCCAGTCTTCCCTGCGCTGTCGACTGTTCCGGCCTGTATTCCGCCAGCCGTCGGAGGGCAGAATGAACGGCCAGATGGCTGCGGTGTGAGCCAGATCGCGACATCGCACCCGTTGTGCGATTTCCTGTCGCCGGTACTCACCCGCCCCGGCCAACCGACCGTTGAACCTTGCGCCAGCGCTGCGAAGCGCAACGAAAAAAGGCTACGTCCGGGCCGGTCCAGTGTCAACGAGCGGAGTGTGCTCCGGGTTAACTGCGGCGCGCGTCGCGGCTGCGGCGCGCCCGCTCCCAGGTAACGCTCCGGAATGACTCGCGGTAGCGGGGGCCGGGGCCGTCGCCCGCGCGCTCCCGCCACCAGCGCAGCATCTCCTCCGTCGAGCGGCCGCCCACCTGCGAGACGTGCGCGGTGATGGCCGCGACCTTGAGGTCGAGCACGGGCTCAATGTCGATTACGACGTCCGGATCCGGCGCTCCGGACAGCAGCAACATGTCCGGGCGATGCGGCCGGAGGCCCTCCTCGCGGTGCTCGGGGTAGAAGAGGTGATCGTCGGCAGCCGGGTAGATCGCGTCGTAGGCCGCGCGGCCGATCTCTCGGTGGTCGCGGTGGTTGAAGCCGGGCCGGAAGCCGTCGAAGGTGATCGCGAGCGAGGGTCTCAGGCGCCGCAGCTCGCGCACAACCAGGCCGCGCAGCTCGCCGTCGTTCTCAACGCCGCCGTCCGGGAATCCGAGGAAGATCGGCTCGTTCACGCCGAGGATGGCGGCTGCCTGGCGCTGCTCCTCCTCGCGCACGGCGGCCAGTTGCTGGCCCGTACGGTTCAGATCCTTCGTGCCCTTGTTCCCGTTCGTCGCCACCAGCAGGTCGACCTCCCAGCCAGCCTTGCAGAGCAGCGCCATCGTGCCGGCGCAGCCGAAGTCGGCGTCGTCCGGGTGGGCGACCATGACGAGGGCGCGCCGCGGTTCGAGGTCCGCGACGAGCGTCTCCAGGTCGGTGGCCGGGGCGTCCTCGGTCACGTCGCCGCTCAGGCGTGGGCCAGCGCCGGCTGCGCGGCCGGCCCGGCGGCGCGATCTCGCAGCAGCGAGGCGTACAGGTCGAGCAGCCCCCCGGCGACCGCCGACCACTCGTAGCGCTCCATCGAGCGCGCCGCAGCGGCGCCGAGCGCCTCGCGCAGCGGCCGGTTCTCCAGCAGCAGGTCGATCTTCTCCGCGAAGGGGCCGGGGCAGCGCCAGGGAATCAGGTAGCCGCTGCGGCCGTCCGCCACCGTGGAGGTGAGCCCACCCACGCGCGAGGCGACCACCGGCACGCCGGACGCCATCGCCTCGGCCGCAACCAGTCCGAACGACTCGTAGAACGAGGGCACGACGACCACGTCGGCCGCGTTGTAATAGACGCCGATCTCCTCGTGCGGGACGGGGCCGACGAAGCGCACCAGGGCGTCGACGCCCGCCGCGTGGGCGACGGCGCGGAGGCGCGCGATCTCCGGCTCGGCGCGCTCGTCGCCACCCACGATCAGCAGCTGCAGGCGCTCGTGCCCGGGCAGCTGGGCCAGCGACTCGATCAGGATGTCGAGGCCCTTGAGCGGCTCGATACGCCCGGCGGCGAGCAGCACCCGCGCCTGCGGATCAAGACCCAGCGAACGGCGCGCGTCGAGCTGCGCGCGAGGGCGGAAGCGATCGCGATCCACACCGAGCGGGATCACGTCCACTCGATCGCGTGGCACGCCGTAGACCTGGTCCAGCAGCACCCGCTCGTGCTCGGTCGCGGCGACGATGCGATCGACCTCATGCACCAGGCGGCGCTCGGCCTCGCGACGCGATTGCGGCTCGCGCTCGGACGAGCGGGCGAGCAGCTTGACCTCCGCGAGCGTGTGGAACATCGCGACGTGCGGCACGTCCCACTCGCGCGCGAGGAGCGCGCCCGCCTCGACGGCCAGCCAGTAGTGCGAGTGCACGAGGTCGTAGTCGACGCCATCGAGGCGCGCGAAGTCGGCGACGCCGCGGGCGAACGCGCCGGCGAGTGGTTGCAGCGCTTCCTTCTCCAGCCGCTCGGGCGGGCCGGCGTCGATGTGCACCAGCCGCACCCCGGGGGCCATCGTCAGGACAGCGGGCTGGAACGGATCGGTGCGGCGAGTGAAGACGTCGACGGCAGCACCGCCACGCGCGAGATGCGCGGAAACCTCGCGGACGTAGACGTTCATCCCCCCGCTCTCGCGGCCGCCGAGCGGCGCGAGCGGCGAGGTGTGGAACGAGAGCACGGAGAGCCGCTGCGGAGGGAACATCGAGGCAGGCATCCTTCCGGGGAAGCCTACGGAGCCGCGCCGTAGCGCGCCAGAGACCAGCGCGCCTGCCTGCGGATCTCCATCGTGGCTCAGGCCGACGGCCGGATCAGGCCGAGGAACTCGTGGCGCGTGTTCGCATCCGTGCGGAAGCAGCCGCGCATCGCCGAGGTGACCATCGTCGCGCCGGGCTTGCGCACGCCTCGCGCCGTCATGCAGAGGTGCTCCGCCTCGATCACCACGCCGACGCCCTGCGCGTTCAGGACCTGCTCGATGCAATCGGCGATCTGCGTCGTGAGGCGCTCCTGCACCTGCGGCCTGCGCGCGAGGATCTCGACGGCGCGGGCGATCTTGGAGAGGCCGACGATGCGGCCGTCCGGCATGTAGCCGATGTGGGCCTGGCCATGGAACGGCATGAAGTGGTGCTCGCACATCGAATAAAAGGGGATCTCGCGCAGGATCACGAGCTCGTCATGGCCCTCCTCGAAGCCGACGGAGAGGACGTCGACGGGGTCGAGGTTGAGACCTTCGAACAGCTCGCGGTACATCGCGGCGATGCGCCGCGGGGAGTCCGCGAGGCCCTCGCGGTGCAGGTTCTCGCCGAGCGCCTCGATCAGCGCGCGGACGGCGGCCTCGGCGCGCTCGACGTCGAAGCCGGGCCTCAGGTCCAGGTCGTATTGCGC
The DNA here is from genome assembly GCA_009839925.1 of Chloroflexota bacterium. Taxonomy (GTDB): domain Bacteria; phylum Chloroflexota; class Dehalococcoidia; order UBA2979; family UBA2979; genus VXMT01. Next base: position 6,158 of record VXOS01000137.1, read on the forward strand.
CGTGCTCACGAGCGATCCCTCCGAGGCATCGTCAGCGCGCACGATCGTAGCACGCGGTACGGCGTGAGGCTCAGCGCCAGCCGAGCACCCTCGCCACGGCCTCCGCCTCGGCAGGCGTCGAGTAGCGGGCCGTCTCGACGCCCATCGCGGTATCCGGATCCTTGAGGCCGGAGCCGGTGATCACGCAGACGACGGTCAGGCCGGCCAGATCCTCGCCCGCGCGGGCCTGGGCGAGCAGGCCGGCGACGCTCGCCGCGGAGGCAGGCTCGCAGAAGACGCCCTCGTCGCGCGCGAGCCGGCGGTAGGCCTCGAGGATCTCGTCGTCGCTGACGGCGGCGATCACGCCGGCGGAGTCGTCGCGTGCGGCGATCGCGCCCTTCCACGAGGCAGGATTGCCGATGCGGATCGCCGTGGCGACGGTCTCCGGCTCCGGCACGGGCTCGCCGCGCACGAGCGGCGCGGCGCCCTCGGCCTGGAAGCCCCACATCCGGGGCAGCCGGCCGCTGCGCTCCTGCTGGCGATACTCGACGAAGCCCGCCCAGTAGGCGGTGATGTTGCCGGCGTTACCGACCGGGATGCAGAGCAGGTCCGGAGCGTCGCCGAGGTCGTCGGCGATCTCGAAGGCGGCGGTCTTCTGGCCCTGGATGCGGTACGGGTTGACCGAGTTCATCAGCGCGACCGGGTACTGCGCGGCCAGCTCCCGCACCACGCGCAGCGCGTCGTCGAACGAGCCGTCGAGCGCCACGATGTCCGCCCCGTAGGCGATCGCCTGCGCAAGCTTGCCGGCGGCGACGCGCCCGGAGGGCACCACGACGTGGGCGCGCAGGCCGTAGCGCGCGGCGTAGGCCGCCATCGAGGCCGAGGTGTTGCCGGTGGAGGCGCAAATCATCGCCTCCGCACCCTCCTCGACGGCCTTCGCTGCCGCGAGCACCATCCCGCGGTCCTTGAACGAGCCTGTCGGATTGGAGGCCTCGAGCTTGAAGTAGAGCGCCTCGATTCCGAGTTCGCCCTCGAGCACGCGCGAGCGCAGCAGCGGCGTGCCTCCCTCGCCAAGCGTGACGCGCGGCGTGTCCGGCCCAACGGGCAGCAAGTCGGCGTAACGCTCGAGGATGAAGCGCGTCTCCTGCGGCCCCGATCCGGCCAACTCGGACGTGGGTTCGGGTGCGCTCAGGGCTGCTCCTCCGCCGGCCGCGGGCCGCTCTCGCGCAGCCGCACAAGCAGGGCGCGGCCGCGGCGAAGGCGCTGCTCGATCTCGTCGATCTGCCGCTTGCCCTGCTGTTCCTCGACATCGAGCACGCGCCGGACGTGATCGATGACGGCGTCGCGCTGGAACTCCAGCGCCTCGCCCAGCAGCCGCATCCGCTCATCGAGCCCCATGACCTGGTGGCGCAGGGCGAGCCGCTCCTCCGAGGCGGCGCCGAGGAGTTCCAGCGTCTCCTGCAAGCGATCCTCGACGTCGCGCAGGCGATCCTCGAGGCGCAGCCGGATCGCCTGGTGCTGCTCAACCATCTGGCGCAGCTCTTCCTCGCGCCCCAGGCTGCTGTCCAGGCGGGCAAGGCCGTTCTCCGCGCGCCGCAGCGCGGCCTGCAGCGCGTTGAGCCGCGAGCCGACCTCGTCGATCGTGCCGGCCAGCTCCGGAAGCGTGGCGTCGATCCGGGTTCGCTCCTCACGCTCGTTGGCGGCTGCCTCGGCAAAGGCGGCGACGTGGCCCTCGACGGTTTCGAGGCGCAAGTCCACAGTCTCCCGGACGCGTTCGAGTTCGGTCAGTTCGTCACCGACACGCCGGCCTCGCTCGCTCTCGCTCGCGATGCGTTGATCCAGGTGATCGATGCGGGTCTTCACCTGCTCCAGGGCCAGCTCGTCGACCCCCTGTTCCTCGGCGGCATTGCTGTGCAGGCTGAGTGCGGTGCGCAGCTCGTCGAGCTCGCGGCGCTGCTGCTCGAGGCCCGCGCGCAGCTCGGCGAGCTGCTCGCCGACGCGCTGCACCTGGCGGTCCATCGCCCGTTCGCGGAGGGGCGGTTCGGCTGTCATGTCGCTATCCCGCCATCGCGATCACGTTGCAGATCTCCTCGACCACGTCCGAGGCGCTGATTGCATCGAGGGCGGCTTCCAGTTCCGCGCCCGCGGCAATGTGCGTGGTGAGCACGATCTCCGCGGTCCGCGCGTCCTCGTCCGCCTCCACCTGGATCACCGAGGCGATGCTGACGCCGTGCGCGCCCAGTGCGTACCCGATCTCTCCGAGGACACCCGGCCGGTCGGCCACGGTCATCCGCAGGTAGCGCCGGGCGCGGTGCTCGCCGGGCGGACGCACACGCACCCTGCGCAGCGGCGGCGTTTCAACCGGCGGCCGTCCCGCGACGATGTCACGCGCAAGATCGAGCACGTCAGCCAGCACGGCGCTCGCCGTGGGACCAGGACCCGCGCCGGGACCCTCGAGGACCACGCGCCCCACGAGATCGCCCTCGACCTGTACCGCGTTCAGCACGCCGTCGACCTTCGCCAGCGGCTCGCTGCGTGCAATCAGCGTCGGCTGCACGGAGGCGATCAGCTCGCCGTCGACGAGCCGCCCGTTCGCGAGCAGCTTGATCGCGTAGCCGAGCGCGTCCGCGTGACGCAGGTCGTTGGCGGTCAGCGTCGTGATGCCCTGGCGCACGATGTCGTCCGGCCTGACCGCGACGTGGAACGCCAGCCCGCAGAGGATCGCGAGCTTGTACGCGGCGTCGATGCCCTCGACGTCGGCGGTGGGGTCTGGCTCGGCGTAGCCGAGGCGCTGCGCGTCGGCGAGGATGTCGGCGTAGTCGGCGCCCTCGCTGGCCATGCCGGTGAGCATGTAGTTGGTGGTGCCGTTGATGATCGCGGTGACACCGGTGATCTCGTTGGCCAGCAGGTCGCGCGAGAGCGGGCTGATGATCGGGATGCCTCCGCCGACGGAAGCCTCGTAGAGCAGGCGCACGCCGTGGTCGGCGGCGATTGCGAGCAGGTCGCGCCCCTGTTTGGCGATCACCTCCTTGTTGGCCGTCACCACGTGCCGGCCGGAGCGCAGGGCGCGCGCGATGTAGTCCGCGGCCGGATCCTCGCCGCCCATCAGCTCGACGACGATGCGCACCGCGGGGTCCGCCAGCAACGCGTCCGGGTCGGTCGTCAGGCACTCCGACCCAAGGCCGTGCCGCGGCGTCGAGGCGTCGCGCACGAGCGCGCCCCGCAACTCGAGCGGCCGCCCGACGACGGCCGCGTAGCGTTCCCCGCCGCGATCGAGCGCCTCGACCACGCCGCCGCCGACGTTTCCGGCGCCGAAGAGGGCAACGCCGATCGGACCGCCCTCGTGCCCTTGCCCAGCGCTCACGAGCCGCCTCCACTCGACAGGCTGCCGACCAGTTGATCGAGAATCCAGCGCTCCTCGCCATCGGACAAGTCGCGCTCCACGGACACCATAGCCCGTTGCGCCAGCAGCCACTCGTCCCAGCGGCTCTCGATCAACGCCTCGATCTGCGCGGGGTCGAGTGGCCGGGCAGCCTCGCGCTCGGCAACAAGGTAGACGTCGAAGAACAGCCCCGTGTCGACTACCTCGCTGATCGAGCCCGGCCCGAGGCCCGCGATCGCCGCCTGAGCGATAGCGCTGAGGGAGCCGAACGGCAGCCAGCCGAGGTCGCCGCCCAGCGCCGCGTATTCGGCCTCGGCGCTGCGCTCCTCGGCGAGTTCGGCGAAGTCCGCACCTTCCAGCAGCAGCGCTCGCACGTCTTCCGCCCCGCCGCGATCGGCCAGGCGGATGCGGGAGACGCGCACCTGGTCCGCGGTCTCGCCGATCTCCGTCCGGAAGTGGTCGCGCAGGCGATCGCTGAGGATCCCGGCCGCGACCACGAGATCGTACTCGTCCTTCGGAAGATCGACATGACGCAGCCAGTCGGCCAGCGCCACGGCGAAGCGAGCGGCTTCTTCCTCCGGATCCTCCTTGAGGCTTCCCTCGCCCGTCGCGCCGTCGTCGGCAGCGCCGCCGTCTCCGCCAGCATCCGCAGCATCGCCCGTGTCGCCAGCGTCCGCGGCCGGGGGCGGGGCGGGCGCCTCCGGCGGCGCGAAGCCGAGGTGCTCGCGCAGCCACTGCGTGACGTCCTCGTCGGTCGCCGCGCCGACAAACGCGGGTGCGCGCTCCAGCAGGATCGTCTGCTCCTCGAGCACGCTCAGCGTCCCTGGCACGGCCTCGCCGATCCCGCCCGGGAGATCGCCAAAGCGGGCCTCGTAGCTGGCGCGGCGAGCGACCTCGTCGGCCTGGTAGTCGGTCTCGCCGACACTCAGGACGTGGGCGCGCGGAGGGCGGTACTGCGTGACGTAGAGGCCCGCCAGCACGACCACGGCGGCGACGGTGAGCACCACGGTGACCGCGACGATCGTGACGCGTTCCCTGCGCGCCGCGCGCTCATCGCGCTGGCGGCGCGCGCTGATGCGCGTCGATCCGGAGCTGGGAGTGACCTGGCCTCGGGGACGGGGCACGTGTGCGGGCCCTCCTCCCGGAGCGCCGTCGCGATGCGCGGGCGCCTAGCGGCGGGGCCGTCCCGCGGGAACGTTGCTCAGCCGGACATGCTCGGCGGTATACGGGAGCAGGGCCATGTGGCGAGCGCGCTTGATTGCCTGGGCGAGCAGCCGCTGGCACTTGGCCGTGCAGCCGCCGCGGCGGCGCGCCTCCATCTTTCCGCGCTCGGTCAGGTAGCGCCGCAGCATCGGCGTGTTCTTGTAATCGACCACGCGGGTGCCGGGGGGGCAGAACTCGCAGGGCCGCCGCCTGCCACGTCCGCCGCCGCCGCCGC
>VXOS01000180.1 GCA_009839925.1 Chloroflexota bacterium
GGCCAGCGCCGCATGACCAACCTCTGGGAGTGCGTCGAACGCGTGCAGTGCCCGGTGATGATCGTGCGCGGCTCCGAGACGGACATGCTCACCCCGGAGGCGATCCAGCGCCTGCACCGCCGCATCCCCGGCTCGCGCGTCTCGCTGATCGAGGAGGCCGGCCACGCCGTGCCGACCGACCAGCCCGCGGCGCTCAGCCAGCACATCCGCGAGTTCCTGCAGAGCCTCTCGAGGACCCCGGCAGCGTGACGACGACACGAGAGCTGCAGCGCGTCCTCGTCACGGGCATCGGGGCGGTCACGCCGATCGGCGGCGACGCGCCCTCGTACTGGGAGGGACTGCGCAGCGGCCAGAACGGCATCGGGCGCGTCACGCTCTGCGACCCCGAGGGCCTGCCCGTCCAGATCAGCGGCGAGGTCAAGGACTTCGACCCGGAGCAGCACCTCGACCGCCGCGTCGCGCGCCGCACCGCGCGCTTCGCCCAGTTCGCCGTCGCCGCCGGCCGCGAAGCCCTCGAGGACGCCGGCCGCGCCGGCGACGGTGAGCTACAGGACGAGATCGGCGTGGTCATGGCAACCTCCGGCGACGCCTTCGAGATGGGCCTGCCCTACATGGAGATGGAGCGCCGCGGCCCGATGCGCGCCGACCCCTTCATCATCACTCGCTCCGGCCAGCACATGGGCGCGGCGCGCGTCGCCCGCGAGCTGGGGCTGCGCGGACCGAACACGACGATCAACACCGCCTGCGCCTCCGGCACGGACGCGCTCGGTCACGCCCTCAACCTGATCCGCCTCGGACAGACGCAGGCCCTGCTGGCCGGCGGGACCGAGGCGCTGATCGGGCGCCTCTCGCTCGCCTCGATGGGCCGGCTCGGCGCGCTGTCGCGCAACAACGACGACCCGGAGCACGCCTGCCGCCCGTTCGACAAGGACCGCGACGGCTTCGTGCTCGGCGAGGGCGCCGGGGTGCTGCTGCTCGAGTCCGAGCAGTCCGCCCTCGAGCGCGGCGCGCGCGTCTACGCCGAGCTGGCCGGCGCCGGCTGGTCGTTCGACGCCACCGACGACACCGCCCCCGACGCCGAGGGCGAGTCGCTGGCGATGACACGCGCGATGAGCGACGCGGGCATCGACCCCTCCGAGGTCGACTACATCAACGCCCACGGCACGAGCACGCAGTACAACGACCGCAGCGAGACGCGCGCCGTGAAGCTCGCCCTCGGCGAGGAGAACGCCTACAAGATCGCGATCTCCTCGACGAAGTCGATGACGGGCCACCTCGCGGCGGGCGCCGGGGGCATCGAGGCGATCGCGGCGCTGTTCGCGATGCACCATGGCTGCATCCCGCCGACGATCAACTACGAGACGCCGGACCCGGACTGCGACCTCGACATCGTCCCGAACGAGGCGCGCGAGGCGGAGCTACGCGTCGTGCTCTCCAACTCGTTCGGCCTCGGCGGACAGAACGCCTGCGTCGTCTTCCGCCGCTACGAGCCGTAGCCGCCTCTCAGGTCGCGTCGCCGCCCACCCGCAACTCGCCGGCCCACTGCTCGACGCCGACCTCGAGGTCGCACGTGACGCGGTCGCCCTCGGCCGCGAGCGTGCCGTCGACAGCGTCGACGGCGAAGGAGGCGCGCACCTGGGCCGCGCCCGTCTCGTCGCCCGCGAGCACCGTGCCGGCCTCGAGCGAGGCGTTCAGCTCGCCCCGCTCCGCTTCGACGACCGTCACGTAGCCCTCGGAGAGCGAGACCTCGCCCTGGCGGCCGAGCAGCCAGACGAGGGTCCACGAGACCTCGATGCCGGGCGCCTCCTCAGCGGCTCCATCGAGCACGACCTGGAACCGCCCGTCGAGCAGCTCCTCGCGCTCGCTGACTTCGCCCTCGACGCGCCAGCCGTCAGGCATCGCCCCGCTCACGCCTCGCTGAGCCACGGCTCGGTCTGCGGGCCGCCGAGCGCGCGGAGGTGGCAGGTGTCGTTGAGGCTGTGCAGCGCAAGCCTGCCGTCCTGCGCCACGCCGACCTCGGTGATGCCGCAGTTGGCGGTGTAGATCTGCGCGTACTCCCCGTCGCCGAGGCCGCAGATGCGGCCGACTATCGCGCCGAGCACGCCGCCGTGCAGCACCGCGACGGCGGTCCCATCGCGGTGGCGCTCGGCGAGCTCCCCGAGCTGGCGGGCGACGCGCTCGCGGAAGGCCGCCGAGCCCTCCTCGCCGGGGATGCGCCCGCGCCCCCAGGCGCGCCCGACGACGTCGAAGCGCTCGCGCACCTCGTCCCAGGTCAGGCCCTGCGCCTCGCCGAAGCCGTACTCCTGCAGGTCGGGCAGCTCGATCACCTCGTGGCCGGTCTGCACGGCGACGATGTCCGCGGTCTCGCGCGCGCGGCGCAGGTGGCTGGAGTAGAGCGCGTCGATCTCGAGGCCGGCGAGGCGGCGACCAGCCGCCTCGGCCTGCTCCCGTCCCAGCGGCGTGAGCCCGTAGTGGGTGAGCTGGCCCTGCACGACGCGCGTGCGGTTGCCCTCGGACTCCCCGTGGCGGAGCAGCAGCAGCGTCACGGCGCGTCCTCGAGGAGCTGCAGGAAGTTGGCGACGACGCGGGCGGTGGCGCCGAAGATCAGGTGCTCGCCGTAGCGGTAGGCGGGCATCACCGGCCCGTCCGGCCGCGCGGTCCACTCGAGGGCGTCGCCCGAGAGCAGCAGGTCCAGCGGCACCTCGAGCAGCTCGGCGACCTCGATCTCGGCGAAGCGGAAGGGGTACGGCCCCGGCCGCGTGATCGCGCCGACGAACGGCGTCATCGCGAAGTGCGAGCGCGTCGGCACGTCGTCGAGGCGGCCGAACAGCTCGACGTCGGAGGCCGCGACGCCGATCTCCTCCTCGGTCTCGCGCAGGCAGGTCACCTCGAGCGAGCCGTCCCCGGGATCCTGTCCGCCGCCGGGGAAGCTGATCTCGCCCTTGTGGTGCTCGACGTGGTGGGTGCGGACCTGGAACAGCAGGTGCTCGACGCCGTCGCGCTCGTAGAGCAGCAGCAGCACGGCGGCCGGGGCGAGGGCGTCGTCATCGATTGCCACTGCCTCGTGGCCCTCGACGATCTCGCGAATGCGCTCCCGCACGGGACCGCTCCTTTCAGGCCGTGCGCCCTCGCCCGCCACGTCAGGCGCGGCGGAGCGCCTGCCCCCTGCGGTAGGTGGCGACGCGCCAGAGCCACTCGGCCGGCCCGAACCGGAAGCGGTCGAGCCAGATGCGCGACCACCACAGCTGCAGGGCCCAGACCACCAGCACGAAGATCAGGATCCCGGTCCGGCCGATGCTCGCATCGTCCAGCAGGATGGTGAGCGCGAGCATTCCGAGGACAGTCTGTGACAGATAGTTGGTCAGCGCCATCCTGCCGACAGCCAGCAGCCGCCGCTTCAGCCAGTGCTCCCCGCGCCGATCCCAGAGGACCAGCAGGCTCATGTAGCCGAGCGCGGCGGGAATCGTGCCCAGCGTGTTCGGAATCTGGCCGATGAACGCGATCTCCCGGGCATAGTCCCCAAGCGCCGTGACGACGACGCTCGCGGCGGCGAGGGGCAGTCCAACGCCCAGGCCTATGACGGCGGTCCGGCGGTACGTCCCGGCGGACATCCGTCCACTCATGAACCCCAGGCGGTAGAGGCCGGCGCCCATGAGGATCATGCCCAGGCCGCGGGCAGCGTAGCCAAGCAGCGTCAGCCCCTCCATGACGTCGCTCGAGCTGGTCTCGTCATCGACGGGCTCCCAGATGCCCGCCAGCGAGACGTCGGTCGTGTTGGTGATGTACTGCGCGAGGAAGGTGTTCGGGACGGAAAGCAGAAACACGCAGGCTCCGACGGCGATGAGGGTTCTGGACTGGAGCGAGCGCAGTGCGATCAGGACGACGGCGGACACCGCATAGAGCATCAGCACATCGCCTTCCCACAGCATCGTGTGGAGCACCCCGATGCCCAGCAGCAGGACGTTGCGCCAGAGGTTGAGCAGCACGGGCCGCGCTTCCCGCGCCTCGGCGCGTTCGATGAAGAGCAGGATCCCGGCGCCGAACAGCAGCGAAAAGACAGCCATGAACTTCTGGTCGACGAAGATCTCCCCGAACACGCCGATGGCCCAGTCCAGCCCCGTCTCGGAGCCCCCGGCGCTGAGGTTCAGGTAGGGAGCCAGTCCGTACTTGAAGGACACCGCATTCATCAGCAGGATGCCCAGCACGGCCACGCCGCGGATCAGGTCCAGGCTGGTGATCCGATCCCCTTCGGTGACCGGCCCGGAATCGGGCACTCGACGATCGAGGCTCATCGGGTGCGCCTCTCCGACTGGGATGTCCAGCGGCCGCTATACGGACCCGCCGCCGCGGGCGTATGGATTGGTGGGACGACGTATACTAGGGCGGCGCCGACTTCGCACGCGAGGCGGTGGCCCGATCCAGGCTCGCCAGCCACGCTGGAGTACGCGCACAACGGTCAGGGGACAAGCGCCATGCTGAGACTCGTCGAGGAAATCGTCCTGCTCCTGCTCCGTGACGACGACGGGACGTTCGTGCGCGTGCCCAGCTGGTCACGCAACTACGCCATCGCCGGCGCCGTGCTCATGGACCTGGCGATGGAGAACCGCATCGACACCGACCTCGAGAACCTGATCCTGCTCGACGACACGCCGACCGGCGACAGCCTGCTCGATCCGACGTTGGCCGACATCGCTGCCGGGGAGACACAGGGCGCCCGCTACTGGGTGGAGCGCACCGCGGAGCACGCCGACGCGATCCAGGATGAGGCCCTCTCGCGGCTGATCGAGCACGGCATCCTCGAGCGCCGCGACGACCGCTTCCTCTGGGTGTTCAAGTCGAGGCGCTACCCGATGATCGACGGCCGGGCCGAGCGCGAGGTCAAGCTGCGCATCATGGGCGTGCTGTTCAGCGACGACATCCCGGACCCGCGCGACGTGACCATCATCTGCCTGGCCGAGGCGTGCGACATCTTCAAGGAGCTGCTCACCGGCCGAGAGTTGGAGCGGGCCATCCCGCGAATCGACCAGGTGCGCAAGCTCGACCTGATCGGGCAGGCGATGTCCGGGGCGATTCGCGACATCGAGGTTTCGGTGGCCGCCTCGGTCGCCGCCTCCATCGAGGGCCACGTCTACTAGGCCTACTAGGCCGGTTACTCCTCGACCGGCTCGACCCGCACGTCGGGCAGCCATTCGAGCCACGACGGCAGGTACCAGTTGCGGCTGCCGAGCAGCTCCATGCTCGCCGGCACGAGCACCGACCTCACGAGCGTCGCATCGAGCAGGATCGCCACCGCGAGGCCGAAGCCGACCTGCTGGTTCACGATTGTTTGCCCGGAAGCGAAGGCGCCGAACACGGCGACCATGATCAGGGCGGCGCCGGTGATGATTCCGGTCGTCTCGCGCAGGCCTCGGGCGACCGCCTCGGCGTTGTTGCCGGTCTGGTCGTAGCGCTCGCGGACCCGGCTCAGCAGGAAGACGTGGTAGTCCATCGAGAGCCCGAACAGCACCGCAAACAGGAAGAGGGGGATCCACACGTCGATCACCTCGGCGTGCTGGAACCCGAGTAGCTCTCTCCCCACGTTCTTCTGGAACACCAGCACGAGGATCCCGTAGGACGCGCCGACCGACAGCAGGTTCATGAAGACGGCCTTGACCGGGATCACGATCGAGCGGAAGACCAGCATCAGGACGATGAAGCTGAAGCCGAGCACGAAGGCAAAGACAATCGGCGTGTAGCGGTCGGTGATCGCGAAGACGTCGCTCGCCACCGAGCTGATGCCGCCTACCGAGGCCGTGGCGGAAACACCGGCGAACGCCGCGGGGACCAACTCGTCGCGAATGGTGTTCAGCGCCTCCACAGTCTCGGGACTGCTCGGCTCACCCGGCAGCACGACCTGCATCAGCGCGAGGTTGCCCTCCGGATTCACCTGGAGCACCGGCGGCGCCGGTGAGAGCTCGGCCAGCGAGGCGGTCAGGCCCGCGACGGCCGCCTGGACCTGTGGATCCTGCGGGTTGCCCTCGATGGCGATCTCCACCGGGTTGGCGACGCCGAAGGAGAACGAGGGGTCGGCCTCGAGGGCGAGGAACGCCTCGCGCGTCCTCGCGCCCTCGGGCAGCTTGTCGACGCCGTTGATGCCCGTCTCGATCTGGAAGTAGAAGAGCGTCACCACCACCATCGGAATGCCGACGGCGAGGAGCCCGATCACCGGGAAGCGGGTCACGAGGCGCGTCGTGACATCCCAGAAGCCGCCGCCCGAGTCGGAGGCGGGCTGCGCGCTCTCGGCGCCCCGCTTGCCGACGAACGGAATCGACAGCCGGTTCACGTTCGGGCCGAGCAGCATGAGCACGGCCGGCAACAGCGTGAGCGTCGCCGCCAGCTCGACGATCACGACCAGCACAGCGCCCAGCCCGAGCGAGCGGAAGAACCCCATCGGCACGATGAAGAGGCCGAGCAGCGCGATTACGACGGTGACGCCGCTGAACAGTACCGTCCGCCCCGCCGTCGCGCCCGTGCGCTCGACAGCCTCGGCGACGGGCAGGCCTCTGCCCAGCTCGTCGCGGAAGCGCGAGATCATCAGCAGCGAGTAGTCGATGCCGACCGCGAGGCCGATCATCGTGATCATCAGCGTGACGAAGAACACCAGCTCGTAGACCTGCCCGATCAGCGCGGCGAGCCCGAGCGCGATGCCGATCCCGACGATCGCGAGCCCGATCGGGACCAGCGCCGCCACGACGGCGCCGAAGAGCACGAGCAGGATCAGCAGCGCGACGGGAACCCCGAACCGCTCGCCTTGCTCCAGGTCATGGGTAGCGAACTCGTTCGTCTCGTAGGAGCTGCTGGCCTGGCCCACGATCAGGACGCGGAACCCGTCTGAGGTGCTGACGTTGTCGATCGCCTCGAACACGTGCTCGATGTTCTCTTCGGCGTCTTCGAGCGTGCCCGCCATCTCGAAGAGGATGATCGTCGCCTTGCGATCGGCGGAAACGAGCCGCGGATCCGGCAGGAGGAAGTAGTGGAGGCCCTGCCCCACGACCTCGCCGCCGAGGCCGGCGACGGCTCCGAAGACCTCGTTGACCTTCGCGGCGAAGGCCGGATCGTCGACGGTCAGCGAGTCCGACTGGACGACGACCACCTCGCGGGGCTGTTGCGTATCGGGGAAGCGTTCCTCGAGCAACCGCCGGGTGTCTTCCGACTCGAAGCCGGGGGAGAGTCGCAGCTCCGTGGTCGTCGCGCTCTCGAGCAGGTTCACGTTGAGCGCGCCGGCGACCACGAACAGCACGACCCACAGGCCGATGGTCAGCCAGGGTCTTCGCGCGCTCACGCGCGCCAGCAGGTCAGTCAAGGTTCAACCCTCTCGGTTTCCCGGGCACGGGTTGCCGGGACGCGATGGTCACGGGTCCGCATGGTACCGGGCAGCGTTGGGGGTCGCCATGTAGCGCGCGCGGTTCGCACCAGGAGCGGGGGGCCGACGGTCATCGAGGGTTAACGCGAAACCGCGCACTCCCGGTTGCCCGGATGTGCGCGGTCTCTCGCCTCGCTGGATTCCGCTGTTCCCTGGGAGCCTCCAGCGGATCTTGGCTCCCGGGACACCCCCGCTCGGCTGATGAAGAGAATAGGGAATCCCGAGGCGGTTGTGGGCGGATTTCGGCCCTAGTTAAGCACAACCAATGCGCATTACATCCACCACCGTCCACAAATCACGCCCCGAGAGGCGTCGTCCCGCGATCAGGCGCTCGCCCGCCCCGCCGCGGCCGTCTCCTCCTCGAGATACGGCAGGATCGCCTCCATCAGGTCGGTTCGGGAGTCCAGCGTGCGGCCGATCCCGGAGAGCAGTCCCATCACGCGCGCGATCAGCACCACGTCGCCCGGCACCTCCACCAGCGGGTTCGCGCGCAGCACCCGGCCGAGCCGCACGTTGACCTCGGCAAACAGCCGCTGATCGGCGTAGGCCTGCCCGGAGCGCAGCACATCGCCGAGGAACGCCTCGCCGAGCTCATAGTAGGTTTCCTCGTCGCGCACACGAGTGCGGAAACCCATGTCCTCCATCGCCGCGGAGACATCGGCGCGGTGCTGCGCGATGATCGCGCTGGTCAGCACCACCACCTGCTGCCGGAACTCCTCCGGCAGCCGCTTGGTCAGCCCAAAGTCAACGAGGCCGATCCGGTCCGGCTTTCCATCCCGCGAGGGCAAGACGAACAGGTTGCCGGGGTGCGGGTCGGCGTGGAACATGCCGCGCCGCAGGATCATCACGTTGTAGATGTCGATCAGCGAGTCCGCGACCTGCCTCGCATCGACGCCCGCTTCGCGCAGCGCCTCGACGTTCGTGATCTTGATCCCGTCCAGGTAGTCCATCGTCAGCACGCGGCGGCTGGAGCGCTCCCAGTAGATGCGCGGGACCACCACGTCCTCGCGGTCGCCGATCAGCGTCGCGATCTCCTCGGCGGCCCGGCCCTCGTGCACGAAGTCGATCTCGTCGGGCGCGTTGCGCTGCATCTCCGCGGCGATCGGGCGGAAGTCGATCACGGTCTCGATGCGCGCCCAGACCGCCGTCAGCCAGCCGATCGTCTCGAGGTCCCAGGCGACGATCCGCTCGATGCCGGGGTACTGCACCTTGACCGCGACATCCGTGCCATCGTGCAGCCTCGCGCGATGGACCTGCGCCAGCGAGGCGGCGGCGACGGCCTCCGTATCGAACTCGGCGAACAGCTCCTCGACCGGCCCGCCCAGCTCCTGCTCGACCAGCGGGCGCAGCTCCTCCCAGGGGCGCGGAGGGACCGCGTCGTGCAGCAGCGAGAGCGTCTCGACGTACTCCTCGCGGAGGATGTCGGCGCGGCTGCCGAGGAACTGCATGGCCTTGATGATCAGCCCCTGCTGGCGGATCGAGCGGCGCACCATCGCGCGAGCGGCGGCGAGGTGGAACCGTTCGGTCGCCTCGGGCAGTTCGGAGCGCAGCAGGCGGCGCTTGAGCCTGAGCCAGCGCCAGCGCAGCCAGAGCAGCACGACGGTGACGGCCATCGGCACGAAGCGCCGCCAGCGTCCCGAGGGCGGGCGCGGCGGATCGCCGCTGCGAGGGCGGCTCACGGCGCCTCCGGGGTGCGCACGCCGCTCACTGCGGTACGATCCGATCCATGGCGGTCTTCAACCCGTTCCTGCCCTCGTTCCAGGCCGACCCGTATCCCCAGTACGCCGCGCTGCGCGCCGCCGATCCCGTGCACTTCAGCCTCGCGCTCCAGGCCTGGGTGCTGACGTCCTACGAGGAGTGTGCGCTGGTCCTGCGCGACGACGAGACCTTCTCCTCCAGCTCCAACACCGCCTCGGGACAGCTGGCGGAGGTGCTGCAGCAGCAGCGGCGCGAGTTCCCGCTGGGCGAGACGCCGACCGTGCTCAACTCCGACCCGCCCGTGCACACCCGCCTCCGCAGCCTGCTCAACCGCGCGTTCACCCCTCGCGCCATCGAGGGCCTGCGCCCGCGCATCGAGGAGATTGCCACCTCGCTGCTGGACGACGCCGACGCCTCGAACGGGCGCTTCGACGTCGCAACCGGCTTCGCGCAACCCCTCCCGATCATCGTAATCGCGGAGCTGCTGGGCGTCCCGCCCGAGGACCGCGACCGTTTCAAGCGCTGGTCGGTCGCGATCGCGCGCACCACGGACGTGCTCAACACGCCCGCCATCCTCGACGCCGCGCGCGAGGCCACCCGCGAGCTGATCGCCTACATGGACGAGGTCGTGGCAGACCGCCGCAACGCCCCCGGCGCCGACATCCTCACGGCGCTCGCCGCGGCGGAGGAGGAGGGCGAGCGCCTCTCCCACGACGAGCTGCTCGCCTTCTCGATCCTCTTGCTGCTCGCCGGGCACGAGACCACCACCAACCTGATCGGCAACGGCCTGCTCGCCCTCGCGGCGAGGCCGGAGCTGGTCGCGCGGCTACGCGCCGAGCCGTCGCTGCTGCCCACGGCGGTCGAGGAGCTGCTGCGCTACGACAGCAGCGTGCAGGGCGTCGTGCGCTTCGCGCGGCGGCGCACCGAGCTGGGCGGCCGCACCATCGAGCAGGGCGCGGCGCTGCTGCCGATGGTCGGCGCCGCCAACCGCGACCCGGCGCAGTTCGACGACCCGGACGAGCTCGACCTCGAGCGCTCCCCGAACCGTCACCTGGCGTTCGGGCGCGGCATCCACTTCTGCCTCGGCGCGCCGCTCGCCCGCCTCGAGGGCGAGATCGCCTTCGCCGCGCTGCTCGATCGCTTTCCGGAGCTGCGCATCGCTGAGGACGGCGTCGAGCGCAACGGCACGCTGCTGCTGCGCGGCGTCGGCCGGCTCGAGCTCGAGGCCTCAGCCGCGCGAGGCCGGCGCGGCGCTGTGGCAGAATGCGCGCCATGAGCGAGACACCCGGCTACGACCGCGACAACGTCTTCGCGCGCATCCTGCGCGACGAGATCCCCAGCGACCGCGTCTACGAGGACGGCGAGTTCATCGCGTTCCGCGACATCAACCCGGCCGCACCCACGCACATCGTCCTGATCCCGCGTGGTGAGCCCCCGGCGGGCCCGGCGGGCCTCGACGACGGTGACGCGGGCTGGGCCGGCCGCATGTTCGTCGTCGCCTCGCGCATCGCCGCGCAGGAGGGGCTGGCCGAGGGCGGCTACCGGCTGGTGGTGAACAACGGCCCGGACGCCGGCCAGGAGGTGCCGCACCTCCACATGCACATCCTCGGCGGCGCCGGACTCGGCCCGATCGCCTGAACGGCGGGGGCGTCGGGGAGCCTGCGCGGGCCCTGGCGGCGTCGGTGCTCGGCGGTCGCGTGTACCCTATTGTGGCCGCGGCGGGCCCGTAGCTCAGCGGCCTAGAGCAGTCGGCTCATAACCGATCGGTCCCAGGTTCGAATCCTGGCGGGCCCACCAGACTGGACAAAATCGAGAACCTTCACCCTGAGGTTCCGACTCGTAG
>VXOS01000179.1 GCA_009839925.1 Chloroflexota bacterium
TGCGCGCGATCTTCGGCGAGAAGGCGCGCGAGGTGAAGGACACCTCGCTGCGCGTCCCCCACGGCGAGCGCGGCAAGGTGATCGACGTGCGCGTCTTCGAGCGCACCGCCAACGACGAGCTGCCCGCCGACGTGAACATGATGGTCCGCGTCTCCGTCGCCCAGAAGCGCAAGATCTCCGAGGGCGACAAGATGGCCGGCCGTCACGGCAACAAGGGCGTCGTCTCCCGCATCACGCCGATCGAGGACATGCCGTACCTCGAGGACGGGCGCGCGATCGAGATCGTGCTCAACCCGATCGGCGTGCCCTCGCGCATGAACGTCGGCCAGGTGCTGGAGACGCACCTCGGCTGGGCCGCAAACACGCTGGGCATGCGCGCGGTCACGCCCGTCTTCGACGGCGCGTCCGACGCCGAGATCCAGGACGCCCTCGCGCGCGCCTGGCTCGCGGTCCAGGCCGGCGCCGTCTCCCCGGAGGCGGTGGCCGCGGCCAACGGGCACGGCGGGAACGGCAGCCGCGCCAACGGCAGCGACGAGGCCATGCCGGTCGGGGCGCACGTCGACGTCGACCGCATCGCCGGCTACGTCAGGGAAGGCGGGTTCAACCCCGACGAGGTGCTGGGCACCGAACATACCGGCGCTGCGCGCACGGCCTGCCTCACGCTCTGGCTCGAGCAGCGTGGCGAGCGCGACGTGCGCGGCCTGGACGAGGCCGCCTTCGAGGCGCTCCTCGACGAGGTCGCGCGCCGCAGCGGGGAGGCGCCGCCGATCTGGGGCAAGCAGGTGCTCTACGACGGGCGCACCGGCGAGCCGTTCGACCAGCCGGTCACCGTCGGCTACATCTACATGCTGAAGCTCGTGCACCTGGTGGAGGACAAGATCCACGCCCGCTCCACGGGCCCGTACTCGCTCATCACCCAGCAGCCGCTGGGCGGGAAGGCGCAGTTCGGCGGCCAGCGCTTCGGCGAGATGGAGGTCTGGGCGCTGGAGGCCTACGGCGCGGCGCACATCCTCCAGGAGATGCTCACCGTGAAGTCCGACGACGTCGTCGGCCGCGTGAAGGCGTACGAGGCGATCGTCAAGGGCGAGAACACCATGGAGCCCGGCGTGCCGGAGTCCTTCAAGGTGCTGGTCAAGGAACTGCAGTCGCTCTGTATGAGCGTGGAGATCCTCAACGAGGACGAGGAACAGGTCGCGTTCTCGGAGGACTACATCGAGGCGATCCCGTCGCTCGGCATCAACCTGTCCGGGCGCGAGGCAGAGGAGAGCACGAGTGCTTGAGGTCAACGACTTCAACGCGATCCGGCTGTCGCTGGCATCCCCGGCGCAGATCAAGTCGTGGTCGTACGGCGAGGTTACCAAGCCGGAGACCATCAACTACCGGACCCTGAAGCCCGAGAAGGACGGGCTCTTCTGCGAGAAGATCTTTGGACCCACCAAGGACTTCGAGTGCTACTGCGGCAAGTACAAGCGCGTCCGCTACAAGGGCATCACCTGCGACAAGTGCGGCGTCGAGGTCGCTCGCAGCAAGGTGCGCCGCGAGCGCATGGGCCACATCAGCCTGGCCGCTCCGGTCACGCACATCTGGTTCGCCAAGGGCGTGCCCAGCCGCCTCGGCCTGCTGCTCGACGTGGCCCCGCGCACGCTTGAGCGCGTCCTCTACTTCGCGCACTACGTGATCACCGAGGTCAACGACGAGGCGCGCCAGCACGCGCTGGAGCAGCTGCTCTCCGAGATCGAGGACGAGGTCAACCGCCGCGAGGGCGCCGCCGCCAACCGCATCGCGATCCGCGAGGAGTCGCTCGAGCTCGAGATCGCCGAAGTCGAGCGACGCCGCGACGCCGATGTCGAGGCTGCCGACGCCGCACTGCCCGAGCAGATCGACGCGGTCATGACCGAGGCGAGCGCGCTGGAGCAGGAGCTGCAGGAGCGCGACAGCGAGAAGCTGCGCGCCAAGCTCGCCTTCCGCGGCAAGACCCTGGCCAGCCGCGGCCAGCGCATCGGCGCGAACACCATCTCCACCCTCCACGACGTCGCCCGCGACCAGGTGAGCGCGGTCGAGGAGGAAATCACCGAGCAGAAGACGCGGATCCAGACCGCCGCCGCGGCCGAGGCCCAGCGGAAGCGCGACGAGGCGTTCGAGGAGCTGGAGCCGCTGCGCCAGCAGGTGGCCACCGCCCGCGACGCCGTGCGCAAGGAGCACGAGGACCTGATCAAGCGCCTCGAGAAGCTGCGCGATCCGCTGGAGTCGGACACGCTCACGATCCTCACCGAGCAGGAGTTCCGCGAGCTGGACGAGCGCTTCGGCCTGGTCTTCAAGGCCGGCATGGGCGCCGAGGCAATCGTCGGCATCCTGGAACGCATGGACCTCGACGCGCTGCGCGTGAAGCTGCAGGGCGAGACGCACTCCAGCTCCGGGCAGCGCCGCAAGAAGGCCACCAAGCGCCTGCGCGTCGTCGAGGCGCTGCGCAAGTCCGGCAACCGCCCGGACTGGATGATTATTCAGGAGCTGCCGGTGCTGCCGCCGGATCTGCGCCCCATGGTGCAGCTTGACGGCGGGCGCTTCGCCACCTCCGACCTCAACGACCTGTATCGCCGCGTGATCAACCGCAACAACCGGCTGAAGCGGCTGCTCAACCTCGGCGCGCCCGAGATCATCGTGCGCAACGAGAAGCGGATGCTGCAGGAGTCCGTGGACTCGCTGATCGACAACGGCCGCCGCGGGCGCGCCGTCAGCGGCTCCGGCAACCACAAGCTGAAGTCGCTCTCCGACCTGCTCAAGGGCAAGCAGGGGCGCTTCCGCCAGAACCTGCTGGGCAAGCGCGTCGACTACTCCGGCCGCTCCGTGATCGTGGTCGGCCCGGACCTGCGCCTGCACCAGTGCGGGCTGCCCAAGAAGATGGCGCTCGAGCTGTTCAAGCCGTTCATCATGCACGCCCTCGTGCGCAAGGGGCTGGCCCACAACATCAAGAGCGCGAAGCGCATCGTCGAGCGCGCCCGGCCCGAGGTCTGGGACGTCCTGGACGAGGTGATCGAGGACCGGCCGGTCCTGCTCAACCGCGCGCCCACGCTCCACCGCCTCGGCATCCAGGCGTTCGAGCCGGTGCTCGTCGAGGGCTCGGCGATCCAGCTCCACCCGCTGGTCTGCTTCGCCTACAACGCCGACTTCGACGGTGACCAGATGGCCGTCCACGTACCGCTCTCCTACGAGGCGGTCGCGGAGGCCCGCCAGGTGCTGCTCAGCACCCGGAACCTGCTCTCGCCCTCGGACGGCGAGCCGGTGGTGGCGCCGACGCTGGACATGGTGCTCGGCTGCTACTACATGACAGTGGACGGCGCGCCGCGGGAGGACGTCCGTGAGCGGGCCGAGGAGGCTCGCGCCTACGCGGGCGCCGATGAGGTGCGCACCGCCTACGAGCTGGGCCACCTGCGCATCCACGACCCGATTCGCCTGCGCCAGAACGGCTCGATCCTCGAGACCACCGTCGGGCGCGTGCTCTTCAACAGCATCGTCCCGGACAGCCTCGGCTTCCAGAACGAGGTGATGGACAAGAAGGCGCTGCGCTCGCTGGTCTCCAACGTCTACCAGGAGCTCGGCTCCGAGCGGACCGTCGAGTTCGTCGACGCAATCAAGGACATCGGCTTCCGCTACGCCACCCAGTCCGGCATCTCGATCGCCGTCTCCGACATCAGCGTCCCCCAGGCCAAGGCGGACCTGATGGCCAGCGCCGACCAGCGCATCGACGCCCTCGAGGAGCAGTTCCAGATGGGGCTGATGACCGAGAACGAGCGTTACCTGGCCGCAATCGACGTCTGGCAGGAGGCCACGGACCAGATCCAGGGCGCACTCGAGGACAGCCTCGATCGCCTCGGCCCGCTGGCGCTGATGGCCGACTCGGGGGCGAAGGGAAACATCGCCCAGATTCGCCAGATGGGCGGCATGCGCGGACTGATGAGCGACCCCAGCGGCCGCATCATCGACCTGCCGATCCGCTCCTCGTTCCGCGAGGGCCTCTCCGTCCTCGAGTACTTCACCTCCACGCACGGCGCCCGCAAGGGCCTCGCCGACACCGCGCTGCGCACAGCCGACTCCGGCTACCTCACGCGGCGCATGATCGACGTCGCGCAGGATGTGATCGTGCTCGACGAGGACTGCATCGGCGAGGGCGAGGCGCCGAGCGGTGGCATCTGGCTGCGGGAGCGCGCCGAGCAGGGCCTCCTCGCCTCGCTCGAGGAGCGCATGACCGGCCGCTGGACCGCCTCGCCGGTCGCCCACCCGGAGACGGGCGAGCTGATCGTCGACGCCAACGAAGAGATCGACGAGGAGATCGCGCACCGCATCATCGAGGCGCAGGTCGAGCAGGTGCACGTACGCTCGCCGCTGGTCTGCACGTCGCGCCGCGGCGTCTGCCAGCGCTGCTACGGCCGCTCGCTGGCGACCGGCGAGCTGGTCGAGCAGGGCGTCGCGATCGGAATCATCGCCGCACAGTCGATCGGTGAGCCGGGCACGCAGCTGACGATGCGCACGTTCCACACGGGCGGCGTCGCCGGCGGCCTCGACATCACCTCGGGCCTCCCGCGCGTCGAGGAGATCTTCGAGGCGCGCGTGCCCAAGGGGCAGGCCGTCATCGCCGAGATCGACGGCATCGCCGAGGTGCAGCGGGACGGCGACATGCGCGCCGTCGTGGTGCGCAACACGGAGACCTTCACGGAGCAGATCGATCTGCCCGCGGAGCTCAAGTTGGTCGTCGCCGAGGGCGACAACGTCGACCCGGATACGGTGCTCGCCCACTCCACCGAGCAGGAGGATGCACCTCCGCCGAAGGGCCGCTCACGGCGCAAGCCACCGCCACCGGCCGTGCAGCTCACGAGCGAGTTGGGCGGCCGCGTGGAGTTCGTGCGCGAGGGTCGCAAGCGCCACCCCGTCGCCCTGCGTCTCGTCGCCGACGTCACGGACGAGCGCGAGTACCCGGTGCCCGCCTCGGCGCGCATCCGCGTCGAGTCCGGCGAGCACGTCCGCGCCGGACAGCAGCTCACCGAGGGCGCGCTCAACCCGCAGGATGTGCTCGCGATCCTCGGGCCGGCGGAGGTGCAGGTCTACCTCGTGGACGAGGTGCAGAAGGTCTACCGCTCGCAGGGGGTCAACATCAACGACCGCCACATCGAGGTGATCGTCCGCCAGATGATGCGGCGCGTCAGCATCGAAGACCCCGGCGACAGCGACTTCCTGCCGCAGGAGGCCGTCGATCGCCACGACTTCGAGCGCGAGGTCACGCGCATCGAGGCCGAGGGCGGCACGCCGCCGGTGGCGTCGCCGATGCTGCAGGGCGTCACGCGCGCCTCGCTCAGCACGGACTCGTTCCTCGCGGCCGCCTCCTTCCAGGAGACGACGCGGGTGCTGACGGAGGCGGCGATCGAGGGCAAGACGGACCACCTGCGCGGCCTCAAGGAGAACGTGATCATCGGCAAGCTGATCCCGGCGCGAGCCCCGATCACCGTCGAGCGGCCCGTGCCGATCGCCGAGATCCCGATCCCCGAGTCGCTGCTGCTGCCGTTCATCTTCGACTTCGAGCGGCCGGAGCTGCTCGACGGCGAGGACGAGTCGCTGGCGGAGCTGATGCAGGCCGAGCCCGGCGAGCTGGCCCTCGCCGGCGCCTACGTCGCCGAGCCGGACTAGCGGCGAACGCGGGGACTCCCCCGCCGCGAACCGCGCTACGCGCACAACGGGAGGGCTTCGGCCCTCCCGTTTCTCGTCCGCAACGCCGGGCCGCGCGGGCTACAGGTCCTTGCGACGGAACCAGGCTATCCCGAACACCGTGGCGAGCACCGAGAGGACGCCGAAGACGACCAGCACCCGAAGCTGCTCGGCGACGGACACCTCGCCCCGGAACGTCTCGGGCAGGCCGCTGACCACGCCGGTCGTGCTCATCCAGTCCAGGGCGAGGAACTGGAACACCGCCCCGGACGCCACGGTGGAGACCAGCACGGTCAGCACCGAGGCAAGCATGTTGCGGAAGATCGCCGACAGCGCGATCCCGAACGCCGCGAGGAAGACCAGCAGCGAGGCCACCGTCAGCAGCCCCCAGACGATCCCCTCGATCGCCGCGTCATCGACCGCAAAGCGGAGCACCAGGTACACCAGCGGCACGGTCACGACGACGTAGACGGCCAGGAACACGCCAACGCGCGCCGTGAACTTCGACCAGATGTAGGCGCGGCGCGTCACGGACCTCGAGAGGATCGAGTCCGCGATCACGTCTGCCTCGCCATTGACCGCGCTCGCGGAGAGCACCGCGACCACCAGCCACGAGAGCGGCGCGAGCACGGCCGCCACGTACGCGGCCAGCGTCTCCGAAGCGAGTTCCCGCTGATTCGCGGCGACCACCACGAAGAAGCCCGCCGGTCCAACCAGCAGCAGGATCCAGATGCGCACCAGCCAGGAGCGCGCCAGCTGCTCCATGTCGAGCCGAAGCAGGTACAGGTAGGCCTGCATCAGGCCGCCCCGCTACGAGAGCCGCCCCCGCGATCCGCCTCCTCGGCGCCAGGCTCCAGTGCGCCTTCCTGTGCGGCCCAGTCCGGAGCGCGCAGCACGCCGCGCGAACGGTCCTCCTCGAGACGGCGCAGGAACGCCTCCTCCACCTCGTGGGTGCCGGTGTCGAGCCGGAGCAGCTCCACGCCGCTCCGCTCCACAAGATCGAGCAGGCGCTTCAGGTACTCGGTCACCGCGTTGGCGCGGAGGAAGGTGATACGGACTTCCGAGCCGACGCGCTCCCAGCGCACCGAGCCGGGCTCGTCCAGCTCCGGGATCCGCCGTTCGAAGGAGGCGACATTGCCCTCGATCTCCACGGTGATCGAGTTCTGCCGCGCGAGCCGCCGCATCTCCGCCATCGCCCCGTCGTAAATCAGCCGGCCCTGCGCGATCACGCCGACATCGGTGCAGACGCGCTCCACGTCGTTGAGGATGTGCGTCGCGATGATGATCGTGCGGTCCCGTCCCGACAGCTCGCGAATCAACTCGATCATCTGCCTGCGCCCGGGCGGGTCGAGGCCATAGGTCGGCTCGTCCAGCACCAGCAGCTCGGGATCGTTCATCAGCGCCGCGGCGATGCCGAGCCGCGTCTCCATGCCGGTCGAGAAGCCCTCGATGCGCTGCGAGGCGACATCGGTGAGATCGACGGACTGCAGCAGCGTCGTCATCCGGATCTTCGCGCGCTCGGCCGGCAACCCGACGATCTTGCTCACGAACTGGAGGTAGGAGATCGGCGTCATGTGGCGCGGGAACGCGGGAGCCGTCGGCAGGAAGCCGATCCGCCGGCGCAGCTCGGCGCTCTCGGCGCCCATCGGGCGGCCCAGCACCCTGATCTCGCCGGCGGTGGGCCGTTGCAGGCCGAGCATGAGGCGGAACGCCGTCGACTTGCCCGCCCCGTTCGGGCCGACGAGGCCGTACACGGAGTTCTTGCGCACGCGCAGGTTGAGGGCGTTGAGGGCGATGTAGCGGTTGTCGTAGATCTTCGTGAGGTCGTACGCCTCGACGACGTAGTTCGGTCCGGCCCGGCGGCCGGCCAACTCCGTCGCGACGGCCGGGGCCTCCTCGCCGGCGGCCTGAGCCCGGCCGCCGTCCGTGCTCTCGTCGTCGCGAACCGCCCTGAGCGATCGCCGAAGTGAGGATGGCGCAAGCTTCATCGCACGCTCCGCGCCCTCGCCGCTGCCAACATGCGCCGTCGTGTGCGCGGCGCCCCGGCGGCGAGGCGTCGCGGGATCTTACCACCACGCCGCACGGCCACGGGCGAGACAGACGGTGGGGTTGGCCCCGCACGGCTCGATGTGGTTCCCTACACTGCCACGATGCAATCCGTGCTCCTGATCAGCGACAACCCCGATCATCTGGCGATCGTGCGCGCCGCCCTGCGCGAGGGCGGCCACGCCCTGCGCAGCGAACCGACGATCGATCGAGGGCTGATCGCCGCCCGCGAGCAGCCACCGGATCTGCTCTGCCTGGATATCAGCAGCGGGGCCGCCGTGAACGGCCTGGGCGCGCTGCTACGCGACCCGGAGCTGCAGGGCGCGCCGCCGCTGCTCGCGATAACAGCGCGGGAGCAGTTCTACCTCGTCGGTCCCGGCTCCGGCGTGAGCGACGTGATCGCGACGCCGCTCGACCGCGACGAGCTGCAGCTGCGCATCTCCCGCCTGGTCTCCGCGGCAAGCGCGGAGGACAGCCAGCTGCTGCGGCGCGGCGAACTGCTGATCGATCAGGAGCGCTACACCGTCCGCCTCGGCGACGCCGCGGTGGACCTGACGTACAAGGAGTACGAGCTGCTGCGCTTCCTGGCGCAGAACCCCGGCAAGGCGTTCACCCGCGAGATGCTGCTCAACCAGGTCTGGGGCTACGACTACTACGGCGGCGCCCGCACCGTCGATGTCCACATCCGCCGCATCCGCGCCAAGATCGAGCGGCACGAGCCCTACATCGAAACCGTCCGCAACGTCGGCTACCGCTTCGTCGAAGAGCCCCGCTCGCACTAGACCCTGTCTACATTCAGGTGTTGGGAAGTGCGGGCTAGTCGCGCCAGCCCCACACGGCTACTCGGAGAGCGGTGACCATGCAAGCGTAGGCAGCGGCTGCCACGAAGTTCACCGGCTCCCCGCCAGGCCAGTTGTGGAGCAGCAGGGTGCCGCCGAAGATCAAGGCGGTTACAAAGACAAGATTTCGAAAGAACGCTCCGCTCGACCATGCCGTCCGTGGGCGGTCGTCCCACCTCCACAAGATGTACAGCAGAGCGACCACCCATTGGTAGGCCATGACGGACGCGATCACCACAAGTGGCCCTCTTGGCAGCGTGGCCATGGCCACCACCAAGCTGCCACCGCCGAACACGGCCGCGAAGCCGACCGTGCGGAGCAGCACGCCTCTTGGCGGAACCGGCGGAGGCCAGCGTCTCACTCGACCTGCTCAATCTTCGATGAACATCACGTATCGGAGCGTACACCACACGAGGGCGCAGACGCCCAGTGCCCGGGCATCCATTCACGGGGTCCGTACGCGCCCGTCCAGGGCGCTGTGAAACATGCCCGAAACGCGCCGGTAATCCGAGGGTAATCGTTCGCTCGTACGCTCGTCCTCGAGCGCCGGGAGGCTGTGGGCCTCGCGACGCGGTACGGACGGGCCACAGGCGAACGCAGCGCCAATCGGGCGGCTGCAAGCGAGAAATGGGGGCGGCAAGTGGACCTTCAGGAACTGCAGCAACTGGCGGCGCACAACGGGGTGACCCGGATCGATCTGCGCGTGACCGACCTGCCGGGGCGCTGGCAGCACTTCACGCTCCCGCCGGACGCCCTCGACGACGATCTCTTCGAGAACGGCAACGGCTTCGACGGATCGAGCCTGCGCGGCTTCCAGGAGATCCACGAGTCCGACATGCTGCTGGTGCCGGACATCAACACCGCCGTGCTGGACCCGATCCCGGAGGCGTCGACGATCTCGCTGATCTGCAACGTGATCGACGCCGTCACGCACGAGCCGTACACGCGCGACCCGCGCAGGGTGGCCATCAAGGCAGAGGAGTACCTCGCCTCCAGCGGCATCGCGGACGAGGCCTTCTTCGGCCCCGAGCCGGAGTTCTTCCTCTTCGACGATGTTCGCTACTCGCAGGGCCAGCAGTCCGCCTTCTACTACATCGACTCGGAGGAGGCGCACTGGAACTCGAGCAAGGACTACAGCGAGACCTTCCCCGGCGCGAACACCGGCTACAAGATCCCGGCCAAGGAGGGCTACGCGCCGCTCCCGCCATTCGACAAGACCGCGGGGGTGCGTTCGGAGATCGTCGCCGCCATGAACGCCGTCGGAGTCGACACGTTCATCGACCACCACGAGGTGGCGACCGCCGGCCAGGGTGAGATCGGCCTCGGCAAGGCCACGCTCGTCGATCAGGCGGACCGCGCGCAGTGGTACCGCTACATGGTGCGCAACGTGGCGCACCAGCACGGCAAGGTCGCGACCTTCATGCCGAAGCCGATCTTCGAGGACAACGGGTCCGGCATGCACACCCACCAGTCCCTGCGCAAGGGCGGCGAGCCGCTCTTCTACGACGCCAACGGTTACGCCGGGCTTTCGCAGCTTGCACGCTGGTACATCGGCGGCCTGCTCAGGCACGCCGCCGCGGTGCTCGCCTTCGCGGCCCCGTCGACGAACTCCTACAAGCGGCTGGTGCCCGGCTACGAGGCTCCCGTGAACCTCGCCTACTCGATGCGCAACCGTTCCGCGGCAATCCGCATCCCCACCTACCGCATCGGGCAGCCGAACGAGGCCTCCGACAAGCGCGTCGAGTTCCGCCCGCCGGACCCGACGGCCAACTGCTACCTCGCCTTCTCGGCGATGCTGATGGCCGGCCTGGACGGCATCCAGAACCAGATCGACCCGGGTGACCCGCTGGACCGCAACATCTACGAGCTCCCGCCCGAGGAGGCCGCACAGGTGCCGACGGTGCCCGGCTCGCTCGGCGAGGCCCTGGACGCGCTCGAGGCGGACCACGACTTCCTGATGCAGGGCGGCGTGTTCACCCAGGACGTGCTCGACATGTGGCTCGACATGAAGCGCGAGGAGGTCGCCGGCTACTCGCTGCGGCCCACCCCGTACGAGTTCGAGCTCTACTTCAACAACTAGCGTCCGCAGCATCAGCGCCGGGGGGCCGGGGGGGGCGACCCCCCCCACCCACCCCCCCCCCCCCCCGCGCAAAAACACCCCCGCGGCACCGGCGCGGCCCCCCCCCCCACCCCGC
>VXOS01000170.1 GCA_009839925.1 Chloroflexota bacterium
GCGTGATGCTCAAGCGCGAGTTCGAGCGCAAGGAGGCGAGCGGCTCGCCGCGGCCACTGATGCTGGTCGTGCTCGACGAGCTGAACAAGTACGCGCCGCGCGAGGGGCAGAGCCCGATCAAGGACGTGCTGCTCGACATCGCCGAGCGCGGCCGCTCGCTCGGCGTCGTGCTGATCGGCGCGCAGCAGACCGCGAGCGAGGTGGAGCCGCGCGTCGTGGCGAACTGCGCGCTGCGCGTGGTCGGCCGACTCGACGCCGCCGAGGCGCAGCGCGGCGAGTACGGCTTCCTGACGCCTGCCGCGCGCGCCCGCGCCTCGCTGCTCAAGCCGGGCACGATGATCCTCCAGCAGCCGGAGATCCCGGTCCCGCTGCTGCTCCAGTTCCCCTACCCCGCCTGGGCGACGCGCCCCTCGGAGGCGGCGACGACCGCCGACCCGTTCGCGAGGTTCGAGTGAGACTGCTGCATACCGCCGACTGGCATGTGGGCCGCACGATGCGCGGCCGCAGCCGCACGGCCGAGTTCGAGGCCGTGCTGGCCGAGCTGATCGAGATCGCGCGCGACGAGGAGGTCGAGGCGCTGCTCGTCTGCGGCGACATCTGGGACAAGGCGACGCCCTCGCCGGAGTCGGACCGGCTGGTCTTCGAGGCGCTGCGCGAGTGCGTCGGGCACGGCATCCAGGCGGTGCTGCTCGCCGGGAACCACGACAGCCCTCGCAAGCTCGAGGCGCTGGGGCTGCTCTCCGAGCTGCTCGGGGTGCAGACGCAGCACGAGGTGCGGCGGCCCAACGCCGGCGGCGTGCTGACGATCGAGGGCCGCGACCACGTCGCCCGGATCGCCGCCGTGCCGTTCATCACCGAGGGCCGCTACGTGGACGCGGCGGCCGTGATGGGCCTGCAGGAGGACTGGTTCGGCGCCTACGCGGACGGCGTCGCCGGCATCCTGCGCGCGATCTGCGAGGGCTTCGGCGACGAGCCCGCGGTCAACATCCTCGCCACGCACATCTTCGTCGACGGCTCACGCGTCGCGAGGGTCGACGGCTCCGAGCGGCTGCTGCACGTCGGGCAGACCTACGGGATCAACGCGCCGCAGCTGCCGACGACGCCCCAGTACATCGCGCTCGGCCACGTGCACGAGCCGCAGGAGATCCTCGAGGCCCCCGTCCCAACGGCCTACAGCGGCTCGCTGCTGCAGCTCGACTTCGGCGAGCGCGGGCAGCAGAAGGTCGTGCGCATCATCGACGCCGCCCCCGGCCAGCCGGTGACGCACACGGCCGTGCCGCTCACCAAAGGCCGCCCGCTCGCCGAGCTGCGCGGCAGCCTCGACGAGGTGCTGGCGCAGCGCGAGGAGGCGGGCGACGCCTACGTGCGCGTGCGGCTCGACGTCGAGCGGCCGGAGCCGGGCATCGCCGAGCGCGTGCGCGATGCGCTGCCCAACGCAGTCGACGTGCAGCTGGAGTACGAGCTGCCGGAGGACGAGGGCGCTATCGAGGCGCTCGGCCAACTCGGCGCCGCCGAGCTGTTCACGCGCTACTACCAGGCCACGCACGGCGCGGAGCCCGTCCCGGAGCTGATCACCCTCTTCGAGGAGCTGCTTGCCGAGGTCGACGATGTGCAGGCGGCGGAGGTTGCCGCCGAGGCCCCGGCGGCGGCGGCGGTCCTCCCGTGAGGCCGCTGCGCCTCGAGCTGCGGGGCTTCACATCATTCCGCGATACGGCGGTCGTGGACTTCGAGGAACGGCGGCTGTTCGCGATCACCGGCCCGACGGGAGCGGGCAAGTCCTCGCTGCTCGACGCGATGACCTGGGCCCTCTACCGCCGCGTGCCGCGCATTGGGCAGGGCGCGCAGGGAACGCATCAGCTGATCACGCACGGCGCGAAGGTGATGGCGGTGCGGTTCGATTTCAGCGTGCGCGGCGCGCGCTATCGGGTGAGCCGGCAAGCGCCGGGCAACCTCGGCTCGCGGCTCGAACGGCAGCGCGCGGACGGTGAGTGGGAGGCGCTGGCGGACCGCGCACGGGACATCGACGATCGCATCGTCGCGCTGATCGGGCTCGACTTTCCAACGTTCACGAAGACCGTGCTGCTGCCGCAGGGCGCGTTCGATGCGTTCCTGCGAGGGGAGGCGAGGCAGCGCAGCGACATCCTTGCGGAGTTGCTTGGCCTCGAGCGCTACGAGGCGGCGGGACGCTCGGCGCGTAGCCGCGCCGCGGGCGCGAGCGAGGCGGCGCGAACGCTGCGCGAGCAGATCGAGCGACTCGAAGCGGCCACGCCGGAGGCGATCGCCGCCCTTGAGCGGGAACACGACGTCCTGGCCGCGCAGGTCGCGGCGCTCGAGGCGCGCAGTGGCCTGCTGGAGGCACTGGAGCGGGAGGCGCGTACGAGCGCCGAGGCCGCGGCGGCGGCCGCGCGCGCCGAAGCAGCGAGTGCGGAGGCCGCACGCGTCTCCGAGGCGTCGCGCAACGCTCTCGCCGGGGCGGAGCAGGACTGCGAGCGCGCGCAGCTGGAGCACGACCGCCTCGAGGCGGAGCGCGCCGCTCTCGGCTACGACGAGCAGGCGCACCGCGACCTCGAGGGCCAGGCCTTGCTGCTGGAGCAGCGCGAGGCCGCCACCCGCGCCGTCGGCGAGGCCGAGGCGGAGCAGCGCGCGGCGTTCGAGGCCGCCGAACAGGCCTCGGAGCAGGCCGCCGTGCTGCAGACCGAGGCGGACCAGGCGGAGGCCGTGCGCTCGGCGGCGGACGAGGCGCAGCAGGCCGCACGGGACGCCCTCGCGGCCGCGGCCGCGGCTGCGCTGGCCACCGAGCAGGCGCTCGGCGAGCAGGCGAACGCCTCCGACGACGAGCGCGCCGCCGCCGAGTCGGCCGCCCTCGCGCGCACTGAGGAGGCGCGGCGGCTGACCGCGCTCTCCGGGCGCCTGGGCGAGCAGCTGGGGGCGGTCGCAGTCGCATCGCGCGAGCAGGAAGCAGCGCGCGAATCCCACGAGGCCGCCGAGCAGTCCTCGAACGCCGCGGACGCGCTGCTGCGCGGCGCCGAGCAGGCACGCGACGAACGCGCCGCGGCGCTCGAAGCGGCGCAGCGGCAGGACGCGGCGCTCGCGCTCCAGCGCGGGCTCAAGCCCGGCGACCCGTGCCCGGTCTGCGGCGAGCCGATCGAACACATCAAACTGCACGCCGCGCCCGAGCTCGACGAGGCGCGCGCGGCGCTTGAGGCGGCGGAGGCCGTGCTCGCCGAGTCGCGCGGGGAGCACGGCGCGGCCTCGACCGCCCTCGCGGCGGCGGACGTGCGTGCCGCCCAGGCGACCGAGGCGCTGGAGCGCGCGCAGGCCACGATCGCGGAGCTGCGCGAGGAGGCCGCGCAGGCAGGCGCCGACCCCGACGCCCTCGACGAGGCGGTCGCCGCGGCCGAGACGGCCGCCGAGGCCGAACGTGCGCGGGTAGCGGCCGCTGCCGCCGACCGCGATCGCGCCTCCGAGGCGGCTCGCGCGCTCGCGCTGCTGCGCGCCTCGATCGGCGAGGCGATCGGCGACGAGGCGCCCGGCGAGGCCGGCGAGCCGGAGACCGTGCACGCCGCCCTCGCTGCGGCGATCGAGGGGCAGAGAGCAGCCGGGGCCAGCGCCGCAACGGCGCGCGAAGCCGCGCGCCAGGCGGGCGATCGCGCCCGCGAGGCAGCCTCGAACGTGACGCGCGCGCAGGAGCGCCGGGACCGGGCCGACGCCGCCCTGCAGCGCGCGGGCGAGCAGCTCGCCTCGCTCGGTGGCGAGGATGCCGATCCGGATGCCGTGCGCGCCGCCCTCGCCGCGGCGAAGCAGCAGGCCGCGCGCCATCGCGAGCTCGAGACGGCGCTGCGCGAGGCCGGACAGACGCAAGCGGCGGCGGACGCCCGTCGCGAGGCGGCGTGCGAGGCGCTCACCCGCGCCGAGGATGCCGTCGCGCGCCTCGCGGGTGCGCTCGCTGAAGCTCGCACGACGGCGAACGAGGCAGGCGCGCGCTTCGCGGAGGCGTGGACGGCGGCGCAGGTGGACGGGGAGCCCTCGGCGGAGCGCGTGCCCGTGCTGCTCGCCGCGCACCGCGACGCACACGCCGCGTGCGCGCGCGATCAGGCCCTGGCCGCGCAGCGACTGGAGCGAGCCCGCGCGGACGCGGAGCGCGCTCACGGAATGCAGGCGGAGGCGGAGGACTACGACGGCCGCGCCCGGCTCTCGGACTCGCTCGCGCAGGAGCTGCGCCGCAACCGCTTCATCGCCTACGTGCAGCGCGAGGCGATGCAGCTGCTGGCGGCCGATGCCGCCGAACGGCTGCTCGCGCTCTCCAGCGGCCGCTACCGGCTGGTCGCCGAGGGCGATGCCTTCTCGGTGATCGACAAGCTGAACGGCGACGAGCGGCGCTCGGTCAAGACGCTCTCCGGCGGCGAGACCTTCCTCGCCAGCCTCGCGCTGGCGCTGGCCCTGTCCGAGCGGCTGCCCGAGATCGCCGGACACGGCGGCGCGATGTCGCTCGAATCGCTGTTCCTCGACGAAGGTTTCGGCTCGCTCGACCAGGACTCGCTCGACATCGCGATCGGGGGGCTCGAGTCACTCGCCGGCGGGCGGCGGCTGGTCGGGGTGACCTCGCACGTGCCCGAGGTCGCCGAGCGGCTTTCCGACCGCATCGAGGTGGTGCGCAGCGGCGCGGTGAGCACGATCCGCGATTCGCGCGCCTCCGGCGCCGCGGAAGCCCGCGAGGCAGTCGAGCAGCCGGTCTAGGCTGCGCTGTCCCGGCGGCGGCTGCGTTGCAGGACGTGGGCGAGCAGCGAGACGAGCGAAACGATCAGCGAGCCGAACAGCGCCGACCAGAAACCCTCGATGCTGAAGGCCAGGCCGAGCTGCCCGCAGATCCAGGCCGTGACCGCCAGCAGCCCCGCGTGGATCACGAAGATGAAGAGCCCGAGCGTGAGCACGATCAGGCAGGCCGAGGCGAGGTAGGCGAGCGGCCGGACGAAGGCGTTCAGCAGCCCGAAGATCGCCGTCGCCGCCGCCAGCGAGGCCACGTCGCCGACCTGGATGCCGGGCACGATCCCGGCGGCGAGCCAGAGACCCGCGGCGTGCACGAGGAAGCGCACGAGGATCTCGCGCGGCGAGCGCGGCACCGAGTCGCCGAAATCGAAGACGCGGACGCGGATGTCTCGTCTCACGCCGGCCTCATTCCGTACCGTCCGCCGCGAGCGCGCGGATGCGCTCCTCGTCGGCAGGGACGCGCGCGTCCTCGGCGGCCCCGATGCGGCGCGAGTAAAGCACGACCAGTACGATCAGGGCGGCGCCCGCCGCGCCCTCGGCGATCAGCGCGCCGCGCACGCCGATTGCGTCGGCGAGCGCGCCGATGGGGAGCGAGACGAAGCCGAGGAAGCTGAAGCTGGAGACGATCAGCGCCTGCACGCGCCCATCGTAACGGCGGTGCGAGTAGGCCATGCCGAGCCCCAGCACGAACGAGATGTAGCCCATCTCGACGGCGCCCAGCAGCACGATGATCACCAGCGCGATCGGGAAGTTCGGCGCGAGGCCGAAGGCGATGACGACCAGCCCGAAGAGGAACGAGGTTCCAAGGAAGAGCTGCCAGGCCACGGGACGATGCACGACCGCCGCGGCCCAGACGGTGACGGCGATCGCGCCGACCGAGGAGGCGGAGGTAATGGCGCCCAGCTCGAAGGCGTCGCGCCCGAAGACATCGATCACCATCCCCGGCAGCAACACGAAGTAGGGAATCGAGGTGAGGGCCACGACGTACGCCGTGATCACGGTGACAAGCAGCGCGGGACGCCCTCGAACGTAGCGCAGGCCCGCGGCGAGCGTGCCGAAGAAGGAGTCGCGCGACTCGTCCTCGCTGCGGAAGTCGCCGGGCACGCCGAAGGTCATCCAGGCCGCGATGCCGTAGCAGAGCGCGACGAGCAGGAAGACGCCGCCGAACCCGAGGACCGTGCCGACCAGCGCGCCGCCGCCAATCGGTCCGAGGATACGGCCCGCGCCCATCGCGCCCTGCTGCAGCACGACGCCGCGGCCCGCGCCCTGCCCACCGAGCAGCTGCCCGGTCATTGCCTGCCGCGAGGGCACGAGGAAGGCGACGGCGAAGCCCTCGATCACGGACTGGGAGAAGAGCATCCAGTACTCGAGCAGCCCGCTCAGGATGATCACGCCGAGCAGCAGCGCCTGCGCCATCAGCAGCAACTGCGCGGCGGTGAGCACGGTCTTGCGCGAGAGGCGGTCCGTGATCACGCCCGCCCCGATCATCGTGGGGAACAGGGTGAGCCCAAAGGCGAAGAGCTGGGCGGCGACGGCGGTGTTGGAGTCGGTCAGGTCGAAGGCGAGGAACGCGCGCACGACGCCGGCCGTCATCATCCCGAGGAACTGGATCAGCGTCGCCGTCCAGAGCCGCCGGTAGGCGCCGCTGGCGAGCGGCGAGAAGGCCTCGCGACTCCACCCACTCCCGGCCCGGGCGTCCGAAGGCCGCGCGCTCACCGGCGCGGCCTGGTCTCGGCGCGTCGCTGGCCCATCAGGTTCATCCGGCAGTCACGCTATGCCCCCGCGCGTCCCGAGGGCTACAGCTCGTCGAGGGCGACTGCGCGGCCCTCGGACCAGCTGCGCCAGACGGCCTCGGTGAACTGCATGTAGCGCAGGCCGTCCTCGAAGCTCGTCAGCTCGACGGGGGCGCCCTCGCGGATCGAGGCGACGAAGTCGGCCTCGACGTTCCAGGCGCCGGCCGTACCGGGGTCCGGCTCGAGGAGCCGCGGCTCCTCACCGAGCGGGGCGAGCGACATGCCGTCCCCGGCCTGCGTCCAGTGCAGCGAGGCGGCGCTGCCGTAGAGCGAGATGCCGTTGGCGATCGCGGGGGCGTGCGTGAGCCCGCTCAGCTGGTAGCTGACGCGCGCGCCGTTCGCCATGCGCGCGAAGACGCCGAGGCTGTCCGGAATCCCGATCTCGTAGTCCTCGCCGCTCTCCTGGTCGCGCCGCGAGGTGACGAAGGTGGCGGCGTCGGCGACGACGCGCTCGGTCGGGCCGAGCCAGCGCTGCACGGTCTCGGCGAAGATGCCGAGCATCATCGTGTTGCGGCCGGAGTACTCGCCGCGCTCACGCCAGTGCAGCGGCTGAGCGGGGTCGAGCGCGCCGCCGCCGAGCACCGTGACGTGCGCCTCGCGCAGCTCGCCCAGCGCGCCCTCGGCGAGCAGGCGGCGGATCGTGCGCCAGCTCGCGAGGTCGAACGGCGCGGGCACGAGCTGCGCCACGAGGTCGGGCCGCGCCTGCGCGGCGGCCAGCATCTCGCGCGCCTCGGCGGCGTCCATCGCCATGCGCGCCTCGCAGAGCACGTGCTTGCCCGCCTCCAGCGCGCGCACGCTGTACTCGCGGTGGCGGTACGGCCAGGTGCCGATGCAGATCGCGTCGATCTCGGGGTCGTCGAAGAGTGCGCCGGGATCCTCGGCGACGCGCGCGATACCGAACTCCTCGGCGACGCGCTGCCCGCTCTCGCGCGAGCGGTTGCAGACGGCGGCCAGCTCGACGCCCTCGATCGCCTGGAAGCCGGGGATGTGGCGGGAGCGGGTGTTTGCGCCCGCGCCGATGAAGCCGATGCGCAGCGTGTCCCGGTCGGTGTCAGTGGTCATGCTCGCCTCCTCGGGCCGCCGCGCGCTCGCGTGCGGCAGGGCCGCGGCGGCCAGCGTATCCTCTGCGTGCGAGCGGCAGCGCGCCAGACGCGGCGCTGCGCTCGCCATCGAGGGTGGAGCCCGGCATGACGCTGCAGCGCGACGGCGAGCAGCCCCAGGCGGAGGTCGCGGCGCTGCTTCGCGCCGTCGGCCAGCTACTCGTCGCCATCTCCGGGGACGAGACAGCCACGCCCGCGCAACCCGCAGCGCCCCCGCAGCCACGGACACGAACCGCGCCCCCGATGGACGAGGTCGAGCAGATCCTCGCCGACGCCCGCGCACGTGCGCAGCAGCTGATCGACGAGTCGTTCGCCGACGCGCGCGAGCAGATCGAGGCCCTCGCCGCCGCGGAGGAGCCGCCCGAGGAGCCGCCACCGGCCGGGGGGCCGGCTGGAGAGCTGGGCGAGAAGCTCCGCTCCCTGCAGGAGCTGCTTGGCGACATCGACGCGCTGCAACAGGCCCAGGACGCGGAGGAGCCGCCCGAGGAGCCCGAACCCGAAGCGGCGATGGAGGTACCGCCGGCTGCCTCGCGGGAGCCGGACGCAGCGGCCGAGCCCGCGGAGGTCGTGGAGGATGCCGCGGAGCGCGTCGAGGCCGTGGCGTGGAGCGAGGACGGGGCCGGAGCGGACGTCGTGTTCGATCCTGAAGGCGGCTCGGTGCTGTTGCGCGTGACGCCGGTCGAGGGGTTCCAGGGGCTGCTGCGTGTGCAGGGCGCGCTCGCGCAGCTCCCCGGCGTACGCCAGGCCTCCGTCGAGGGCTACGCGGAAGGCGAGGCGCAACTGCGGCTCACGTTCGACGCAGCGGTCGCCGCCGGGGCGCTCGGGGCGGCCCTCGGCGAACGGCTCGGCGTGCGCGTGGAGGCGGCGGACGTCTCCGAGGCCGAGCGCAGCCTGCGCTTCGAACTGCGGTAGCCGCCCGCAGGGGCGCCCGATGCACCTCGACCGCCTCACGCTCGGCAACGTCCGCACCTTCCGCAGCCTCGATCTGTCGCTCGAGCCCGGCAGCTACGTGGTCAGCGGGGCGAACGCGAGCGGCAAGAGCAACCTGCTGGAGGCGATCACGCTGCTGGCGACCGCGCGCAGCGCGCGGGCGCGCGCGGACATCGAGCTGATCTCGCGGGAGGCGTTGCGCGACGATCCGCTGCCCGCCGCTCGCCTCGCGGCGGACGTATCGACGGCGAGAGGCTCGGTCGCCGTCGAGCTGGCCGTGACGGTGCGCGAGGCGACGGCGGCGGACGGCCGCCCGGCGGCGACGGGGCGGCGCTTCCGCGTCAACGGGGTCGCGAGGCGCGCCTCGGACCTGATCGGCCAGCTGCGCGTCGTGCCCTTTTCCGCCGACGATCTGCAGATCATCGCCGGGTCGCCGGGTCAGCGACGCCGCTACCTGGACATCACGATCTCGCAGCTGGACGTGCGCTACGTGCGGGCGCTACAGCGCTACCAGCGCGTGCTGACGCAGCGCAACGGGCTGCTGCGCCGGCTGCAGGAGCGGCGCGGCCGGGGCGTCGACGAGCTCGAGTTCTGGGACGGCGAGCTGGCGACGGCGGGCGGAGTGATCCTCGCAGGCCGCGCCGCGGCGCTGGCCGCGCTCGCCGCGGGCGCCGCCGAGCGCTGGGAGCAACTCGCGCCCGCCTCGCCACCGCTCGAGGTGCGCTACCAGCCGCGGCTGCCGCCGGAGCAGGCGGCGGCGCTCTCGGTGGCCGGTCCCGGCGGCCCGGAGGACGCCACCGGAGCCGCGCAGGCCGCGCTGCACGAGACGCTGCTCGCGAGGCGCGGCGACGACATCGCGGCGGGCATGACGCGCAGCGGGCCGCATCGCGACGACGTGCACTTCGCGATCGGCGAGGGGGAGGCGGGCGCGTTCGCCTCGCGCGGCGAACAGCGCACGCTGGCCCTCGCGCTGCGGCTGGCCGAGGTCGCGCTCTCGCACGAGCGCACGGGCGACCCGCCGCTGCTGCTGCTCGATGACATCCTCTCGGAGCTGGACGAGGCGCGCCGCGAGCGCGTGCTGGCCGCCGCCTACGGCGTCGACCAGGTCGTGATCACCACGCCCGACCCGGACCGCCCGGCCGCCGCCGAGCTGCCGGACGCGCGGCGCTACCGCATCGAGACCGGCGAGCTGCGCGCGGAGGGGTGAGGCCTGAGACGCGCTACTCGCCGAGCAGCGCGAGCCGTCGCGGAGCCACCAGCACGTCGAGCGCCCTCGGCTCGACGGTCAGCGTGAGGGGCGTGACGCCGAGGTACTCGCCGTCCGCCTGCACCGCCAGCGGCAGCTCCGGCTCGATGCGGATCGCGGCGCCACGCCGGTAGTCGGCGGAGCCGCCCAGCAGCGGCGCGAGGGGGCCTCGAAGGCCCCGGCCGAGCGCGCGCGGGACGACCCGCCCGCCGAGCGTGAGACGCGAGGCGAGGCCGCGGCCGCAGAAGGCCGCGAGGTCGAGCAGGCCGTCGTCCGCGCGAGCGTCGCCGGTCAGCCGCGCGATGCCGCCGTAGAGCCGCGTGTTGCCGGCGATCGCGAAGAGCAGCGAACGCTCGATCGCTGCGTCCTCGGAACCCTCGATGGCGATGCGCGTGTGCACCGCCGGCGCGCGCAGCAGGCGTTCGCTGCCGTGGAGGGCGTACGGGACGGGGCCGAGCCAGCGCTTGGTCCACCCGCCCCCGCCGATGCGGCGCACCGCCTCGGCGTCCAGCCCGGTGCTGCACATCAGCAGGAAGGAGCGCTCCGCCCGCTCCCCGCCGGGGTCCTCGAACTCTGCGCGCCCGAGGTCGATGCGGACGCGCCGCGCCCCCTCGATCCAGGCGAGCGCGCGGGCGGCGTTGCGGGGGATGCCGGCCTCGCGCGCCCAGACGTTGGCGGTGCCTGCGGGGATGGCGGCAAGCGCCGTCTCGCTGCCGGCGAGGCCGTTGACGGCCTCGTGGATGGTCCCGTCGCCGCCCGCCGCGACGAGCAGGTCGACGCCGTCGCGGGCCGCCTCGGCCGCGAGCTCGCGGGCGGGGGGGGGGGCCGCGGGGGTGCGCGGGGGGGTGGCCCCCCCCCGGGCGGGCCGCGGGGCGGCCGGCGGGCCGAGCGCCGCCCCCCCGGG